>DASYML010000201.1:0-55436 GCA_036009045.1 Pyrinomonadaceae bacterium
GCAGAAAGCATCACTTAACCCTTGTGTTTAAACATGTTTTTTGCTACATTCTTTATGACCACAGCGCCGCAGTACGGGCGCACCAGGCTCGAACGTCCGGTTGACAACTTGCTGGCATTAATGCTGATAGCGACTCATCCGAAAAGATGAGCGGGTCAGCCCCTACCGCATCCGGCCTGTCTGCACTGAATAATCAAACGTCAGACGGGCGATTCCCTGACACTTTCCAAGGTTCATCATTCTACGCTCGCGGTATGATGGATTCACTTTCACATTCGACTATGAAGACGACGCGCATGCCAGATGCGAGCTTCACGTTCCGCCGGTTCCATTCCCGTTGAGAGGGTTCTTACTCGCAGCCCGTTTAGTTCCCTTAAAGAATTCTGCTGAGCCGCCCCATGCCAAACTTCGGCTTTCATATCAAGAAACTCACGCGTCGAGCGTTTGTGGTTTTGCTGTTTGCGGCGACAGGTCTCGGTTCATCAATCGCTTTGCACGCACAGCACGCGTGGGAAGATTCCGTCCGGCTCGTGAGCATCCTGACGCGTCAAACAGACGATGTCACAACCGTCACGCTCTCCGCTGACACGCCCCTCACCCACACGCAAATGTGGAAGGATGACGAGGGCTTTCACATCGTGCTGCCCGATGCGGGGCAAAGCCGCGTGGTAGAGATTCCTCGCGGAGTGCAGGTCAGACATGTCGGCATCTCGCTCGAAATTCTGGTCCAGACTCAGCCCCATGCGGAGGTCGGGGTGCAACCGCTCTTCAATCGCCTGACCCTCCTCGTCAGCGGCGGGTTGGACACAGCCAGAAGAGAGACCTTCGATCAATCTCCGATTCAAGCGCCATGCAAGCCTGAGCTTTATGGAGCGAGATTCAACGAACTGTTACCCTGCGGTAAACGCGAACTGCTCGAACTGATGTCTCCCGCCACGGTTGAGACATCTTCCGCGTCTCCGCCGTCACAGAAAGCAGGAACAGCTTCGACACCTGTCAACACCGCTTCATCCGCGCCCGCGACTCTAAGCACGACGCGGCCAACGGAGGCATCGGCCAACGGCTCTCTCGCGTCAACTTCAGGCTCGGTGTTTTCCAACATGAGTCTCGCAGAGCAGGAAGCGGCGCAGAGAAACAGGACACCTCTCGCCGCCACTCAAGGGAGCGCTTCGGACATAAAGCTTCCCACCAATTTGCCGACAGTCGCTTACGATAACGAGTCGGACTTACCTCAATCGAAGCTCCAGGTTAAAAAAGCAGAGAGCGGAGGATTTTTCTCCGCCATTATTTCGCCGGTCGGGATAGTGGCTTTTCTTGGTCCGGGAATGCTCCTGGTCCTTTTATTCCGCCAGCGCTTCTCGACTCGAACTCAAGTCACCGAAGTGTGGAAGGACGCGACGCCGACTTCCCTGGACAGTGGCATCAATAAAGCCAAAGCTAACGGACAAGGTTTGAGCCAGGGCAGCAGCGGCGGCGGTCGTCATCCGACGACATTAGAGACACCGGCTCTCGCGTCTGGGATGCATCCCCTGGAACTGACGCTGGACGGACTCAAACTCGATCCGAGTCTTTCGTCTGCGACGCCCCTGCCCGGCAGCATCTTCGAGGCGGAGAGAATCAAACAAGAGGTGGGCCT
The DNA here is from genome assembly GCA_036009045.1 of Pyrinomonadaceae bacterium. Lineage (GTDB taxonomy): Bacteria > Acidobacteriota > Blastocatellia > Pyrinomonadales > Pyrinomonadaceae > DASYML01. The sequence continues at coordinate 1,637 of DASYML010000201.1, forward strand.
CTTGATCAAAGGTCTGCCATATTCTTTAGAAGTTCTCTCATCGCGTGCCACGGACGACCGCAAAGTTTTTGAAGTCTCCCTGGTCCAAAAACTCAACGCGCCGGACCTCAACGAAGAGGAACGCGAGCGAGCGCGACGGGCGCTGGAAGAGAATGGTTTTGTCTTGCGGCGAGGCGCGTTGTTACTGTCGGCCACGGATGCTGCGGAACGCGCTCTGGCGGCGCGCACGCTGGCGGAAATGAGTTCGCCCACCTCAATCCCCTTCCTGCTCGAAGCTATCAACGACCCCGAAGCGATGGTCAGAACAGAAGCCATCGGCAGTATCGGAGTGCTCAAAGAGCCTTCGGCAATTGGTCCTTTATTGGACGCGGCGCGGCGTTACCCGGACATGTCCATCTCGCTCTTGAGGGACGTGCTCTGCGCGTGCTCTTTTGAAAGCGTAGGCAGATTCAATACGGCAACTGCACAGTTTTCCGGTGTGCCCAACGGCGACAACAACCTTGCGGAACAGGTCAGGCAACCCGCGCAAGTCTCAGAGATGGAAGACGTTCCCGAATCCCTCGACGATGAGACTCTGGCTCAGGCACTGGGCAGACTCGAAGATGAGGATGTGCTGGTGCGTGTGGCTGCGGCGCGGACGCTGGGCCAATTCCGCGCCCGTTGTTCTTTGACGGCGCTGACCTCCATCGCCCTGCTTGACCTTGAGCCGGGCGTGCGCGCGGCAGCCGCCACCAGTCTCGGCAATCTTAATCACGAATCGGTTTTTGCACACTTGCTGATTGCACACTCGGACGAGTCGCGCGAGGTCCAGGCAGCGGCGGCACGTTCGCTCTCGCGTTTGAACATTGACCGGGGGGAGGCATTCGTGCGGCTGCTCGACTGCGGAGACGAGCAGACCTTGCGCGATGTCATGCGCGCCTGCATTAAAACCGGCATGGTCTCGCAGGCCGTCGGCAAGCTGGCGAGCAGGGATCGCCGCCAGGCATACGAGGCGTTCTCACTACTCTCGCTTTTGGAAAAGTTGAAGGAGACGCATGTCCTACAGGTTGCGATAGAGCGTTGTCAGGACGGCAACGCGCGTTCCGCCGCGAGGACCATGTTCGGCCTTTCCGCTCCCGCTCCAACCGTTCCCGTCTTAAACGCTCCCGTCCCAATGGCCCTTTAGCCTGAGGAGTTTCAGACGTGTCTAGATTCACAGCTTCAACTTCCCTACGGCTCGCCGGGCGTTCAAGGATGCCGCGAGACAGCCGTCGCCTGCGGCGAAGTTGCGGCGGGACGAGCATCTTAGAGATGTTGATTGTGATAGCGATGATCGGCGTCGTCGTCGCAGCCGCTTTGCCTCAATTGATTTCCTCGCAGAGACTCGTCAGGACAGCCGCCATTCCGCGACAGATGATGGCGTTGATGCGTATGGCTCGCCAGCAGGCCATGACGCAGCGGCAGGCATACACGGTCCAGTACGATGATGTCAATAAACAGATCGTCATCATCAATCACCAGGCATGGGGTGTCGGATTGCTGACCGCGCCGGGCTATCCAGACACGAACGGAAGCGTCCGCGAGAGGGTGATTTCCCTGTCCGGTTCGGGAGTCAATCCTGCGGACATCACCTACGGCATACCGGGCGTTCTGCCAGTCTCTGCACAAGGCGCGCTGGAAGACGGCGTGACCCTCACCGCATTAAATAATAGTCAACTCAACGTGACCTTTCAGCCGAGCGGCTCCGTCATGGACGAGACGGGCGAACCCGTCAACAAAGCGCTCTTCCTTTATAACCGTCAGGCTCCAAACGAGACGCCGTTCGCCGTCTCCGTACTGGGGTCCGCCGGAAGAGTGAAGGTCTGGAGATATAGCAGCCGTGCGCAAAAGTACGTCGAATAAACGCGCGCGTTCACGCGCAAACAGGGCCGCTCGCCGCTCCGAATCTGGATTCACGATGTTGGAGATGGTGGTGGCGCTGGTCGTGCTGCTCATAGGCTTGCTGGGGATGATGGCGGCCATCGGATATTCGTTGATGGTGACGAACTCAGGGCGCAGCGTGACGAATACAAAACTGCTGGTGGTCTCTATCCTCGAACAGATGGAGACGATGAGGAATACGGGTCAATTAACTTACGGGCAAATCGCCAACCAGGGCCAGGTAGACATTAGGGGAGCGAAGCATCCCTTCGATGGTTTCCCGCCGGACTTCGAGCCTGTCTCGCTGAACCCCGGACCCGATGGCATCTACGGCACGGGCGATGATCTGGTGGACGCCGGGACCGATGGCAGATATGGAACGACAGACGATTTCACCAACCCCGCTCTCGCTCGTGAGGGCTTCACACGACAGATTCTGATTACGCCCTTGAGTCCTAATCTCAAGCAGGTCTCGGTCACGCTTATTTATCCGGGACCGAATGGGACCATGCACAGGCAGTTGGGAATCAGTTATCTCAACAACGACGCGCGCAACAACTATTAACTCACATCCGCCGGGCAGGCCGACCGAAAGGTTCGTTTCCATGAAGGAGAATCCAGACACACGCTTACGTGCTGCTATGGGGCGGCATCAAGCCGGTTTCTCGCTCATCGAATTACTCATCGCCGTGACCGTCATGGTGCTGGTGCTGGCAGCCGTCTGTGCCTCTCTCAAAAGCTCTTTTCAAGTGAGCGTGACGAGCTATGAATTGACGGACGCGCAGCAGAGTTTGCGCGCGGCCCACGAATATATCAACCGCGACTTGATTACGGCGGGCGACGGTCTCAACGGTATCAACAACATCCGCGTCCCTGTCCAATTCGTGCAAGCATATCTCACGCAGAGTCCGGTTCTGGACGCCAGCGATCCGGGCTACATGGAACTCTCGCTTATCGTCTCGGATGACAATGTTCCGGGCGGCACGCCCGTGCTCGGAACCAACCCTGCGACCACCGTGCTCGGCGGCACTGACCGCATCACGATTCTGGAAACGGATAGAACCTTTGCATCCATCTCCTTACCGGCAGGGGCCATCAACGCGACAGGCTCTAACGTCAGCATCAGCCCGGCGGACATCAACCTTTTTCGCATCGGTGAGATTTACTTCATCGCCGCCGGAGCCAAGGCCACGCTCGGAGTCCTGACGGATGTCGGCGGGACCAACACCGCTCCGACTCTGGTCTTCGCGGAGGGCGACGTTTACGGGCTTAATCACGAGGGCGTTGGTGGACCAATAAACTTCGTCTCGGAGGGCGGCACGCTGCCCACCACGCTCATGCGCATGAACCTCGCGCATTACTTCGTCGGTGCTGATGGATTATTCGTGAGGCGTCTCTTCGGCGTCGCCGGGGCCGGGTTCAAAGATACTGTCATCGCGGAGCATCTGGCGGACTTCCAGTTACGATATTCTTTGAACCTGCGCGACGATAAAGACAACATGCAGCAGCCCGTCAGCAAACTCGAAACGACGGTCCAGCAGACCGCGACCCGGCAGGTGGAAATATCTATCAAGGCACGCACGGCGCACGCTCTCAATGATGGTCAGCCGAAATATTTGAGCATGACGACGGCCACCAGTATCCGCAACATGCAGTTCCGGCTGGCCCAGTAATTTTTTTTTTGCCGGACACTTTCCGACTCGAAGATGGAATGAGTTATGACTAAAGCCATTGAGAAGATAAGAGGCCCGCGCGCGGATGCCATGTCTCGGACAGGAGCGAGTGAGCGCGGCGCGGCGCTCATCACCACCATCCTCATTCTAGCTCTACTGGCCGTCATTACGATGTCCGTGATGGCGGTCGTGACGCCGGAAATACGCATCGCCGGAAGCGACTTGCAGCGCACGCAAACTTTTTATGCCTCTGCGGCGTCAATGGAAAAGATGACGAGCGACCTCAGCGATCTGTTCTCGCGGACGACGAATCCCTCTCCGTCGCAGCTTTTCAAAATTCAGAACTCTCCGCCGCCGGAGCTTGTCAGTTCCGGCTTTAGATTTAACCAGACCCTAGACCTCGACAACATTGCACTGGCCGCCCTGCGTCGCAGACAGGGCATCACCAACGGCTCCTTCCCCACCGTCAACATTCCCAGCGGGCCTTACGCGGGTCTCTCCGCCACCATCTCACCTTACACGATGACTTCAACCGCCACGCAAACGGCGACGAAGGCACAGGTCACTCTCCAGCGACAGATCAACAGCTATCTCATCCCGCTCTTCCAGTTCGGCATGTTCAGCGACGAAGATATAGAGCTACATCCGGGCCCCGCTTTTACCTTCAACGGGCGCGTCCATGCGAACGGCAATATCTACGTCAACGGCAACGTTACCTTTCTCAGCAAAGTCACGACGGCAAATGAATTCATCACGGACGTACTGCGCAACGGGAGCGTGAGAACCGGCAACGTCTCCATGCAGGTCGGGTCGTTCAGCGTTCCCATCACGATGGGAAGCGCGACTGGCGGGCCCAACTTCCCCGGCGCGTTGAACGGCGAGCGCGGCTTCTTCCCCGGTTCGCCCAACGGCAATCCGAGCGCGACGTGGGACAGCCTCTCTGTCGGCGCGGCACAATCAGGAGTCCCCAACCAGTTCGGCGGCCAACTCCTCACGCGCACGACGGGCGCTGTGCCCTTGCTGCTTCCCATGCAACTCGGCGGCAGCCAGACGCTCGAAGTCATCAAGCGGCCCATGCCCAACGACACACAGATACTCAGCCAGTCGCGTTATCAAAACAAGGCGCAGATACGCATCCTGCTCGATGATGAAAGCTCATCAGCGGCGGACGCTTCCGGCATTCCTTTCGGCGCGGGCTTACCCTTATCGAGTTTCATTCCAGAGCCGCTACCGGAAGGCGTCGCTCTCAGCGCGGGCGGCGGCAGAGCGCTCTGGCGCATTAAAGACGACGGTACATACATTGATACGACGGCCACGGCCATGCTTGAAGATAGCACTTCCGGTCCACAGGCGGACACGGTGCGCGGCGTCAAGGCCATGCCCGCCCCGTCTCCATCCCCTGCACCGACTCCGGCCCCTGACTACTCAAGCAACGGCGTCGCTATCCCCTGGGGCGCGGGCCTCAGCGGGAGAATCTCGATTCAGGTCGTTGACCCTGATGGCATCACGACTCACGATGTCACGAAACAGGTCTTGAGCCTCGGCATGACCGAAGGCGAGCCGAACGGCATCGTCTATCTACAGCGCCCGCTCTGGGCGGCCTTCACACAGGGCAGCCGCGACGCCAGCGGCGGCAATAATTCCCTGACCTATTTCGTTAATGGTCCGGGAACGAATATCAACGGCACGAACGTCGGCATCAGTGGCCGCATAAATACGGCTTCGGTTGTACAGGACGGCACTTACGGTTACTTGATGAACCTGCTTGAAGATACTTCTCAGGGAGGCGGCATCCGCAAGGATAGTCCCGGCCCGACGGGCGACTGGAACAGCATCGTTCCCATCAACGTTTACAACGTGCGCGAGGGAAGGATGAGCAGTGCGCTGGCTGGCAACATGCTCTACGAACGCGGCATGACGAACGTCGTCGAGATAAATATGCGGAACCTGGCGCGTTGGGTGGACGGAGTCTTTGACGCAAACCTGCTCGCCGGAACCAACGCCGTGAGCACGAAGATTGACGGCTCCAACGGATACGTCGTCTACATCTCGGACCGGCGCGGAGACAAAGTGAAGCCGGAGATAGACCCTGCGGGCGTACCACTCAGCACCACCAATGGCAGGGTTGATAACGAGGACATCTACGGGCCAAACGGCGCGCTGGACCCCGGCGAAGACGCGATTACTGACGGGATAGACCTCAGCACAGGTCTGGCGAAGCTGTTGAGTTTGCAGAAGGACCAGAGCGAATTACCGGACCCGAATCAGTTGAGCGCAGGATTTCCCTTGCTAGTCGGCGGCACAATCTCCGACAGAGCGGTAACGGCAAAATCAGCCGCCGCCTGGACCAACTCCAACAGTTATTTCCGCAGGGCCGTCCGCTTATTCAACGGCGAAAATTTGCAAACCACCGGAACGACAGACAGGCTCTCAAACGTCAAGGGTCTCACCGTCGCGACGGAAAACATGGTCTACATCTGGGGGAATTTCAACACGACAGGCATCAACGGCCAGCCTCCCGGCGGCTCGACGCTCAACGACCCGGATCAGACTTATTATTACTTAGGCAATCAGGTCCCGGCCTCGATTGTCGCGGATGCGTTCTTCCCTCTTTCCAAAACGTGGTTCGATAGCTCAAGCGCGATGCACCCGGATGAGTTGAATAAGAGGTTAGCCGATTTGAATCTACCTTCGGCGGGCAACGAAACGTCCGTCCGCGCGGGCATCATCGCCGGAAACAATCTGTCCGCGTTGTCTGGAAGCCCGGATGCGGGCAACAGCGGCTCAGGCGAATCGCGCCTCAACGGAGGTATGCACAACTTCCCGCGCTTCCTTGAAAATTGGAGCGGTCGTCGCTGGAACTTCGTCGGCGCGCTCATCCCTCTCTATCATTCGACGCAAGCCCTCGGTCCCTACAACGCCGACAGCACCATTTACAGCCCACCGATTCGCAACTGGGCCTTCGACATCTCATTCACAGACCCCTCCCGCCTGCCGCCCGGCACGCCCTCCTTCGAGTACGTCATGCCCACCGGATTTAGACAGGTGTTCTAGATAAATTTCTATAGCGGTTTGCGGTTGAGTGCGACTGATGTCAGTCCCGCCCAGCTTAAGCAGGCGGGACTGACATCAGTCGCACTCATTTGCAAATTGCTAAATTGAATGTCTGGACAGTGAGATTTACCACAGAGACACAGAGGACAGAGAGGACGCACAGAGTTAAGCATTCAACAACTCTGTGCGTCCTCTCTGTCTGCGGTGGTGAACGCCTCTTGCCAGACACTCAAGTGCAATCTGCTCTCACATGCTTCATGGAGCGTCTGTCTGGATGGAGCGGCGAAGCATCAATAGCTCTATATCCAGATGGCGTTCTGGATTGTTGTTCCTCAAGAGATTTCTAAAGACCTTGAGTTGCATTTCCTGATACAGAGAATTATTGCTTTCGACCGCGATGACCCTTTCGAGCCGGAATTGTTCGGGATGATTGATGAGCAACGCCCTCACGCGATTCTCAATCTTCACTGTGCCCGTAGTTGGCCCCTCTTCAATCACGATGAACTCCGGGTCGTACTTGAAAATTTCACCGAGAATATCCTCGTCGCTTTCAGCATATTGCTTATACTCGACCTGAGCATTGACGAGCACGCTGTAAAAGATTTTATCCGCGCGGAGTACCCAGAGACGGCGCGCAGGGTCTTGACGCCGCATCTGGTAGATGAAATCGCCGTTCAGTCCTCCCTGGAACAAGCTGAAATTTGAAGAGCCTGAATTGGCGACGACGTACCGCGCTGCCTCCTCATAACCGCGTACGAAAAACTGTTTTTCCGCGATGGTACTCCACGCGATTCCCAATAGTAAAAAGGCTGCGAGCGGCAGATGGATTTTCGGGACGCGCAGCCATTGCGCCACCAGCGAGATGCCGTCCGCCGCAAACAGCGCAAACGCCGGAATCCAGTAGATGGTGTGGCGAGGCTCAATCTCAGCCATCAGCGTAAACGTCGCATAGCAGGCGACGATCATCGCCAGGTAAGGCCATGACTGCCCGCGCCTTGTCTTCGTCAGACCATACAGAAGCCCGACCATCGCTGGCACGAGCGCAAACATTCCTAGCTGGTCTGGGACACATGCCGGGTAAAATAAAAGGCGGTGAAGAGAAAAGTATGCGGGCTGCCCAGATGTGTATTGAACCGTCGCGTTCTGTAGATGAAACCAGCCGATGCCCGCCGTGGTCAACGCATAAAACGGCAGGACCAGAAGCGCCGAGACGAACGCCGCCGCCAGGACCTCCCAACGCCGGATGATGCCCAGGCGACGACGGGCGATGAGCAGTATGAGAAAGCACGGCAACAGGTAAACCGCATCGAACCTCGTCAGCGCAGTAAGCGCAGCGGCCAGCCCCGCGAAGATTAAGTCTCGTCTCTTTTCCTGGTCCAGATAGCGTACGAAATAAAAGATCGCCGCCAGCCCCGTCGCGAGCGTCGGGACTTCCAGCATGACGTGATGTGAATAGCGAAAGACCAGAGGGGAAAGGCCGAAGATGAGCGCCGCCGTCGTCGCCCTGATGGTGTCATGCGTGCGGCAGACGAGAAAGAAGAGATACGCGCACGCGACCGCCGCGTAGACGCAGACGAGCGCCTTCGCCACGACAAACGAAGTGCCGAGAATGCTCATCAAGACGCCTTCCACGAAATAAAAGAAGGGCGGCCAGACCAGAATCCCCAGCGCCGGATATTGCAGGTAGTAATGAACGGTATAATCGCGCAGGTGTCCGAGCGGCATGTCGTGAAGGAGGTCTCTGAAATAGACTCCGGTCATCACATGCCGCGTCTCGTCGTTGTTGAAGAAAGGCTCGCTCGCGGGATTGTTCATCGCGTAGGCGAGGCCGAGCATCACCAGCACGCCGCTCAGAATCAACCACCTGTTTGATAATTTACTCATGCAAATCTTCAGCGAGTTTGTCTCAAAGCAATTCTCAATTGAGCATCATGCGGATTAACAACTCACCACCGCAGACACAGAGCGCACAGAGTCAGCACAGAGGCTTGAATCTTCTTCTCTGTGCTGACTCTGTGTCCTCTGTGTCTGCGGTGGTAAACGCTTCATTTCATACGCTCAAACTTGCAGACTCACGACGAGTTTCAGATGTCTCTGAATTCCAATTCACGACTAGCAACGATGATGAGAGTGATGCTGCTTGAGCGTGTCTCTCAACATTGACGACGGCGAATTCGCTGGCGAGCGCGTGGAGGACCTGGTCCACCGTCGCCAGTTTATCTTCGCTGGCGAGATTCATGCCGGGAAAGAAAGAGAGTTCTCGCGTATCATCGCGTCCCAGAAAATCTAGCGGGTGCAAGAGCAGTGATGGTCCTATGCCCGTCAAGCGGCAGAGTTTGAGGGCCGTTTGAAAATAGCCCAGCGCCAGAGGTCTGGCGAGCCTGCTCAAATAAAGCAGGTAGCTGACGTGAATCGGCAGCTTGAAAATCGGCATCGTCGTCACGGGAATCTCGACCAGACCCGCGCCGCCATCGAGTTGCCAGCGATACGGCTTGAGAGGCCGCAACCCGTCCCGCACACTGCCAAATAACTCCTTGCGCTTTTCCCGCTCTTCATCGCTCAACTTCGCCGTCATGAAATAATAGGCGCGCGACAGCGGTCCCATGAAAGTCGGGAAGGTCGAAGCGTCGTAACTATAACCGCGCCGCGCGAGCACTCTCAGAGTCACATCAGAGAGACTGAATCCCGGACCACGAAAGCCAACGGGCCTGTGCCCCGTGACGCGCTCAATCTGCTCTTCCGCGTTTTTCAACTCATCTTCAACTTCCTGTTCGGAGCGCAGGTGCAGCCACGGCTCATGATGAAATGAATGATTGCCTATCTCGTGTCCAGCGGCGGTAATCTGCGCGAGCGCCTCACGATTTTTGTCCAGCGCCGCATCCTGCCCCACGATAAAGAAGGTAATCTTGAGGTCGCGCTCTTTGAGAAAGCGGAGCACGCGCGGCACGAGCACATCCAGGTATGACGGGAACGATTCCCACCCGGCATCGCCGTGCGTCTTCATGTAAGACCACTGGTTATCCAGGTCCAGCGATAAACTTGCGAACGGCTTCGTCGCCTTGGTGGTCGCCGTCTGCTTCTCTGCTCCGTTCATGTGCATACTCTTTACTCACTCAATCGTCGGCGCAAACTTTTTATGACGATTTTTGATAGAGCGTCCAGAATAAATCTTCAGCCGGATAAGGAAGCGCGAGACGATCCGGGATGAGAGAGACCGCACCGGCCAGGACTCGTCCGAGACGCGAGCCTTCGAGCCTGTACCTGAGAAGCGATTTGGCATGCTCGCCGCCGATCCATTTGGATGGCCTGCCGCGCGCGACCTCGCGGAAGCCGAACTGTGACGCGAGCCGACGCAAGCCTTCGGGCGAGAACCAGTGAAGCACGCTCGGCGGGCTGTACTCGTGCCAGTGTTTGCCGAAAGCACGCGCCGTCCAACTCTCCCTGTTCCACGTCTCGATAAGCCAGAACCCGCCCTGCCTCGTCCTCAACGCCGCGACCTGCAAGGCTCTCTCCGGGTCTACAAAGTGCGCGACGACCTGAATCAGACTGACCACATCATATTGCCGCTCGCTCTCAAACTCTTCGAGCGTCCCCGTCGCCACATCCAGTTTCAGATGTGTGCGCGCATACTCGGCCATGCGAGGATTCGGTTCGATGCCCTCCCCGCGCCATCCCTGGTCCAGAAATCCTTTGAGCAGGAAACCAGCCGCCGCTCCCACATCCAGCACCGTCCCCGGCTTCATGTAACGCGACAGCATTCTCCCGTATCTCTGGCCGTGAGTTCTGAGGATTCTCGCGTCCACCAGATAGTCAGAATAACCTGCGCCTCCGCCCTGAAAATATTTGTCGTCATAGATATGCTCGACGTGGTTCGCGCGCGGGGCTATCTCTGCGGAGCGATGACGGCAGACCTCGCAGCCTAGTATCCAGTAATCCTGATGAGCGAAGAGGCGATTCATAGGGCCATGACAGATGGGGCACGTCATCTTCTGCTACTCCACCGCGACGGCGGGACGCGGACGCAGCTTGAGGGCCGTGTAAAGATGCACCATCGAACTTCCGATTGGAGGGATAATCAATTGTCTTTCGACGGAGAAGTATTCGAGCAGCGTCGGAATCAATGATTGACGACGATCACCGAAGTCCGCTTTCGCGCTTTTCCCCGTCAGGACTTTCAGTCCGAAATCAACCAGCGGCGTATGACCGGGCGTCACGACGATGAGGCTGCCGCCCGTCTTGAGCACGCGCTGAAGCTCTTCGCAAGCGCGGCGAAGGTCCGCGACGAATTCGAGCGCGCTGACCACCACGATGCAATCAAAGAACGCGGCGTCGAATGGCATCGCCTCTACGCTCCCCGTGTAGAGATGCGCTGCGGTCTCGAATCTGGTCAACAATTCCTGGACCTGCAAAGGCATTTGATGCGGGTCAATCCCGTAAAGCTCGTCACAGAATTGGGCCAACTCGGGCATGAAGACGCCGCTGCCGTAGCCGACTTCGAGAAGACGCCCCCCGCGCTGCGTCGAAATCAGAGACAGCACCAGCTTATAACGCGCGCGGATTATCGCGCCGAGCAGCGGACGATAATTCCAATCTGCATGATCCACCTCGCCGGTCTTGAGCAGGGCATCCGGCGGCAAAAGCCTCATGGATGATTGATGGTTATTCATGCGCGCGTTCCCTTGTTCTTCCATTCGTTCGCGAGAGCAGTTCGGTTAAAGACTTTTCCGCAAGCTGGACGGTCTCGTTGACATTGAGCGTGCCGTTGATGATGTGCGCCGAATTCAAAATATAAACTCCGGGCACGGAGGTCTGTGGCGCGGGCAGCCGCTCCGAATACCCTCGCGTCGGAATCGGAAAGACGTGCGGCACCCTTGAAACGCGAAACGCGAGCACGTCTAGACGATCAAAATGCGCGTACATGCGTTCCAGTGCGGACAGAAATTTTTCCTTCAACTCTTCGTCCGAAGCAGCGAACGCGGGGTCGTCGGAAGCCAGATACTTCGGCAGGTAGACGAGAGACTTACCCCCGAACTGCTCAGGATCAACCAGCGCGGACATCTCTATGACGGCGGTGAAAGGGATGTTCGCGTCCGTGATGTTCGTCACGTAAAAGTCCGCGAGCGGACGTTTCATCAACAGCGAGGCGCACATGATTCCCTGATACTCTATGCCCCTGAGTTTGTTTACTTCCTCATCCGATAGTCCCTCGCAAACATGCGCGGCGGCAGCGGCGGGGATCGTCAAAACCACCCGCTCAAACTCTTCCCGCGCGCCGTTTTCAAACTCTATACAAATGCCCGCGCCGGGGATTGGCTCAACCTTTCGCACGGCATGGCGCAGCTTGATGCGAACGTTTTCCTCTTCAAGCTTGTGCGCGAAGCGTTCGAGAATGCGCGCGTAACCGCCGGGCACGTAACCGAACATCTCTTTCTTCAACCCCGTGCGGCGCGCCGCGTACATCCGCGCGATAGTGGTCCAGATAAACGCCGCCGAAGCTTTTTTGTAATTCTCTCCGAGTTTGGCGCGCAGGAGCGGCAGCCAGATTTTCTCGAACGTCGAAGAGCCGGACCAGCGTCTCAGCCAGTCGGCCACGGAAATCTTTTCGAGCCGTCGCCAGTTTTTGATTCTCGAAGCGTAGAAGATGGTCAGCGCGAGCCGGAGTTTGTCCGGCAAATCGAGCGGCGGAAAACGTAAAAACTCCAGCGTGTTCGACATCGAATAAAGTTTGCCGCCCGTGTAGAAACCCGTCCGCGTCTGGACCCACTCTATTTCTTTCTCCAATCCCAACTCCGAGAGCAGAGCACGCAATCTGGTGTCCGACAGCAGAGTGACGTGATAGTGCCTGTCCCACACCACATCACCGAGGTTCCAGGCGCTCGCCAGCCCGCCCAGTTGCTCCGCGCCTTCAAACAGCGTGACGCGCTTACCCTCTGCCGCCAGACGATGGGCCAACGTCATGCCCAGCAGGCCGCCGCCAATCACGGCCCAGCTTCCCGCAACGCGCGGCGAATCAGTAGAGACTGGTCCAATTTTGCCAGCCAGGTCCTCAGCCGGGAGGATTGAGTTCCGTGACAACTCGGTGATTGATTGCATAGCGCAACTCGCAGACCGGGCAGGCGATTTCCCGATGCCCTTCATCTTCCTCAAGCCCTGCGTGGTCGTCCGTCCGAAAGCGCAGCAGCAATTGCCCGCAACGACAAACGCAGCCGATGGATTTTGCCGGATGGCCGATGACGAGATGAAAGTCCGGCACTGATTTCGTGACCAGCGCGCCCATCCCTGCCATAGCGAAGCGGCCTATGACGAGGTCGTTGCCGATGATGCTGCCCGCTCCGATGGTCGCGCCCTCGCGCAAGAGGGTCGGCAGAGTATGTTCGTCAGGCTCAGACGGGCGCAGGCTCTTTAAGTCCGTTGTCGTCGCGCGCGGGAAGCGGTCGTTGGTAAAGATGGTTCCGGCGCTAATCATCACCCCGTCTTCAATCGTGACGGCGTTGCAGATATAGACGAAGGCATTAATCTTGACGCGATTTCCGATGTGCACATCGTAGGCGATGTAAGTTTTCTCTCCGATGATGCACTGCTCTCCGACGCGCGCGCCCCTGCGTATATGTACGTTGTCCCAGACGTGAGTCTCATTTCCAAGCGAGACATCCTCTTCGATTATCGCCGTCGGATGGACGCGAGCCATCATCCGATGCTCCGTGTTTCCGCGCCGAAATCCGTGTCCGACACTGGACCAATTATCTGCACGTCCGGGCCTACGACATCCATCCAGCGCTTTTGACGAAGCGAAACGTAGGCGGCCTCAATGACTTCTACTGAAGCCAGCGCGTCCGACGCGGTGACGCGGAGAGGCTCTTCTCCGTTGATGGCGAGCGAGAAATTTTCGATCTGGCTGCGGAACGCCTGAACCTTATCGTAACCCGCGCCGAACACTACCCAGTCGCGTCCCTGCGATTGATGATACTTCGATTGCCGCCACCCGACGTGGATGGTCCCATGCGAACCGTAGATGCTGAGATAGCTATCGAGTTCTTTGTTGAGGCTCCACGAAAGATCAATCGCGCCGAGCACGCCGCCGCTGCTCTTGACCAGCAGGCGCACGGTTTCCTCTACGTCCAATCCCTGGCTGCGCTTGGCCTCTACCGCCTGCACGTTGACCAGTGGGCCGAGGAAATAACGCGTCAGGTCAACAGAGTGAGTGCCGTTGTCAATCAAGACGCCGCCGCCGCTAATCTCAGCGTTGGCATTCCAACGCGAGGCCATGTCCACATGCGACGCGAAACTATTTTCAAGAAGAATCGTTTCCCCTATCACGCCAGACGCGACGAGACTCCTCGCGCGCATCACGTCTTCGACATAGCGAAACTTTGAAGCCATCGTCAGCATCACTCCCGCGCGCTCCGCCGCGTCGAGCATCCTGCGCGCGCTGGCGCTGCTGATGCTCAGCGGTTTCTCGCAAAGGACGTTGACACGTCTCTCCAGAAAACGCAGGGCAATCTCTTCGTGCGTGACGGGCGGCGTGCTGATGAGCACGGCGTCGAGTTTCGCCTCGTCCGCCATCACTTCGTATGACTCATAACTGCGACATCCGTTAAGCCGTTCTGCGAAGGCGTTCGCGACATCCGGGCGCGCGTCCGCGACGGCGACCACCTGCCCCGTCTGGCAACTCTCGAAAGCCTGCGCGTAAACCTGCGCGATGCGTCCGGTTCCGACTATCCCGTATTTGAGCCTTTTGTTTTTCATCAACTGTGATGTTCCGATAATTGTTCGACGGCCTCCGCAATCGCGTCCGCGATATAGTCCACATGCTCTTCCGTGTAACGTTCATTCCACGGCAGGACCAGTATTTTTTCGAGCGCTTCATACGTGCCTTTGAAAAGCTCGCGGTCATAATCAACGGCTGCGGGCCGCGCCAGCGTGAAAGGGTAGCGGCTCTCTCCGAAGGTTCGCTGCTTTTGGAAAACATCGCACATGAAGGCTGGCTTTTGAATGTAACGCGGAGCGGAGGCGATGCCCTTCTCTTTGAGCAGCCGCGCGATTCCGGCGGCCCCGTCCGAGATTTTTTGCGGGTCAACGTGCAGGCAGTATTTCCAGTAGGTGTGGACGCTCTGCGGATTGACGAGAGGCGTTTCGATGCCCGGAAGATGTTGCAGCTTTCGGGTCAGTCGCGCGGCAGTGTTGATGCGACTCTCGACGACCGCCTCAAGTTTATCAAGTTGGGCCAACGCGACCGCTCCCTGCAACTCTGACATGCGGTAGTTCAACGCTAGAAAATAATGGTCCGGTTGAGCATCGCCGTAGCCCCAGGCCTTGTTGATAAAGAGAAACATGCGGCGCGCGAGCGCGTCGTCGTTCGTCGTAACGATGCCGCCCTCGCCGGTCGTGATGTGCTTGCCCTGCTGCAAGCTGAAGCAACCGATAGCGCCCATCGCGCCGACCGTGCGTCCATCATGGCGCGCGAGAAACGCCTGCGCGCAGTCCTCTATCAAGGGGATGTTGCGCGCGCACGCGAGTTCCATAATCTCGCTCATGTCGCAAGGGTTGCCGAAAAGATGCGTGACGATGATGGCGCGCGTGCGCTCGCTGAGGCACGGCTCGATGGTGCGCGCGGAGACGTTGTACGTGCGCGGCTCCACGTCCGCGAAGACGGGAATCGCGCCCTGATACAGAAGCGGCGCGAGCGCGCCCATGTCCGTGATTGGCGTCGTCACGATCTCGTCGCCCGGTTCCGGGTCAATGGCCGCGACCGCCGTATGGACGGCGGCAGAGCCGGACGCACACGCGAACGCATATTTGACTCCGATTAACTCTGCGAATCTTTGTTCCAGCAAGCGGACAAATTCGCCCTTCGTGCTGGTCAGCGTCCCGCGACGGATGACTTCCGCCAGCATGGCGATTTCCTCTTCGCCCAGCGTGCGGCCCGTGGCATCCTGGTCCGAAGGCAGCGTCAGTAATTCGTTTTGCTCCAGTAAGTCCTGATTCATAATTGCGACTCCGAAGAAATATGTGTCGAGCTTGGTGTTATAAATTCGAGCGAGGTCTCCGGCTCAAGCCTCTTTTCCTGGACCTTTTTATCCGCTCTCAGCCTGTCCTTTGTACGCCATATCAGAAGGCGCGCGAGCAGGCTCAGATGTCCGGCGATGGTTCTGAAGATTTTCATCTTGGAAAATCCGAACAGGCGCACTTCGAGCGTCGCCGGATGCTCAACGATCTTCGAGCCGCGCAGGTCCAGTCTCCCGGTCGTTTCCGCCACTCCGAGAAACCCCGTTTCCTTGAGACGTAGATTGAGCAGCGCGCTCCGGCGATAGACGCGAAAACAACTGGTGTACGTGAAGAGGTTTTGTTCGAGCACCTGCCGGTAAAGAAGAGAGGCCGCCTTTGACAGAAACAGCCGCCACCCCGGCACGTTGCGGACACGGCCCTGCGGGTGATAGGGAGAGGCCGTCACCATATCCACATCTTCCGTCAAAAGAGGAATCATGTTGAGCAGTTCGTGCGGGTCGTACGTGCAGTCGCAATCAATCGAGCAGACGATCTCCGTCTCGGCGTGGCGCACCCCGTTGAGGATGGCGGCGGCGACTCCCAGGTTGCGCTTGTGTCTCACGAAGGTACTGCTTGACCACGAGCCGAAGACCCTGTGCAGCGCGTTGAAGGTATCATCGCTGCTGCGGTCGTCAACAAAGATGAATCGCAGGTCGTAGTCGCGGCTCATTGCCTGCTCGACGCTTTGCAAAGTGTTAGCGAGATAGGGCAGGCTCAGTTCCTCGTTGAAACAGGGGACGACGACGGTCACAGGTATCCGCGCCGGATAAGGAGAGCGTGCGTCACCCGGCACGGTTTTCGCTTCGGCAGGCAGGACGGGGCGGCGGCGTTCCACTCTGGAATTAATCAAGATGACGGGACGCGTCTCTTCAGTTGAAGTTGAAGTTAAATTTGAATTCGATATAGAAGTTGAAACGGCGGTTCGTGCTGGGCTGAGGCCGAGATAATCCGCGACGCCGACGAAGTTATATTTCTTGAAGTAGTCTTCGAGGACCCACATCATCTTATCCAGATTCCGGTAGTGACGAAATCTGGCGAGCGGCGAGGCTCCGTTGATGTGTGGCTGCTCCGGGTCAAGTTCCCAGATGTGCGTGTACATGACGAGCGGCGCGTCGTAGGTTCTGTGCCAGTGTTCGACCGCGTGCTTGAGCAGGGCGTGCGGGAACTGTCGAAAATAGTTGCCGCCAGCCATCGGTATCAACCACCCCAACAGGTTATAGGTCGAGATGGGAAACTCCCACACCTCGTTCTGTTCGTGATGATGCAGGTGCGCGAAGCGACGCCAAGGCTCTGCGCGGAAGCCCCTGGAAATCGGCGCGAGACTTGAATCGTAGGCGTAGCCCTGCTCCGCCAGCACGTCAAGTTTCCAGAGGTCTTTAGGAGACGACCAGCAACGCGCCGCGCGATAGCCGAGCACTTGCTTGCCGCTCGCCAGTTCCAGAGCCTCGCGCGAGCGCTGTAGGTCTTCACGAAATTCCGCAGGCGTCATCTGTCGCGTGCTGCGGTGATACAACCCACGGCTCGCCAACTCGTGCCCACGGTTCGCCACTTCACGGATAATCTCAGGCTGTTTGTCCGCCACCCAGCCGAGGACGAAAAAAGTGGCCTTGATGTTGAAGCGGTCGAGCAGGTCCAGAGCACGCAGAGTATTCTGCTCAAACCTTGTCTCGAAGCGATACCACTGCCCACGTTGAATCAACCCGCTGAAGGCACGCACATGGAAATAGTCTTCCAGCATGACTGTCAGCAGGTGTTGTTTTGTCTTGTCGGGATGGGGGCCTTGCATTTCAACTCGCCTGTCGCAACAAAGTCGCCTGAGGCGCGATCAACTCCTGTGCAATAACCTGCGCGATGCGTTGTCCGCTATCACCGCGTCCGAAGGGGTTCTCAATTTTCCCCACGCGCTCTGTCCAACTATCGGGGCGGTATGCTTCCTCAAGCATCAGAGAGAGACGTTCCGGGCTACCGCCGACAAGCCTTGCGATGCCGGATTCCAGAGCCTCCGGGCGCTCCGTATTCTCCCTCAGAATAAGCAGGGGCTTGCCGAGCGTCGGGGCTTCTTCCTGAACCCCGCCGGAGTCCGAGACGATGAGCCAGGAGTGCGCCAGCAACAAAATGAATTGATCGTAATTGAGCGGGTGAAAGAGATAACATCTCGGTTCGCCAGAGAGCACAGCCCGCGCCTCGCTGACCACCGCCGGGTTAGGATGAACCGGAAAGATGAGCGCCACGTCTTCGTGTGCAGCGACGAAACGACGTATCGCTTTCAGATTTTGACTCATCAACTCCCCGAAGCTTTCGCGCCGGTGAGTCGTCAACACGATGCGCCTCATGCCTCTCGTCGCTTCTATCAACTGGCTGGTTTCGGATGTCAACCGGGCACGCTCTATAATCGCCTTGAGCGAATCAACCACCGGATTGCCCGTCACGAAAATATTTTGCTGCGAGACGCCCTCTGCCAGCAGCGTGTCTCGATTGCGGGTCGTGGCGGCAAAGTGATAAGTCGCCAGATTGCCGATCATCCTCCGGTTCATCTCTTCCGGGTACGGGCTGTGAGAATTGTGCGAGCGCAATCCGGCCTCTACATGTCCGACGGGAACGTTGCGCTGGAATCCGGCCAGTGCGCCGCCGAGCGCCGTCGTCGTGTCTCCCTGCACGAGAATGAGGTCCGGTTGTTCGCGGCTCAGCAGCGAATCCAGAGAGGCCAGCACGCGCGAGCAAATCAGGTTCGGCGTCTGGTCCGGCGACATAATGTGCAAATCATAATCGAGGCGAATGTCCAGCAAGCGAATCAGGGGATAGAGCAAGTCTGTGTGTTGGGCCGAAGTGACATTGATGGTCTCAAAGATGCTGCTCAAAGTTTCCAGATGATGAATGACGGGAGCCAGTTTAATCACTTCGGGACGCGTCCCGAAGAAAGTTAAAACTCTCCTGCGCTGCCCTCCTAACGATTCGACCGGCCCCTTATGACACGTCCATCCGGTGTCCAGATGTATAGACGCAATATTGTTCATTACTATTATATATGTGCGATAGGCCCGAATTTCTCGGAGTTTTACAGAAAAGTCTGCGAATTACTGTAAAAATTTGACGAGGCTTAAGAATCGAAGGTAAGTCCGGGACGAACGAACTCAACCAAGTGAGGACCACCTGCCTGACTTATTGATATTATACTAATTGCTTCTGCTCCGAAAGTCCTTTTTTTGCACGCAAGCGGCGCTGGCCCAACCTTGCCTGCTCGGAATCAGTACGTCCCTCACAATCGTCTCGTTTGAACGCCGGAACCAGTCCGACGTTTAGTAGTTCAATTTGATCTTGAGCTTATGTGGGAGTGAGATTCACCACAGAGACACAGAGCGCACAGAGGACGCACAGAGGCTTGAATGCTATTCTCTGTGCGTCCTCTGTGTCCTCTGTGTCTGCGGTGGTGAACTCCTCTTTCATCTTCATTCAAGGCAATGTGAACCACTACCAATCAGGGCAGACTCTTGACTGAGTATGGGCATTATGTTAAATCGGCTGCATGAAAAACCACCTTCGATTCAACCTTGCCCTGTTGCTACTGATGAGCTTTCTGGTCGTCCAGATTGAAGCACTCGCCGTCTCCAAAAAATATTCAGTCAAACGTGCGCGGGCCAACGCGACGCGACGTGTCAAACTGCCGCCAGCCCTCGCGCCGCAGTCATTATTGGACCAGGACATACTAGCGATGGTCTCCCAGGTCAATGCCAGCCTCGTCGCTACCAATATTCAAACACTGGTCAGTTTCGGGACGCGCAACACCTGCTCGGATACCAGCGGGGCGTCGCCCGGCATCGGCGCGGCGCGCGACTGGATTCAGAGCCAGTTCGCATCGCTGCCCGGCATGCAAGTGCGACTTGATCCCTGGACCTACACCGGATGCGGCACGAGTCGCACGCTGCACAACGTCGTCGCATGGATTCCCGGCACAGGGCATCCCAACCGTTTGATAGTCATCGGCGGTCACTATGATTCGCGGAATACGAACGTCACGGACGGAGTCAATCCAGCGCCCGGCGCGAATGATTCCGGCTCGCAAGCGGCGCTCGTGCTCGAAGCGGCGCGTGTCATGGCGGGCCACACCTTTGATGCGACCGTCGTCTTCGCCACATGGTCCGGCGAGGAACAGGGACTGTACGGGTCCGCCGCCTTCGTCAATACCAACTATCGCAATTACTTTCCCAACGGCACGATTGAATTCAACCTGACGTGCGACATCGTCGGCGGTGATAACACCGTCAACGATGCCACAACCCTCCAGCAGTTCCGTCTTTTTTCGCCGGGCACGGCGCGCGAAATATCTTCAACCGTCAACGGCTCGACTGACGACACTTCGCCTTCGCGCGGCGTGATGCGTCACATAGGCTACTGGGGAGGCAGCTACGTGCCTTCGATGACGATGCTGCCGCAGCTTCGTGAGGACCGGCCCAATCGCGGCAGCGACCACAAATCTTTCATCGCCAAATCAATTCCCGCCGTCCGTTTCATAGATGTCAACGAGAATCTGAACCACCAGCACACGCCCGACGATCTCTATGCCTATGTCACTCCGGCTTACACGGCGCGCGTCGCGCAGGTCGTCGTAGCGACTGCCGCCAATCTCTCGCGTGCGCCCACATCGCCGCGTAACATGACCGCCCAGCGTCTCTCTTCAAACAGCGTCAAGCTGACCTGGGCCGCTCCATCTTCCGGCCCGACGGTAGACCACTATGTGATCTCCGCGCGACCTATCACAGAGAATTTCTATGACACGCGCTACACAGTGGCGGCCACGGCGACTTCAGCCACCGCGCGAGTGATAGAAGACCTGGGCATCCTCGGCGGTGCGTCCTACTTCGTCTCTATCGCCGCCGTTGACATCGCGGGCCATGAATCGCTTTACGCCTATCCAGAATATCGCTGTACCTCCAGCGGGTGCGTCGTTCAAACAGGCTCGACCAACGTCACCGCCACGAGATAAGCCGCCACGCACACATCAGAAGACGCACGAAGAAACATTTTTTCCTCGTGCGTCTTCGCGTGCGTGTATGGCCTGTGCCGTTTACTTACAGCCATGTGCTCGGCCTTACGTCGAACTCACGTTAGATAAGCCTTCTCAGCTTGATTTTTATCTGAAGCTTCTCTTCAACGCGCTTGATGCTCAGATCATATTGTCTTCCGTCCTGCCTGAGCATCTGGCGCAGTTGTTCAAATGTGAAATCGGAAGCGGGTTTGCCATCAATCGCAGTGATGACATCTCCAACGCGTAGCCCCGCTTCCGTCGCCGGAGAGTCCTCTATCACGGCACGCACCCTGTATGTCCTGTAATCGAGTCCTTCAGCGGTGATTGACGCGCCGCTTAAACTCGCTTCGTAGGGTTCTGTGAATTGCGCGTTAGACTCTAAGATAATTCTTCCACGCGAGTAGTCAACAATCACTTTAAATCTGCGTAAAAGCTCAGCGCCAATCTCACCGTCACCTATCTCGTCCGAATCGCTTGCCGTTGATTGAGCGAGACTCACCACAGGCTCTTTAATCTTCACGCGACCGAGGTGAATTTCCTCTATGCGTCCGATACGCGTCTGCTTCGCGCCGCTCACGCCGAGTCCCGTGCTTTGGAGCGTTTTCCGTAGACCCTTTGAAATATTATGAGCGTTATCAAAGCGTCCAAAAATATTGAGAGCATTGTTAGCTCCCGTATCAATCATAAATTTGCCCTCCGCAGAATTATTCCCGGCTGACTTAATCCTGGCGTGGACGAAGGGCGTGTTGTCCTCAATTGTAATCGGAAGACTCGCGCCCGCGCCTTTGTATTGATAGCTCCGTGGTTCAGAGAGATTAATGAGGCGTCTGGAATAATCTATCTCGACCACAAAATTATGAAAAATATCGTAGCCGAGTATGCCATCAACTGCGCGCCCCACGCTCGGCTCTAAGAATGCCGTCGGGGCCGTAACAATGTTTTGATTGAGAAGTTCCACGCCGGGCAGAGTCAAAGTTACGCCTTTCACATAAGGCTGCCCCTCGAACACTTTCTCATTCTTCTCAACTTTTAAGCTCAAGGCTTGCGCCCGTCTCTGCTTGATAAAAGTGTAGGAAGCTCCCGTATCGAGCACGAACCAGAGCGGCTCGGATTTATTAACGCGCATTTGCACGAAGATGAGATTGTTGCTGGTCTCAAACGGAATACCCGGAGCCTTTTGACCTGAGGCGAACCGAAAATCCCGTTGAGCCTGAGATTCAATAACGGACTCGTTACCCTGCGATTGCTGTGCGCCGACAGGCAAAGCCGTCGAGAGAAGTGAAAGGAGAATGCCGACCGCAATTGGGCCAATATTAAGACTTGTTAAAAGCTTCATCTGTGTATCCTTATTAAAGGTCGCGCAGAGAAATCAAATATCGTGTTGAGAACCGGGAAGAGTTTGATTTCTTCTGCGACACGGGAGATAAGTTAAAAGCCAATCTTCTGGATAAGAGATTGTTGACCGGCCCATATAAGACGCCAACAGTGAAGCGCGTGTTAACACGGATTCACAAATTATTTTTACTCCTGCGCCTTGGATAAAGAGACTATGCAGAAAGATGAAAGCGCACCATCAGGCGACTAACAACCTCAGCGGCACACATCAAAGCGTAATGTTGGGCGGGTGACGATTAAAAGGTAGATGGAAAGAGAAGATGGAAGTTGAGCGACCTGGAGCGTGGTTGAATGTTCAAATAAAAATGGTAGGCGCGCGCGGATTTGAACCGCGGACCCCTACCGTGTCAAGGTAGTGCTCTACCCCTGAGCTACGCGCCTACAATTGATAAACTTGCTTCAAAAACACCTGAAAAACCGAAGTTTCAACTTAACAAACGGTTCGCTTCCCTGTCAAGTAAGAGAGCCACAGAACCTCTCGCTGCTCAAGCGCTCGTCGCTTCAGCCGCGACCCTTTCCCATTCCTCGTAGAGAACACGCAAACGCTCTTCTATCTGCTGGTACTCGACGTTGACGGCGTGCAGGCGGGTCGCATCGCGTGCGATGTCGGGTTGCGAGAGTTGATCAGAGAGAGCGGCTAATTTCTTTTCGGCCTCGCTGATTTCCGATTCAATCGCCTGTGGATGCCGGGCAGTTTGCTTTTTAGCACCCTTGCCGCCGGGAGCTTTATTCCTTGGACGCGCGGCTTCACCTTTGGGTTTGGCGAGCGCGGGCTGCTTGCTCGCCAGAGCGGCTTCGCTGGCCTGCGCGATTCTCGCTTCGGCTTGCGTCGCTGCGCGACGGGCTACCTTCCAGTCGTGGTATTCGGTGTAGTCGCCGTCGAAGTGTTCCGCGCCGCCCGCGCCGTCGAGCGAGAGGATTTGCGTGGCGATGCGATCCAGAAAATAACGGTCGTGGCTGATAGTGATAATCGTCCCCTGATAGGCATCGAGCGCTTCTTCGAGGGCTTCGCGTGAAGGGATGTCCAGGTGATTGGTTGGCTCATCGAGGACCAGCACGTTGACGTTCGAGTAGATGAGTTTGGCAAGAGCGAGACGCCCTTTCTCGCCGCCGGAGAGATCGCTGACATGCTTGTAAACATCGTCGCCGGTAAAGAGAAACTTGGCGAGGAATGAGCGCAGTTCGCCCGCCGTCGCGGTCGAAGGCGCGACGCGGCGTAGTTCCATGATGATCTCGTTGCGGTCGTCCAGGTCATCGAGTTGCTGCGCGTAATAGCCGACCTGCGTGTTCGAGCCGAGTTTGATTTCGCCAGCGAGCAAAGGCAGTTTGCCGAGCACGGTTTTGATGAAGGTCGTCTTGCCGGAACCGTTTGGACCAATAATGCCGAGACACTCGCCGCGCCTGAGCGTGAAGGTGATGTCGCGCGCGAGCAATGTTCCGGGATAGCCGATGTCAGCCTCAAGGACTGTGAGAACGTGCGTGGCCGCGCGTTCGACCGCCTTGAGACGAAAGTCGCCGGAGGATTGGTCGTGGCGGACGGCCTCTACGCGCTCAAGTTTTTCGAGCATCTTGCGGCGCGACTTGGCCTGCTTGGTCTTCTGCCCGGCGAGGTTGCGGCGGATAAACTCTTCCGTCTTGGCGATGAGATGCTGTTGATTTTCGTAGGCGCGCAGTTGGGCTTCGCGCCGCTCTTCGCGCTCGACCAGATAAGCGGAATAGTTGCCCGTGTAGCTGGACGCGCGCCCGTTCTCAATCTCTATGATGCGGTTCGCCGCGCGGTCCAGAAAATAACGGTCGTGGCTGATGATGACGTAAGCGGAACGGTAGGTCTGTAGAAACTCTTCGAGCCATTCGACCGCCGCGACATCCAGATGATTGGTCGGTTCGTCGAGCAGCAAGACATCCGGCTCCGCGAGCAGGAGACGCGCGAGGCCGAGGCGATTCTGCTGGCCGCCGGAGAGTTTTTCAGTCTCAAGTTGCCAGGTCTCACGATCAAACCCCAGGCCCTGCAAGATGGCTTCGGCTTTCGCCGCGTACTCGAAGCCGCCCTCACGCTCGAACTCGTGTTGAAGGTCGCTGTAGCGTTCTAATATCTGGTCCAGGTCCGCGTCGCCCTCTGCCATGCGATGCTCAAGCGTGTGCATCTCATGTTCTATCTGTTGCAGATGCCCGAAGGCCGCGAGCGCGGATTCATGCACGGTCGAGCCGGATTCAAAATGCACATGCTGCGCGAGGAGACCCAATTTCACGCCGCGAGCGCGCACGACATCGCCCTTATCCTGCGTCTCTTCGCCGCTGACGAGACGAAAGATGGTCGTCTTGCCCGCGCCGTTGCGCCCGACCAGGCCGACGTGCTCGCCCGGATTGACCTGCAAGGATGCGCCGCGCAGAACATCCTGCGAACCATAAGATTTATAAACGTCTGAAAGGCGAAAGAGCATAAAGCAGTGATGAGTGACAGGTGACAAGTGGCAAGTTAAGAGCTTTTCTTTGCTCGTCACTTGTCACTTGTCACCTGTCACTGTTTTTTAATGCGCCGCCGGACTGGGCGACGGCTTGATGGTCGTCGCGCCGGAGTTTGATGCGGGTGAAGCGGGCGATGATGCCGTTGATGCTGATGGAGTCGCCGTCGTTGATGTGGAGGCGGCTGGCGAAGCGGCGTTCGACGGAGAAGCCGGGCGCATCCCGCCCAGATTGCTCGGACTGTTGAGCATATTCTTGGCGAGATTGTTGACTATCTTGGACTCCGCCACGGCATCTATGAGGAGCGCGGCGTTGAGAATCTCCCGGCGCTGGTTGGTCAGGGCCTGCGTGATTTGCGGGCGCACGCCGGGGCTTTCGAGCGTCAGGTTCTCATTTTGCAGGCGCTTCTCTTCCAGCTTGAAGATGTACCAGCGACCGTTGTTGAAATGGACCGGCGAGGTGTAGCTGCCGACCTGCATCGTCGTCAGAAACTGACTGATTAATTCCTGCGGAAAGCCGTTCTGCTTGAGAT
Organism: Pyrinomonadaceae bacterium; assembly: GCA_036009045.1. Taxonomy (GTDB): domain Bacteria; phylum Acidobacteriota; class Blastocatellia; order Pyrinomonadales; family Pyrinomonadaceae; genus DASYML01. Next base: position 26,721 of record DASYML010000201.1, read on the forward strand.
CATCTTCCGTGGCAAAGCCTATGTCGCCGCCGCGCTGATTGCTGTTCGAGTCTTCGCTGCGCGAGCGCGCGACGGTCGCAAAATCAGCGCCGCTCTTCAACTGCTGGTAGATGTTGTCAATCTTCGCCTTGGCTTCCGGGTCGCTCTTGGCGTCGTCCTGCATGCCGTTGTCCGCCGGGTCAACCACGATGTTCGCCAGTTCGACTCCGCGCGCGTTGACGAACTGCTGCTTATTATTGTTGTAGAAATCCTCCACCTCACGGTCGCTGATCGTGATTTTGGCGTTGTACTTATCCTGCAACTTTTTAATGGCGACCTGCTTACGCATCTCTTCGCGCAGAGAGGCTTCGGTCATATTCTGGTCCTTCAACTGTTTTTGAAACGCCTCGTCCGTCATGCCGCTCTTCTGCTTCTGGTCGTTAATCTGCTGGGTAATCTCATCTTCGGTAGGCAACAATTTCTCTCTTTCCGCGCGCTGGAACAGCACTTCGCTTTGAATCAGGCCGTCCAAGACCTGCAAGCGCGCCTGGGCCAATTGCAGCGGAGACAACTGCGCCTGCTGTCCCTGCGTTTGTGCGCTGATGAGTTTCTCGACTTCGCTCAGCATAATATTTTTGCCATTGACGGTGGCGGCGACGGCGCTGGGGTCTCCGCTCGCCTCCGTGCCGCTCGCCGCCGGACGATTGCAGCCGACGAAAGCGGACGCGAAAAGCGCCAGGAGAATGATGCTCAGGGTGTGTGTGGCGGCTCTATGCACTGTGTCTTTCTGCTCCTTTAGTTGACGATGATGGCCGGTTCAAGACGCCTGGCTAACGCGCCTGCGCTTGACGTTGTGGAAACGTGTTTGCTATAAATTCTCGTTTTGAATCATTGTCTTGGATTCAACCTATTAACCAAAAGCTGCCTGCGCGCTTTTTTTTACCGTTCGGAGGTACTCAAAATAATCATGGCTAAACGTTGCGAAGTCTGTGGCAAAGGCCCTCAATTCGGCAATAATGTTTCCCACGCTAATAATCGTACGCCGCGTCGCTTTAATCCCAACCTGCAATCCATACGCGTGCAGACGCCCAACGGCGGAGCGCAACGCATGAAGGTTTGCACCAGTTGCATCAAAGCAGGCAAAGTCGCCAAAGCAGCGTAGGAGAAATGAGGGATTGACTCATCGGCTCATTGATTCCTTGATTCATTGAATAAGTGGACCAATGAATCAAGGAATCAATGAGCCGATGAGTCAATCAGTCAATCTTTATCCTTGCTTTCGGCTATCACTTCGATCTCCACACGCGCGTCTCTCGGCAGACGTGCGGCCTGAACAGTCGCGCGCGCCGGGGGCGCATCCTTACTGAAATAACGACCGTAAACTTCATTCATTGCCGCGAAATCATTTAAGTCAGCGAGAAAGACCGTCGTCTTCACCACCCGGTCCAGGCCGCTTCCGGCGGCTTCCAGCACGGCGTTGAGATTGCGCAGGACCTGCTCCGTTTGTTCCGTAATGCCGCCCGGCACGAATTCGCCCGTCTGCGGGTCAAGGGGAATCTGCCCCGAAGCGAAGACGAATCCACCGGCCCTCACGGCCTGCGAATAAGGCCCAATCGCCGCCGGTGCATCGCTCGTCCTGATAATCTGCTTCACGGTCTCAGCCCACCTCTTTTAAGACTCTCAAAACAAACTACGTACTTTAACAGAAACGGGCGGAAAAAGGAAAAGCCGAGGCCAGAGGCTTGAGATTAGAGGCTTGAGACTGGAGGCTGTTAAAGAAAGACTCTTGTCTTCACCAACCTTCAAGTCTCAAGCCTCTAGCCTCTAGCTTATGCCATACCTTGCAGGCGTTCCACGTCGAGCACGCCGGGCACGCTTTTAATCGAGTTGATGACCTTGTCCAGATGCTTGACATCGAAGACTTCGACGGTCACTTCGATGCGCCCGCGTTCGTCCGGGGCGACAGAGGCGCGCGCGTCGCGGATGCCCGTCTTCATGTCCGAGATGGCCGTGGTGATTCCGGCGATCATCCCCGTGCGGTTCTCCGTGATGGCGAGCAGTTTGACGGCATAGGCGGCCTTATCGTCCTTCCCTGCCCATTCGACCTGCACTATGCGTTCAGGATTGACCATCAACTGCTTGACGTTTTTGCAACGAGTCGAATGGACCGCGACTCCCTTGCCGAGCGTCACATAACCGACAATCTCTTCGCCTCGCAGAGGATTGCAACAACGCGCGCGCGTGACCATCAAATCATCCACGCCGCGCACGACGATGGCATCCTCGCCCAGTCGTATGAACCTTTTGACGGCACGCACGCCGCTGCTCAGCTTTGATTCCTTCTTCGCATCAAGCTCCGCGAACTTTTCCGGTCCAAGATATTTGGCGATGACGTTGCGCGGCACGAGCTTGCCATAGCCGATGGCGGCGAGCAGGTCGTCAACGCGACCGTAACCGTACTCGCTGGCGATACGCCTGAGCGCGCCGTCGCTATCGTTGAGCAACTTTTTGGGCGAAAGCTGAAAGCGCCCGGCCTCCTTCTCGAAGAGCTTGCGACCGATCTCTATGGATTCGGCGCGCTGCTGCTCTGCGACCCAGTGGCGCACGCGATTGCGCGCGCGGGAGGTGACGACGAAGTTGAGCCAGTCGCGGCTCGGGTGCGAGTTGGGCGTCGTCAGGATTTCCACGACATCGCCGTTTTGAATCTCCGAGCGCAGGGGGACTATGCGCCCGTTGATGCGCGCGCCCGTACAGGTATTGCCGACCTCTGAGTGAATCAGGTAAGCGAAGTCTATCGGCGTCGCGCCGCGCGGCAACTGCATGACCTTGCCCATAGGCGTGAAGGCGTACACGTCCTTCGGATACAGGTCCAGTTTGAGCGAGTCCAGGAAATCGCGCGAGTCCTTGACCTCCTGCGTCCATTCGACGAGCGAACGCAGGGCCGACAAAGCCTGATCGTCATCATGCGCGCCGCGCTTGCCCTCTTTATATTTCCAGTGAGCCGCGACGCCTTCCTCCGCGATGTGATGCATCTCTTCGGTGCGAATCTGGACTTCAAAGGGTTGGCCCTTCGCGCCTATGACGGAGGTGTGCAGCGATTGATAGAGGTTATCGCGCGGCGTGGCGATCCAATCTTTGATGCGACCGGGGACGGGTTTCCATGTGTTGTGAATGACGCCGAGCGCGGCGTAGCAATAGCGCACCTCGCTCGGTGTGATGACGCGCGCGGCGACCAGATCATAAACCTGGTCCAGATTGATTTTCTGTCGCTTGAGCTTTTTCCAGATTGAATAGAGACGTTTGACGCGTCCCTCTATCCGCACGTATGGCACTTCCGCCTCGTGCATCTTTTCTTCAATCTCTGTCGTCACGCCTTTGAGGAAGGCTTCGTTTTCGGGACGACGCTCTTCGAGTTGCGCTGTGAGGTCTCTGTAATCTTCCGGGTGTAGATGCTGAAAGGCGAGGTCTTCAAGCTCGCTGCGCAGTTTGCCCATCCCCAGGCGGTGCGCGATGGGCGCGTAAATATCCATCGTCTCCTGCGAGATGCGCCTGCGCTTCTCAGGTTTCAAATACTGAAGCGTGCGCATGTTGTGCAGGCGGTCCGCGAGTTTGACGAGCACGACGCGCACATCCGTGACCATCGCCAGCAGCATCTTACGCACATTCTCGGCCTCACGCTCTTCCTGCGTGACGTTGCTGATCTGCGCGATTTTGGTGAGGCCGTCAACGAGGTGCGCGACATCGTCGCCGAAATACTGGCGAATGGTATCGAGGTCAACCAGCGTATCTTCGACCACATCGTGGAGCAGGCCGGTCGAGACGGAGACCACGTCGAGGCGCATGTCCGCCAGGATATTGGCGACTTCGAGCGGGTGGACTAGATACGGCTCGCCCGAAGCACGCATCTGCCCTTTGTGCTCGCGCGCGGAAAAAAAGTAGGCGCGGCGCAGCATGTCCAGGTCATCCTCCGGGTGATGACGCGCAACCTTCTCGACGATGTTCTCGATGCGAATCATAGCTCAAGAATTCAGGAGCCAGGAGTCAGGAGCCAGAAGGAAAATCATCAGACTACTCTTCTTCTGGATTCTGGCTCCTGACTCCTGGCTCCTGCTCTTTATTATAACAAGAGGTGATGCCCGGCCCTAAGGTCGAACATCACCTGTGTCTGCGGAGGGATGCTCCTGTGTACTTTTGAAAGCCGCGCGCCGCTCTCTTTTTCGCTCCGGCTAACTGGTCGGGGGTGAAGCTGATTTCTGTTCTTCCGCAGCTTTCTTCTTTTGATTCTCCTCGCTCAGTTGCGTCGTTTTGGTCTGGGCCTCGTTGGCCTGCTTGGTAAACTTATCCTTGTCTTCGTTCTTGCCATCCATCTCCGCGAGTTTGGCGGATTCGAGCAGCAGATTGGTTTTATAGGACCAGGCTGATTCGTTGCTCGGATCATACTTGATGGCGTTGTCAGCTTCTTCCATGCCGCGCGCCACGCACCTCTGTGCATTGTCGTAATCAGTCTGGTTCGCGGGCTTCTTGTAAACGATTTTGCCTTGCGGAGTGACGGTCTTGCTGGCGGGAAGTTCCGTTATCTGGTAGGAGCAGTTCCAGTCCTTACTAGCCAAGACGGTGTAGGCTTCGGCGCGTTTGGTCGGGTCAAAGCCCTCTTTGCCGGCGCGCTGCATAATCCACTGACGTTGCTGCTCATCTTCGTTAATGGCACCGTAGAGAGCGGCGATGGCTTTATAAGCCTCGTCATTACCGGGGTCTTTGTCCAGCATCCCTTTGTAAGCGGTAATCGCTTCGCGCGCACGGTTGACGTTCTCCGGCTCATCATTGCCCGGCTTGTACTGCGCGTGAATGGTGCGTGCAACAAAGGAAGGCGCGGTCTTATTGTTTGGATCTAGCTCCATCGCCCTTCTGGAGTGCTGCTCCGCTTCCGCAAAATGCCCTTCCCGGTAGGTGCGCGCCGCTTCGTTCAACTCGTTCTTGGCGCGGATCCGATTAATTACGCCGCAACCGGAGGAGGTGACGAGCACGGTCAGGAGCAAGAGGGCAAGTCTGGCTTGAGAGAGTTTCATCGGTTTAGTGGCTCCGTTAAAAAGTGACAAGTGACGAGTGACAAGTGACAAGCTAAACGACAGCGGTCTTTCTTGTCACTTGTCACCTGTCACTTGTCACTGGTTTTATTGTGCTAGATCGTCTACTTGCAAACCAACGGGGTTTGCGCCCGCGCCCTTGATGGCGTCAATCACTTTCACGACATCGCCATACTTCAACCCGCGCGGCGCTTTGATAAAGACAGTCTTTTCTACATCCTCCGTGCCGGGCCTGAAGGCGCGCGTTTCCTTGCGCTGCTGGAACAGTGCGACCAACCGCTGCGACAAGGGCGCAGTGTCGCTCACGTTGCCCATGTCGTCCTGATTCAGCTTGAGCTTGTAATCACCGGAGATGGTGACGACCAGCGTCAGCGGATTCGGCTTAAGCTGGCTGAGGTCCTGATTCGGGTCCGGCTCTGACGGAATCTTGGCTTCAAAACGGCTCGGCTTCAACGGCGTGACCACCATGAAGATGATAATCATCACGAGCAGCACGTCAATCAGCGGTGTCACATTGATATACGGGACGGCCCGCTCGCCGTGCCCGCCTGCGCTCATCCCCATAACTCAACTCCTCTTGTCTGTACTGGGCTGCTTCAGAAGCGGCGGACGCTCATTCCCGACCCCTGCCCGCGAGTAAGGAGCGTCCGCGCCGCTCTGGTTTCGCTCTCGGTTTAAGTAGCAGGAGCGCCTGCCGGAGCAGCGGCTCCACCCTTCTTCTTCTTGTCCGCGACGAGGCCGATTTTATCCACGCCGCTCTTACGGACGAGGTTGATGACTTCGACGACGCTGCCGTAATTAACGCCGACGCCGCTCTTGATGTAGACAATCTTATCGGCTTCGGCCTTGTTCTTGAGCATCTTGTCAACCTTCGACTGAAGGTCTTTCTTGTAATCCTGAATCCGCTCTTTGGCTAGATAGACCTCACCATCGTTCGGAATCGAGATGACGACCGAAGACTCTTTGATAATCGCCGGGTCAACGTCCGGGTTGTCCATGTTCTTCGGCAGGGCGACGGTCACGCCCTGTTGCAGAAACGGCGTGACCACCATGAAGATGATCAACAGCACTAACATGATGTCAACCATCGGCGTGACGTTGATCTCGGATTGGAGGCCACCGCCTCCTCCGCCTGACATTCCCATAACAACATCTCCTTACAAATCAGAGAGAGCACGCGCGCGCAGAGCACAGAGAGTTTCCCGCGCTACGGGACGCGCGGCCTCCGCACGCAATGGAGAAGACCGCGCTCAAAACATTTTCCTGCCCGCTAAGACAGCGCGCCGGAGCAACCTTATGGTTTCAGTTGCTTGGTCCGGCTCTTCAGGAAATAGTCAATCAGTTCCGAAGCGGAGTTATCCATCTCCACGATGAAGCCGTCAACCTTGCCCGTAAAGTAGTTGAAGAGCCACACGGCGGGGACCGCCACGAGAAGCCCCAGAGCGGTCGTGAACAAAGCCTCCGAGATGCCACCGGCGACCGCCGCGATACCGGCAGACTCCGCGTTCTTCATCCCACGGAAAGCGTTGATGATGCCGAACACGGTTCCGAAGAGACCGACGAACGGGGCCGTCGAACCGATGGTCGCGAGACCCGACAGGCCGCGACGAAACTCCGCCGTCTTAATCGCGATGGCGCGTTGCAGCGCACGCTTGGAGGCTTCGATTTCATCGCCTGAGATGTCCGAAGACTGCTCGTGCGCGCGAAACTCCTGAAGTCCAGAATTGACGACCATCGCCAGATGCGAACGACGATGCTTATCGCTGATGGCGATGGCTTCTTCGATGCGGTCATTCTTGAGAGCCTGGGCGACGCGCGGCGCAAACTCGCGCGACTGCGCCTTGGCGGCCCTGTAGGTCAGAAAGCGTTCGACCATGATCGCAATCGAGTAGACAGACATGATCAAGAGCACGACCACCACGCCGAGGGCGACGCCGCCCAGGTTCTTAAGCATTTCGGTGATCGAGAAGGTGTTGCTGTTATCAGCGGCGGCTGGGCTGGCAGCAGGAGCGGCCTGCCACAAAAACACTAGAAGGCTGAGAGCCTTCGCTCCGAGAAGACTGGTTAGAATAGTCACGGTAACCCCCTCCAAAAGGTTTGTAGTTCCATCTATAGCGAGCAGAGCTAGTCGGCGCGGCGAGAGCCTGACCCCGCCGTGCGGGGTTCAGTTCTCAACATCGCGCGCACACTCCGCCAAGTTATTGGGCCACGAAGTTATAGGTAATCACGCCCGATACTTTGACCGGCTGACCGGACAACTTCGTGGGCGAGAATCTTGCGGAGCGTGCCGCCTGGACGGCTACCGCTTGCAGCAATGGATGTCCCGAAACGGCATGAGCCGCGACCACGCTGCCATTCTCGTCAATCAAGACCTGCACGGTCACAGTGCCGGAGGCATGTGCGCTCTTGGCGATGGCCGGATAAGCAGGCTTGGGCAAGCTGATGGCTTTGCCGTTGAGCACACCGCCGGAAATCGGCGCGGTGGGCTTCGGCGCTGGCGTGGGCGAAGGCTTCATAACGGGTGGCGGCTCGCTCTCCTCCATCTTAACGGGGGGAGGTGTGCCGCCTCCTCCGTTACCGGAACCGACAGGGCCAATCGGCCCGCTGCCCGCCGCCGGGTCAAAGTTGCGGTCGCCCTTCATGAACTGCTGACCAACCGGGATGGGTGGGACTTTACTGGCCTGGGCTGAAATCTCTTTGGGAGCCACGGGCATATCCACACGCGCCACGAGGTCTGTTCTCATCGCGATCTGCGGTTGATCCGGCTTCTCGGCTGGCTTTGGAGCGTCCTTAGGTTTGTCCGGCTCCGCCTGCTGCGGCGGGACCGGGACGGGCGCAACCAGAGTGGTCAACTCCAGGTTCTGGTTCTCCAGATGCGCGTCGTACCAGTAGATACCGGCGACGAAAAACGCCACGCCGAGCACGGCGTAAACCCCAAGAGTGCCGAGAAGAAAATAACTTTTCCTCGCAAGGTCTTCCTTATGCGAGGTTGACTCGACAAGATTCTCGAACATGTTTTGGTCCTCCCTATTCCGGTGCCAAATGGATCAGGGGTGCGAAATTTAAAGAACTAAAGTAGTATTGCGTCTCAAACAGTGGCCTTACTGGATCAGCGCCCGCCCGAGTTATAAAATTTAAGGATTAGAGGGGAAGCAGCGGTCGTCTAGCGCGAGAATACGCTGTTCAGTTGAAACTCAGCCGCTGTGCGAGAGTAAACCCAGACTCACCGGCCATTTCAACATAGACCAACGTGCCTCCCAACATCTCGCTTAAACGAAACGTGGGCACGATTCCAAGGCTTATTTAATTGGCCAGCAACGCCCGCAGTCTATGCTGCAACGCCACGGAAAGTCAAGCTTAAAAAACAAAGGAAAGAGAATTGAAACGAGAATTTAATGAAGGCCGGGAGACAGTAATCAGTAGAGGGTAAACAGTAGTCAGTAGCCAACCTTTGATTCAACTCAAGGCTCGGGTTTTGTTAAAGGCTAGTCAGAGACTCTCGCATCAAGTAACGGGATGAGTTGGTCGCGCATCTCCTTCTCTCGACCCAACGCCGAACCAAACCAGGCGCTCTTGACTATCCCCTGGCTGTCCACGAACAAGACTGTCGGAGTGCCGGGTATCTTGTAGGAGGATAACGACGCGGTTTGCACATTTTCGATTGGCAGTTCAAGCGACTCAAGGTATGCCTGTCCTTCTGCAACCGAATTGGGAAGGACTGCCAGCAACTTCACGTTACGTTTTGACGCGTCTTCAATCAGTAGCTTGTAGAACGGTGCGCTGGATTTGCAATGGACACAATCCTTCATCAGGAAAAAGACGAGGCTCTTCTTATTCTGTTCCCAGTTAATATTAGGAACGTTCAGTCGTTCCCCCACGGCGATGCGCGGCAAGCTTGCAGGATTCACTGATCCGGGAAAAAGATTTCGCTTGACTACCACGCCGGCGATAGTCACCACCGCTATGGCGATGACGATTTGCGCTCCCAGTTCAATGTTGGCCCTAAGGTTGTTCGGCATGGTCGGTCCTCGGCAGCGAGAGTTCCCCTCTGCGGGTTTGGTCCGCTGCTCTCGCCACCTTACCGCTCCAGCACGGCGCGGGCGATGGCTAAAGTGGCAGTGGCGCGCGGCGCGTCGTTCTTAAAGCTCTTCGCCAGATCAACCGAGCGATAGAAATCTTCGTTCGCAAGCAAGCGCATTGACCGAGAAAGATCAAACTCCTCGCCGCCGATGCTGATAGTGTTGACGCCGCTCGGTGATGCCACACTGAAACTGAGCGGCGTGCGGTCTCCTGTAAAGTCTACTGCCGCGTTCGCAGCTTTCACAGCTTCATCCATAATCTCCCAGGCGCGCACGCGGTCCGCTGTCAGATACTGCCCTGCCGCAGCGATTAAGACCTGAGCGCGGTCTGGATCATCTGCATTAGCGCGCCGCGACTCATCCGCCGCTTGCTGCAAGTAGTCGAGGGCGCGGCGATGCTCGGAATTCAAGGCCAGCCGGGCCGCCTGTACGTAAGCCCAGGCGCGTTGCGTGTGAGTCAACTGTCCGGCCCCGACGAGCCGAGCTACTTCCGCCGCCTTCTGCTTTCGGACCGCATGTTGGACCAGGCACAGATCAACGTACTGACGTATCTGCGAACGACGCTCTGAATCACTGATATTGTCGGCGATCCCTTGAGCGCGAGCATCATCTTGATTTGCCAGCGCAACCGCCACGTCCGCATAGGTCAAATCGCGCTCGCGGGAAGTCTTTGCGTGATCAAGCCGTTCCTGCATCTTCGCTAAAATGTCGCTGGCACTCTCTTCCCGCTGGATTCCCTTTGCCAGGAGAGCGTTGTTAAAGTCTATCCCTTTCGACGGCTCGCCAGCCGAAGGGGCGAGTTGCGCGCGGAGCGACGCGGCCCTCTCGCTCGCATACTGATCGAAGAGCGGCAGGAGTCGTTTGATGACCATGTTCTTCCCGGTGCGACCCGCAGAAGTGAGGTCCTGCTCAGGGGGCGGCGATGGCCGTAGGAGAATGGCACTAGCCACCTCGAAGAATTTCTTGAGGAGGGGCACGGGCAGATTGGGAGGCGCGGTACTGACGACATCTTCCTGCGCCCATCTTGAGCTACCGTCAGCGGAGAAGATGACGTAAAAACCAGGAGTGAAAGCATATGACGACAAGCCTGAGACTGTGTTCGCGTCGGTCATCGGGTCGAGTTCGACGAGAGACAGGAGAAACGTAAATCGCTGATCTGCGACTTCGGGCGACTTGGTGCGGAGCGCGGAAAGGAAACCGATGGAACCGGCATTTACCTGATGGAGAGCCTGCGCGGCAAACTCCAGTGCCCGTTCAATCTGATTATCATCGAGCAATCGCTTGGCTAACTGGAGTCGCTTGGCCGCATCCGGGGAGGTTGACCAATTATCATTGCCAGTTCCCGGTTGCGCTTCATCATGCGAATCTGCGGCTGCTCGTCTGGTACTCTCTTCCAGTTTCGCAAGGAACTCTTCGCCGAGCGTGCGGTCACGTCGCGCAGCCAGATTCAACACTTCCGAGCGCAGATCGCGACCGCTCGTCCTACGCAAAGCTATCACCATCGGTGGAGGATTATTCTTAGTCTTCACCGTTACTTCTTCAGCATCCCCTTTTTCGGCAGCTTCCCATGCACGATGAAATAACAATCGCGCGGTCACATTATCCGCGTCCCAGAGCGTATCGGCAGCGCGCGCCAGGACACGAGGGCGAAGGCCCAGGTCTTGATAGCCACGCGCTTGATCGGCGAGCGAAGTGACAAGCGAGATGGCGAAACCGCGTAGTTGAGCCAACGGTAAATCCGCGTCGCGACCTTCACGCCTCTCTATTTCGGTCGTCTTGGGCTGAAATTTCTGCGCACTGGCAGTTTGGGCCGGAGTGGAAGTGGGCAATAGAAGCAAAAATAGGAATGGCAGGAGCCTCAGGAAAACGCAACAGTTGCTAGGCATAAGCATACGCTCCGTTGGTAGTGTTGCTGACTGCCGACCGCTCTCTGAAGATTCCGCAGCGGCAGAACTTCTCAGCAACGATACTCATGCGCCAGGCAGCGACTTATCGCTGTTTACAAAATGCTGGCAGCATAAAGTAGATAGAAACTATGAGGAGTGGGTTTGCCGGCAACGCATCTGTTGTTAGTCAATCGCGTTGCCGGCAGCAAGCTCACATCCGCCAGCACTGATAGCCGCCAGTGTCATCCACGCAGCAGACCTGATATACCGTGCAGCCATTTACCGCATCCCAATAAATACAACCTCCAGAACATTCTCGCCCCCCGGGTCTATCAGCTGATGCCGTAGGCGAGAAGTGCAGGGCGACCAACGCGATCACAAGAGCCAAAACATTGAACAGTAAGCGGAGGCGGTAAGGAACTGAGCGTGTCTTCTTCATTAGAGTGTCTCCTATGCGCCGGATAAACCGGCCAGTCAAAGTGAGTGAAAAGTCACTGAAGGAGTGAACCACTGCTTGCGTTAAAATGCGAGGTCTTTAGCAAGCTCTATCTGTTGCGCTGGATGTGACGGATACGGCAACTAAGGTCTGGCCGTCAAGTGCCGGTGACGACTCAGACCTTGACGTTAATCCAACAAGAACACTTTTGCCTTCTCTCACACATTATCGTCTGCCAAAGCAGATCAATCGCGTTTGGAGAAGGTTCAATTTTGGAAGAGAATACGAAATGAAGTCTCCTCGATTAGTGTAGGTTTCGAGTAAGGGCGGCGCACTACTGAGGGTTGAGATCAGCTTGAGATCAGCAATGGGCCGACCGTGTTTCTTGGCGGCAAGGCGCATACTATGCCCGCCCCCCGCTGATGTCAAGTAAAAAGTTTTGCCGGTTTTCCCCGGTTGCGGAGAGGTAAGGGAATAGGGAGCGGCGAGCCTTGGTCTCGCCGCTCTTTCTACTTTGCCCTTCCGACTTTTGCATCGCCTCAGTGTTTTGATGCAAAAGTCGTGTCAATCATGCATCTTTGAATCAAAGCCCGGTAGGCGGTAGAAAAACATCTACCTGCCTTTCTCCTGGCTTCTGGCTCCTACTTTTCAGGACCTCGCAGCGCCCTGCGGTTCTTTGACGACGCCGCCCGCGCCCTTTTCACGGCGACGCGCGGTTGGCCCACTTCCTGCGACCGCGCGGCGCGCGCCCGTCGGAGTATTCTGCGCGCGGTTGGCAGCCTCAAGTCGCTGCTCCCACCAGACCATGATCGGGCTAGCGATGGCAACGGATGAGTATGTGCCGAAGGAGACGCCGATGAGCAGGGCGACGGAGAATCCGAAGAGGACGTGGCCGCCGAAAATGACCATCGCCAGCACTGAGAGAAAGACCAGCCCCGAAGTGATAATGGTCCGGGAAAGCGTCTGGTTGATGGAATCGTTCGTCACCTTATAGAGCGAATCGCGGCGATGCATGCGGCGATTCTCGCGTATCCGGTCGAAGACCACGATGGTATCGTTGACGGAAAAACCGACGAGCGTGAGCAGCGCGGCGATGACCGTCAAACTAATCTCCCATTGAAAGATTGAGAAGAAACCGAGCGTCACCAGCACGTCGTGAAAGACGGCGATGACGGCAGCCGCGCCGTAGGTCCATTCAAAACGGAAGGCGATGTAGAGCATGATGCCGACGAGCGCGGCGAGCGTGACGGCGATGGCCTGATTACGAAGTTGTTGGCCCGCGACCGCGCCGACGGCCTCTATGCCGACGATCTTATAAGCCGCGTTGGGGTCTTCGTGGACATCATGTGTCTCCTCTTTCGCTGCCGAGCCAAAGGTATCGAGCGCCGCTCGGACTTTGACGACTCCCGGATCAACCTGCGCCAGATTCTCTGCCGTCGCGGCATTGTCGTGCTCCTGTCGCGGCAGCCTAATCAAGTGCTCGTCCACCTTGTCCGTGACCGTCTGAATGACGGCATCGTTGACCCCTTGCTTGGCGAGCGCGGCGCGCACATCTTCGGCGGATGGCCGCTGCTTGAACTGCGCCGTGACGACTGTCCCGCCCTTGAAATCCACGCCGAGGTTGAAGGCTTCGGTCCCGCCCGGAGTCGCCTGACGGATGATGGCGGAGAGCAGCCCCACCAGCATCAGCAGGATAGAGATCGCGATGAAAATGCGACGATTGGCGAGCCAGTCTATTTTTACGTCTTTAAATATTTCAATCATAACCTTATGTCCAAAGTCCAAAGTCCAAGGTCTAAAGTCCAAAGCGTGTTAATGACTTTGGACCTTGGACTTTGGACTTTGGACCTAGATGCTGAGCGATTCTACACGCCGTTCCTTACGATTCAAGAGCCAGATAAAGATCGTTCGCGAGACGTAGACGGCGGAAAACAGGTTGACGGCGAGACCGAGTATCAGCGTGACAGCGAAACCGCGTATCGGGCCGGTTCCGAAGACGAACAGAAAGAGCGATGAAACGGTCGTCGTAACGTGCGTGTCAATGATGGTCACGAAGGCTCTGCCGAATCCCTGGTCCACAGCCGAAGGCACGGTCTTGCCCGTGCGTAGCTCCTCTCGTATGCGCTCGAAGATGAGCACGTTGGAGTCCACGGCCATGCCTATGGTCAGAAGAATACCGGCGATGCCCGGCAGCGTCAGCGTGGCCCCCATGACGATCAGCGCGGCCATCATCAAAACCATGTTGAGCATCAGCGCGACGACGGCGTTGACCCCTGAGCCGCGATAGTAGAAGAGCATGAAGGCGACGACGAAGGCGAGACCGAAGAGACACGCCCTGACGCCGGAACGAATCGAGTCCGCGCCGAGGCTTGGGCCAACCGTGCGTTCTTCCTGGTAAGCAATCGGGGCCGGGAGCGCACCGGAACGCAGCGTGAGCGCGAGGTCTTCGGCGGACTTCTGCGTAAAGCGCCCGCTAATCTCGCCCGAATCTGTAATCTGCGATTTGATATAGGCGATGGACTTGACCTCGTTGTTGAGGACGACGCCCATCCATTCGTTGACGTTCGCGCCGGTCCACTGGCCGAACTTCTCCGCGCCAGCGGGTTTCAAGCTGAAACTAATCTGGTAATCATCCGCTCCGCCCGCGCGCGCGTTGATGGCCTTCGCATCGCGAAGCTCGCTGCCGTCAACGACGGGCGGATTCTCGACGATGACATAGCTCGTGGGCTTCTTCGCCGCGTTCGGGTCCGTCTGTCCGGTCGCGGTGGTCGGCTCATCTCGCTCCGCGTAAGGCAGTATCAAGCGATTGGACGGGAGCGTGCCGCCGAGCGAAGTGAGGGCTTCCTGTTCTGTCGCATACTTCTGTATCGGAGACGGGCTGGGCGGAGTGACGACGTGGACGAGCGTGAGCCTTGATTCGACGACGAGCAATTTCTTGACGCGCTCAGGGTCCTGCATGCCGGGCATCTGGAGGAGCAGTTCGTGCGAATCCGCAGAGCCGTGATCGGATAATTCCGGTTCGGTGACGCCGAAGGCATTGATGCGGCTGGAGATGATATTCTTCGCCTGTTCGACGGCCTGTTTGCTGAGATTCTTGGCGGCCTGCCCGCCGAGCGTCCAGGTCACGGCGTTGTTGTTCGTGGACGTAGCCCAGTCAGCGACATCCACCTTCTTCTTGACGGCGTCAATGACATCTGCGGTCTTGGACGCATCCTCCGCTTCGAGAGTAAAGCTGTAGTTATTGCCGCTCGTGTTGGAAGAGGCTTTCTTGATGTTGAAGCCAGCATCCCTGGCGGCCTTCTCGGCGGCGTTAGCGTTCGCTTCCGTCAACTTCTGCAAGAATACTTCGGTCTTGACGCGCATCACCAGATGCGAGCCGCCCTTGAGGTCTAGGCCGAGATGGATGTTCTCCGCGAGCGTATTCTTGATGCCGTTGGCCGTGAAGTCGCTGAGATGCGGCCTGCGTCTTGGACCAATGACGAGATACAGTCCGATGAGCGTGATGACGATGATGATGACGGCCCGTTGGGCCAGGTTATATTTCTTCATATCTCAAACTAATTGAAGTCTCAAACTAACCGAAGCGTCGTTGTGACGGCGATGGACATGGGCCTGAATTAGAAAGACTTCTTCTCTTCCTCATTATCCAAATCGGCGACCGCCGAGCGGGCTACTTCGAGCATGGATTTGTCTGCGCTGCGAATGAGCAGGCTGCTTTCGCGGACCTCCGAAATCTTGCCGATGATGCCGCCGGTCGTGACGATGCGATCCCCCGCTTTGAGGTTCGCGATTTTCTCCTGAAGCGCGCGCTGTTTCTTCTTTTGCGGCATGATGAGGAGAAAGTAGAAGACGACAAAAATCAGCAGCATGGGCATCAGCGGGCCGATGGCTCCGCCGATTCCACCCTGTAAAATGATAAAGAGTATGCTCATTCAGGTTTCAAAAGTTGCCGGGCTAAAGTTGAATTGGTTCTGGTGGCGGCGCGCAAAATCATTCGACGCCGGAGTTGACTCTCTCGATAAACTCCAGCCGAAATCGCTTGAAATCGCCAGACCGAATAGCTTGCCTCACGCGCCGCATCGTGTCAAGGAAGAAGGCGAGGTTGTGCTGTGTCAATAAGATGCTCGCCAGCATTTCACCCGTGACGTAGAGGTGGCGTAGGTAGGCGCGCGAATGACGACGGCAAACGGCGCACGCGCAGGCTTCATCGAGCGGTCGCTCATCCCTGGTCCAGCGCGCGTTTTTGATGGTCAACTTGCCGCGCGAAGTGAACGCCTGGCCCGTCCGCCCGTTGCGCGTCGGCAGCACGCAATCGAACATATCCACGCCGCGCGCGACACACTCAAGCAAATCCTGCGGCGTCCCGACGCCCATCAGATAACGCGGTCTCTCGGACGGCATCTGCGGCGCGAGTTCCTGGACCACCTCATACATCGTGCTCTTCTCTTCACCGACGCTGAGACCGCCGATGGCGTAACCGTCAAAGCCTATCTCGACGGTCCGAGCCAAACTCTCGCGTCGCAGGTCCAGGTGAGCCGCGCCCTGCACGATGCCGAAGAGAGCCTGCGCGCCTGAGAGTCCGTCCACGGCCTCAAGTCGGCCCGTGTCCATCCCAGGGCGTTGCAGTTCATCGAAACTCATGCGCGAACGATTGGCCCAGCGCGCGGTCAGTGACAGACTCCGCAGAGCCTCTTCGTGCGTCGCCTCGCCCGGCGCGCACTCATCAAAGGCCATCACTATCTCAGCGCCGAGCGCGGACTGGACCTCCATAGACACTTCCGGCGAGAGAAAGCGCAGGCTGCCGTCAACGTGCGAGCGAAACTCCGTGCCCTCCTCGCTGATTTTGCGCAGAGCGCCCAGGCTCCACACTTGAAAGCCGCCGGAATCGGTCAGCAAGGCGCGATCCCATCCTGTAAATTTGTGCAATCCCCCGCACGCGCGGATTACTTCCGTGCCCGGACGCAGCCACAGGTGATACGTGTTGCCGAGGATGATGCGCGCATCCATCTCCGCTGATTCGAGCGTCTCGAAACGCGTCCCCTTGACCGTCCCCAAAGTTCCGACGGGCATAAAGACCGGCGTCTCAATCAAGCCCCGCCGCGTCCGCAGGAGGCCCGCCCGCGCCTCTCCCTCGCGCGCGAGGATGTCAAAACCGATGGCTTGTTCGTTCATCTGTAAATGGGATTATAACTATAGCGGTCTGCAAAGAGCGACTCTTGTCAGTCCCGCCTGCTTAAGCTGGGCGGGACTGACAAGAGTCGCTTGTCACTGTAGTCGCACTCAATCGCAAATTGCTATAAACAGGTGGGTTTTCGTCCTCAACAGCGCTGTTTATAATCTAAGCGAGATTGCTTACGTTCTGAGCAGGCGTGCTTCCTTTGCAAGCAAGTTTGCTTTCTTTCCAGGCTCGTCTGCTAATTGGTACTCTAAATCATGAATTCATTCTTATTCGTGCTGGTCCGGCTCGCTTCGTCTGCGGCGTCGTCAACGGGGAGGCGGACGGTGAAGGTCGCGCCGCGTCCCTCGCTTTTGGCTTCAACGTGGCCCTCGTGCGCTTCGACCAGTTCCTTGACGAGCGCGAGGCCGATGCCGAGTCCGCCGTGACGACGCTTGGAAGAGGCGTCTGCCTGCCGGAAGCGGTCCCAGACGTGCGGCAGAAAATCTGAAGGGATACCTTCGCCGTTGTCTTCGACCTCGATGATAATCCAGCGAGAGGCCACGCCGCCGTCCTCACCCAGAAGAATCCCGCTCGCATCTATGAGGCGCGAGCGGACGGTGATGTGCCCGCCTTCCGGCGTAAACTTGATGGCGTTGTTGAGCAAGTTCCAGAGCACCTGCTGGATACGGTGTGGGTCCACGCTGGTCAGCGGCAGCCGCTTCGCCAGTTCAAGACGCAGTTCCAGATTGCGCTCTATGACAGACTGGCGAATGGTCTGCTCCGCTTCGAGCACGGCTTCGTTGAGATCGAAGGGCTTGCGCTCAAGCTGTAGCCCGCGACGCTGGATGCGTGAGAGGTCCAGTAAATCAGAGATGAGTTGCGTCAGCGAAGCGGCGGAACTTTTTATCACGTTGATGCCGTCGGAGAGTTCATCGTCAAGTTCCAACGCCTGATTTTCGCTGAGCAGTTCGACCCAACCTTTGATCGCCGTGAGCGGCGTCCGCAGTTCGTGCGAGAGCGTGGCGAGAAATTCGTCCTTGAGGCGATTGGCCTCGCGCAGTTCGGAGATGAGCCGCGCATTCTCAAGCGTCGAACCGATCTGCGTGGCGACAGCCGTGAGCAGGTCAACATCATCTTCCACCCAACGCCTTTGCGCGCTCGTCTGGTGTGCGCTCAGCGAGCCTATGACGCGGCCCTGGTGCATGATGGGCACGACCGCGAGGCTCTTCAACTGCATCCGCTCAAGCAGGTCTTCCACCCCGCTGGCGAGCGGGTGTGAGCGTGTCTCCGCGACGACGAGCGGGCGTCGGTTGGTCTTAATCCAGTAAGGGATTGGCGAGCGCTCATGCACATCCGTGTCTTGCGTGACGGGCGCGACCCCCTGCGCGCACCACTCGCCTAAGAAGTCCGCCCCCTCGTTGTGCGAGAAGAGCGTGGCGATGCAGCGGTCCAGCCCCAAAACTTCTCCGACGCGTTCGACGACAGTCCCGACAGCACCCCTCGCGTCCTGCGCCTGTTGCAAGGCGAGCATCAGGCGATTGACGACGGCTTCGCGTTCGGCCTGTGCCTGAATGGTGGCGAAGAGACGCGCGTTGACGATAGTCTCTGCGGCCTGCGCGGCGAAGATTTCCAGGAGGCGCACGTCGCGTTCACGAAAGCCGCCCGGACGATTGGCGACGTAGATGAAGCCTATCAACTCGCGCTTGATACGCATCGGGACCCCGATGACGGAGCGCACGCCGTAGCGTTCTATGAAGCCTTGATTAAAGCGCGTGTCGTGGACAGGGTCGTTCGAGTAAAACGGTTCGTCCGTTTGAAAGATGTACGCGCCGCCGCCATGCTGGTCCAGCGTGAAGTGAAACTCTTTAATCAGTTCGGGCAGGATGTTATAGCTGGGCGCTTCCGCGCGCACGGTATTATGGCGACGGTCGTATGTCGCCAGCAGGCAACGCTCCGCGCCTATCAGTTCGGCGATGGCGCGCGTCAGCCGACCGTAGATTTCCGAAGTATCCTTGAGCGTCGAAAAGGCCCTGGAAATTTTATACAGCCCTTCGAGTTCCTCGCTGCGGCGTCGGCTCGCCTGATAGAGTCGCGCGTTGGTCAGCGCGGCGGAGACGTGCGCCGCCACCGTGTCCAGCAAGCGGCTCTCATCCTCCTTCCACTGGCGCGCGCCTCTGCAATCATGTACCTCCAGCCAGCCGCTCTCTCTGCCGCCGATGCGAACCGGCGCGGAGAGCATCGCGCGGACATCCAGACGTTTGTATAACTGGACCAATTCATCCCCGGCCAGTTCGTTGATGTCCGGCACGGCGGTAGGACCATCCGCATCGAGCACGCGTCGCCCATAGTCGCTGGTATGGAGCGGGACGCGATGGCCGCGCAAGCTGTTCACGTCACGGCGCGCGAGGTATTCATATTCGACCAGCGCATACTCCGCCCCGCCGTCGTTAAGCGCGATGTGGCAACGGTCCGCGCTCAGGGTCTGGCCGAGCATATCCACCGTCCCTTGCAACGCGGCGGAAGGGTCCAGCGAGTTTGAAAGCTGGCGACCGATGCGCCCCGCGAGTTCTTCGCGCCGCGCCGCCGCCTCCATCTCACGCGAGCGCACTTCCGCCTGTTCGAGCAGCAGGACTTTCTCGATGGCGATGGCGAGCGGAGGCGCTAGGCGTTCAAGCGCGAGCAGGTGCTTACGCCCGTAAGCGTCGCGCGTGCGGCTGGTCAGATTGAGGCTCCCGATTGGCCCATGCGTGGAGAAGAGCGGGCAGCAGACGGCGGAACGAAAATCTTCCTGGCGCAAGTCCGCGTAAGTATTAAAACGGCGCTCCTTGCTCAACTCTGGAATGACTATCATCTCGCGTCGCTTGATGGCGAGTTCGGTGACGGAACCGCTCATCGCGGCGACCGCGCCGACCGAGAGGCTCCCCGCGTGCTCGCCTGACAGCGCGAAGACGCGCAGGTGTTCGCCGTCATCCTCGCAGAGCGCGACCGACGCGCGGTCGAACGGAATCAGCGAGCGCATCTGCTCGCTCGCTAACTCGAAGACCTCTTCAATCGTGTGGCTGGAATTGACGGCGGCGACAATCCTGTTGACGACCTCAAGCTGGTCCGTCGCCTCGCGCAGGTAATCGAAAAGCGCGCTCATCTCCGCGCTCGTCACAGCCTCAGGCTCCGCCTCCGTCTCTTTTCTCTTGTCGGGATCAGTCATAAGAACTAGAGGCTAGGGGCTGGGGGCTAGGGGCTAGTCAAAGCATCTCTGCTTTTCACCGGCCTCTAACCCTAACCACTAGCCTCTGCGTTTAGTCGCATTTCACTAGCCTCTAGCCTCCAGCCTCTAGCCTCTCGTCTTGCTCTTCCTGTGTCGCTCTTTGAGGCGCAGGGGTGTGGCGAAGAAGTCGAACTCTTCGCGCAGGCGATTCTGTAAATATCGCTCGTAAGAAAAGTGTAAGCCCTGCCTGCCGCCCGCCGTGAAGAGCACGAAGGTCGGAGGCCGCACGCCCACCTGTGTCATATATTGTATGTGCAGGTATGATGAGCCGCCCTTGACAGGGGCGGGCGCACCGCCTCCGCGCGGCTGCGAGACGTGGCGCTCGAAGAAAGCGTTGAGTTGCGAAGTCGGGATGCGACGGTTGCGAGCCTCGCTCGCGCGCAGGGCGAGAGGCAGGATTCTCTCCACGCGCTGGCCCGTCAAAGCTGAGATGGTGATGACGGGAGCATAACTCAAATACTTCATCTTGTCGCGCAACCCGCGCTCGAAGGCCGCTGGCGTGCCGGTCTCTTTATTCTTCAAAGCGTCCCACTTATTGACGGCGATGAGAATCGAACAGCCAGCCTCCTGCGCATAACCCGCGATGGTCGCATCGAGCGCCGCCACTCCCTCGACCGCATCAACGACGAGAATCGCCACGTCCGCGCGTTCCAGGCTGCGGCGCGCCATGATGACTGAGAGCTTCTCAGCCATCTCGTCCGTCTTTCCTTTGCGCCGTATGCCCGCCGTATCAATGATGCGAAAGGGCTGGCCCTCGACTTCGAGTTCAGTATCCACAGCGTCGCGCGTCGTGCCCGCGACGGGCGAGACGATGACGCGCTCTTCACCCAGCAGGCGATTGAGCAGAGACGACTTGCCCACGTTCGGGCGGCCCACAATCGCCAGCCTGATTTCGCGCCCGCGCTTTCCCTCGACAGACTCCGCCGCATTAACTGGACCAAAATACTTGACCAGCCCATCCAGCAACTCTCCCACCCCGTTGCCCTGCTCCGCCGAAATGGGAAAGACTTCATCGAATCCGAAACGATAAAACTCGCCCGCGTCCGCATCCAACCGCGTCGCATCCGCCTTATTCGCCGCGACCAGCACAGGCTTGCCCGTCCCGCGCAAGAGTCCAGCCAACTCCTCATCCAGCGGCGTCACACCCTTGCGCGCGTCCGCGACCCACACCAACGCCTGCGCCTCTTCGATGGCAAACTCCGCCTGCTTCAAAATATTGGAAGGAATCACCGCGTCATCATCCGGCACGATGCCGCCCGTATCCACAATCGAAAATCTGCGCCCGGCCCAATCCGCCTCACCGTAAATACGGTCACGCGTGATGCCCGGCTCGTCTCCGACGATGGCCCGCCTCGAACCCGTGAGACGATTAAAGAGCGTTGACTTGCCCACGTTCGGACGCCCCACGATAGCCACCAGCGGCAACACTGCGCGCACCTCTTTCGTCTCGCTCACAGACTCCGGCTCTAACGTTTCCATACTCATGGATGACTCTAATTCTTCACTGCCCGGCATATCACACGAATCCCCGGCTCAAATTTAACGCACAACGCACACAGGTGAGGCACTCAATAAATTGTCTCAGCGCATCTTTAAAGTGTAACCGCAACGCGAACGGCTCGCAAGGATAAGCCGAACAGCAAAGATTGCCCCGCGCTGTCCATCAAGATAAACTATGAGCCGCCGTCATCTAAAAACAGCGCGAGCGCCACAGGCTTTCACAGAGAGAGAAAGGCAGAGAGGTCCAGAATAGCGCATCTCTCATCCTCAACCTCTGAAAGACGCAGAGCCGCCCTCGCGCTGTCGAGGCAACAGCGATTGAGGCAACACTGATGCGTTGGCCCACTTTGATTTCACTGCGACGGCAAAAAGCTTCCGCCATCTCAACTACGGACCTCTTAACCACCGCGCAAGACCAGCCACAGGTCCCGCATCATGATATTGTGCAAACCGAAGTCGACAATGAACCCGCTCCGCATCTGGTCCTCGGCCAACGCGGCGAAGCGCTCGCGGCCCACTATCTTGAACGCCTCGGTTACGAACTGGTCGCCGCGAATTTCAAACTGCCCGTCGGTCGCAACCTTCGCGGCGCGCTCGTCCAAGCGGAACTTGACCTCGTCGCCTACGAAGGCAACACCCTCTGCTTCGTCGAAGTCAAGACACGCGCCTCCGACTGGTACGCCGCCCCCGAAGCCAACGTAGACCTCCGCAAACAACGCCAGGTGGCCCGCGCCGCACGCGCCTACAGACGCCTTTTCGGACTCACCGCCGCCCCCCACCGCTACGATGTCGTGAGCGTCATCCTGCCCCATTCCGGCGACCCTCGCGCCAACCCGCGCATCGAACTGCTCAGGAATTTTTGGACCGACGAAAAGTTTCGCAAGCGTCGCTGGTCCGGCGCGCCGCACGATTTCTAAAGCCCTAAATCCACGCCCTGCCACGCCTTGGGCCACGCTTGACAAGAGCCACTTAATCGGTAAAATGAAAACTTCGCTGGGCGGGAGTAACTCAGTGGTAGAGTGCGACCTTGCCAAGGTCGAAGTCGCGAGTTCAAATCTCGTCTCCCGCTCCACAAATTCAAGTAGAAAGGCGAAGGGCGAAAGGAGACACCCTCTCACAACTTTCGCCCTTCGCCTTTCCACTTCCCCCTCACACTCAAGGCGGCGTAGCCAAGTGGTAAGGCAGAGGTCTGCAAAACCTTTATTCATCGGTTCGATTCCGATCGCCGCCTCCATCAATCTCTTTATTTCATAAATTTACAAGCAGGAGGCTGGCCGCAGCAGATTTTATAAAAATGGTGTGGGGATATTTGAGGGACGGTTTGCGCGTTCATTTTTGGAGAAGGCGGCTCAGGGCTTCGGCGGGAGGATGAAAGTTGAAATAGACGGATTCGATGACACTATCCAGCGAAGTATTCATGAGACGTGTAAAAGGTGAGTTTCCTGTTGGGAGAGAGATGCCAGTGCGGTATAAAGAAGAAGGGATGCGGTCATTATAAACACGCGCGCCGGCCTTGCCATCGAGGGTCAGAATCCAGTTTACACCGGTTGAATTTAATCGCTCTAATTCTTGATAGAAGGCTTTAAAGTCAAAAGGATTTGGATGGTACCGGCCCTGGGTTCCAGCATAAGGCGGGTCGAGGAATATTAAATCACCCCGTCTTACGGAGCTAAGTGTCAGGCGATAGTCACAAGCAAGAAACTCGATGCCGGAAAGCACCTTGGACCAACTCTGGACAATTTCTGAGAGGCGATTGGGATGTATGCCGGGGCGCGTATGGTGTAGAGAATTATTAAACTCCCCTTTGGCATTGAAGCGAATCAGGCCATTAACACAAGTTCTGGATAAGAAGAATAAATCTAAAGGATTCTTCTCTTTATTGAAGCGCGCTCTCACACGATAAAAAACCATGTGGCCTTCACTCTGTCGTTGACGCCACAGTTGAGCGTAGTGGTTAATAACATCTTGAGGATGATCGCGAATTTCTATCCACAAAGCTATAAGCTCTTTAATCGAATCCCCTGCCAGACCCACGGCTCTTGGACGCACAGGTAGCATAGAGCCTCCGCCGACAAAGGGTTCATAGTAGCGAGCGCCTGTGCTGGTCGTCGGCCAGAGCTTGCTGAGAATTTGTGCTATCGGCCTCTTACTGCCTGACCATTTGATGACAGGTTGCTGTGTATTTATTTTCATGCCGGGGAGGTCTACATCAGTTCAAACTGCACACTGCCGGGTTTTGATGTGGCGGCAACTAAGCGTTGTCTGGCGATGTCAGAGTATTGAGGGCTTATCTCAAATCCTGTCGCATGCATGCCATACTGTATAGCAGCTTTCATCTCACTTCCAGCCCCTGCAAAGGGAGTGATGAATTTCCCTTCTCGGAGACCGGAGATGAGCAGCATCCTGGCTATTAACCGGAGAGGCTTTTGGGTCGGATGTTTACCGAATTTCAATTCATCCGGCGTCTTATTGTTTGGTATATCCCACACAGTACGTAGCTGCTTCCCCGGCTCTTTCATCCTGTCTTCAGCGAAATTCGCGGCTTTAACCTCATCATAGTTGAACCGATAAAGACGATTCTGCGGGCCGCCCGTATGTATCCAGAGAATAGTCTCATGGCTGGCCGTCAAGCGTCTGGCCGCCAGATTCGGGAAAGCATTTCGTTTATACCAGATAACTTCGTTGATGATTTCAAGTCCGAGAATTTGACAGGCGATGTTGACCATCCCGGAATTGTGATATGTAGAATGTATCCAGATTGAACCTTCCGGTTTAACTAACCTGGCAAGCTCTGAGAGCCACGAAAGTGTAAATCGAAAGCCTTCGAGACCAGCCAGCATGTCCCATTGATGAGCGGCTAATTTCCAAGCCCCCCCGAATCCGTTCAAGCCATGATTGTCAGGTAAATGCCAGTTCGCTGTTGTAGAGGCTCCATAAGGTGGGTCCGCGATGGCAAGATCAAAAGTGTTGCTAGCGAACTTCTTCATACCGCTAAGAGAATCCCCTTGCATGAGGGTGGCTTGACTGCTATCAAATACTAAGTCCGCTTCTACGCCACTTCGTTGAAGATTCTGTTCTGCTTCATTGACATGATTTTCCATAGCTGTTTGTGACCTCTTTTAGTCGGCGTCATCATACGTCATACTCACTGAAATCAAGCACTGTCATAGCGCAGGGCATAAGATGAGAACCTCAGGAAATCAACCAAGCCGAAGGCGCGCGGACGCTGGCTCTGTGGCGGCCAACCGGGTTTGATATGTTTGCGCGTTGCCAGGACTTGAGGTCGCAGGTATATTGATCTCACAGAAAGGATGTGTTCAATGTTAAAGTTTATCCGTGGTAGAACTACCTGATAACTCGATAAGGAAACCTTCCAAAGACTTATCGCCGCCTACCGGCGAGGGGATAGTGATAGACATCGGGACCGGAGACGGTCTCTTTGTATACCAGTGCGCCCGCCGGAACCCGAAGAAGTTTTACATAGGGGTGGATGCCAGCACTCGCCCTCTGGAGAAGGTGTCCGAGAAGGTTCATCGAAAACCGGCGAAAGGCGGTCTGCCTAACATTCTGTTCCTACAGGCAGCGGTCGAAGACCTCCCGCCGGAGTTAGATGGCCTGGCCGACGAAGTTCACATCCATTTCCCCTGGGGCAGCCTGCTCCGCGCCGTAGCTGTGGGCGATAAAGAAGTGCTACAGAATCTGCGACGCGTCTGTTCGTCAGAGGCTCTGCTGGAAGTCGTCATCGGGCTGGACCCCGAACGCGACCGTTCCGAGATAGAGCGGCTGGGGCTAAGACCCTTATCAATTGACCATATAGACTCTCTACTCGTCCCTACATACAGGGACGCAGGATTTGAGATATGCGAAAGGGGCACGCTCCTTCCTGCGGAGTGGTCTGAGATTCAGACATCCTGGGCGAAGCGCTTGAAGGGGAATGCGAGCAGGTCTCTGTTATACATCATAGCGCGAGCCGTAGAGGTTGACTGTTCGGGCGTGTGACCGGGAGAGCCACGCCTGTCAACTCATTCAACCCGACGCCTCAAGAGCATCCCTTTCATCAAGGAGATTTATGAACAAAGGTCGGCTGGAAGCCTTCAGCGACGGCGTCATCGCAATCCTGATTACTATCATGGTACTGGAACTAAAAATTCCACACGGCGTTGATTGGGAATCGCTGCGTTCGATTCTTCCGGTGTTCCTGACTTACGTTTTGAGCTTCATCAATATCGGAATCTACTGGAATAATCATCACCACATGCTGTCTGCCACGAACCAGATCAACGGCAAGATTCTCTGGGCCAACATGCATCTCTTGTTCTGGTTATCGCTGATACCGTTCGTCACAGGATGGATGGGAGAAAACCACTTCGCTCCTTTACCGACGGCGGTCTACGGCGCGGTGCTGCTTTTCGCGGCCATCGCCTATTATATTCTTCAACAAATGATTATCGCGCAGCAAGGCTCAAACTCTAAGCTCGAAGCCGCAGTTGGTAAAGACATCAAGGGCAGGATTTCACCTCTGGTCTACATCGCCGCGATACCTCTGGCTTTCGTCCACCAGTGGCTTTCCGATGCGCTTTACGTCCTCGTGGCGTTGATGTGGCTGATTCCAGATAGAAGGATTGAATCGAAGCTCAGTGAATGAGTCGGCGACTCGTTCATCTAAATTCAACTCTGTGCTGACTCTGTGCGCTCTGTGTCTGCGGTGGTGAATCTCACTATCGTGCCCGCTCCATGTAAATTGGACCAGCATCTCAGAACGATTCTTTGCGGCCCTCTCATGATTCCGGTTCCGGGATGAATCTGTAGCCGATGCTGCGGACGGTCAGGAGGTGTCTGGGTTTGGCCGGGTCTTCTTCGACGTACCGGCGCAGGCGGACGATGAAGTTGTCTATGGCGCGCGTGTCCGTATCAACGTGCAGGTTCCAGACATCTTCTAATATCTCTTTGCGCGAGACGGGGCGGCCCGCGTGGCCTATGAGATACCGCAAGAGTTCCGCTTCCATCAAAGTCAACTGGACGACGCGCCCGTGCGCGCGCAGTTCCTGCGCGACGAAATCCACGGTCTTGCCATCGAAAGAGTAAAGCTCTGTTTTAGCGTTGACCTCTTCCTGCTCTTGCTGTTGCTGTTGGCTCTGGCCGAACCATTCGCGCCGTCGTAGCAATCCGTGCAAGCGAGCGAGCAGGATGGAGAGTTCAAAAGGCTTCGGTAAATAATCGTCCGCCCCCGCTTCAAAGCCTTGCAGCACATCTTCAGGTCGCCCGCGCGCGGTGAGCATGAGGACGGGCACGTATTTGCCAGCGGCGCGCAGTTCCGTTGCGACCTCGAAGCCATCCTTGCCCGGCAGCATCACGTCGAGAATGACGACATCAAAACCATCTCCAACGCCGAGAAGACGTTCCAGCGCCATGAGACCGTCGGAAGCTATCTCGACCAGATAGCCTTCCGCTTCGAGATTGAAGCGAAGGCCGCTGGCTAGATGCTCCTCATCTTCGACGACCAGTATGCGCGCGCCGTTCATCCTTCGGCCCTCGGCAGTCTGACTGTAAAAGTGCTTCCCTGACCTTCGCCTTCGCTTTCGGCGTTGATGCTCCCGCCGTGCTTTTCGATAATCGCCTGGACGATGAAGAGGCCGAGGCCAGTGCCTTTAATCTGCGCCATCAAACGACCGGGCACGCGGTAAAAACGTTTGAAGATGCGCTTCAATTCTTTACTTGGAATGCCCACGCCCTGGTCTCGCACGCGGACCAGCAAGCGTCTATCTTCGAGCGCAGAGACATCCACGTTGACGCGCACGGGCTTATTGGAATACTTGACGGCGTTATCAATCAGGTTGGCGATAGCGATTCTCAAATCGTCCGCGTTGCCTTTGACGAGCGCCTTCTCGCCATTGTCGAAACTCTCCGCGTAGTGAAATGAATCCGCCGGAAGATGCGGGTAATGCGTGCGCGCCAGTTCGAGGCAGGCGCGAGCCATCTGCGGCAAGTCAATCAATTCTTCATGAGACTGTGAGCGGCGATGCGCGATCTGCCCCGCGAGCAAAATCTGCTCCACCGTGCGCAGCAGCCGGTCCGTGTCCGCGAGCATGATGTCGTAAAACTCTCGCTGCTTCTCCGGTTCCACCGCGTGCCTCTTAAGAGTTTGCAGATAGAGGTGTATAGAGGCGATGGGCGTCTTCAGTTCATGCGAGACGGCGTTGATGAAAGCATCGTGCTGCTCATTGCGGCGGATTTCGCGCACGAGGAAAATCGTGTTGAGGATGAGGCCCGCGATGATGGCGCTGAAGAAAATAATCCCCAGCACCAGCCAGGCCACTTTGCGCCAGTTGAGCAGCACCCAACTGACGTTCAGCGCCAGCGCCAGCCCGACCAGACACGCCCCCAACGTGATAAAGAAGACGATGGATTTACGACGACCCTTAAATCTCATGCGCCTTTAATCATACATCTTAAAGTGAGTTCGACGTAAGAGAGAGGAGGTTCCGCAGGAGCGAGACGTTTATACAAGCAGTCTCATAAATACATCTTCAGGTATAATTCTGTCGAAGTAAACGAAGCGGGGACACTCGCGCGGGGAGGAGAATTTTTATGTCCGAAGCCATCCTGGGAATCGTCGCTGTGGTCTTACTCTTGGTGTTGAGTATGTTCGCGGTGTCCAAAACCACCATCGGCGGCAGAAACTACTTTAACCTGGACGATTCTATCGAGGCCGTCTTGTTTGGACTGGCGTTCATGCTCATCGCCTCGCCGTTTATCCTCCTCTGGCTGGGGATTCGCAAGGCTTGGTCTTGGTACAAGTACGAGCCACCCCCGCCGCCCCCGCCGTTGCCTGTCGAGGGCGATGACCCTGTGTGGGGCAGGA
The DNA here is from genome assembly GCA_036009045.1 of Pyrinomonadaceae bacterium. Classification (GTDB taxonomy): domain Bacteria; phylum Acidobacteriota; class Blastocatellia; order Pyrinomonadales; family Pyrinomonadaceae; genus DASYML01. The sequence goes on from DASYML010000201.1 coordinate 54,970, forward strand.
ACGTGAACCGGAAGCTCGCTGAAGAGGCTTTCACGGCATTGCGGCAAGCCCGCATGAAGAGAGACCCGAACATCGCCAGGGATTGCATCAGCGAATATCTTTACGGCGACCTCAAATATGAATGCGACGGACTGCTCGCGCGGCACGAGGTCAACACGCGGGAAGATATTCAGGTGCAGGAGATCGTCATCCACGACGAGAACATAGACGACCAGAAAATGAGCGGCGGCGAGCACTCCATCAACTGGTTCTTCCATGCGACGATTCGCGGCACGATGACCAACTATGTCGCCAGCGAAGAGGATGGGCGGATCACGTCTGGTTCGATGGACCCGCAAGAATTTGAGGAGAAGATGGGATTCGTGCGCGGGCCTGAGCCTTCAGACCACTGGAAAGTTATCTGGCTGCCGGGGCTCCCGCCGTCGAAGGAGAGAGCGGACAAATTAGAGCGCCTGAGGGGAAAGCGG
>DASYML010000202.1:0-4653 GCA_036009045.1 Pyrinomonadaceae bacterium
TGGAGACTGGTCAAGAGCAGATGTCTTGACCAGTCTCCAGTCTCAAGCCTCCAGCCTCTAGCTTCTCATCCGTACCTTTTGCCTTCTTCAGTTTCCGTGATAATCTCGCGCGCATCAATTTCGCTTTGGCTTGAGGGAAGATTCCTGAGTTTTCCTTAACACTAAGGAGAGAGGCTTTGCGCGTCGTGTTGAGACGACTCTCTGTCTTGCATGTGCTCGTGCTGGCGTGCGCGGCGCTGCTGTGCGTGGCTGGTGTCGGCTTTGTCCTGAGGCACGGCGGCACGAGCCGGGCGCAGGAGGGCGAGGAGGGCGGACAAATTCATGAGATACACATGCGCTCGTTTGCGCCCGGTGCGACGGGACGCTTGACCATGTTGGAGGGAGGTGCGAGCGTGCGATTGACCGTGATGCGCTTGCCTCCCCCGCAAACGCTCAACGAGAGCGCACGCTACTTCGTCGCGTGGGCCGTCGCCAGGGGCGGCGGTCAGACAGTCAAGGTGGGAATCGTCCCACGCGACGCAGACGGCAACGGCGTCTTGGAATTTTTCTCGCCTTCCCCGCTCGAAAGATACAGCGTCATCGTCACCGCCGAACCGATTGCGCGGGCGGCGAACCCGCGCGGCCCTCTCATCCTGGCGACGCGGTCTGGCGAAGTCATCGCGTGGACCGCCCGCAACGCGCCGCGCGACGCGACAATCACGGGGATAATCATGTACGGCAACATGCGGCCTGCGCGCCCGCGACGCTCAGACTTTTTTTCGGAGTTTGACGCCGCGCTCCGCGCTGGCGAGACGCGCACACTGACATTGGTCGGCGGCGAAGTCGTGCCCCGCGCTTGCGGGACGGCGCGAGCCGCCATGCACAACGGAAACACTTTTATCCGCGTGCGCGTCAAGAGATTGCCGATGCCTTCAGTCTTCGGCGAGAACATCTACATGCTATGGGCGCACGACCCTGAGGGTCGCATACTCCATCTGGCAAACTTCCCTGACGACATCAACCACACGGAGCTTTACGTGCGCGAGGACACCACATTCAACGTCACTGATCTCCTCGTGACGGCGGAAGACAGGTGGTCGCCCATCCCCCATCCCTCAAGCCATCACGTTCTCGTCACGAGCGCCTCGCGCCTCTCAACCCGTCATCGTTTTCGGAGAAGATGCAGGCACGGGCGCACGCGCAGACAGAGTCTCGCAAGCTGACAGGCCCTCGTCATTTATGGAAAAAGTAAGAGCCACAGGGGACCGGAGAACTCACGGAGAAGGAAAGAGCAAAGCCAGCTTGCTTCTTATCAATCCTCTTCTTCCTCTGTGCGCTCTGTGAACTCCGTGGCTAATTTTCCGAGTGAGTGAATCGTACATTCGTGGATAGGCTCGCACGCGTTGTATAATAATCTTTGCTTATCAGGCGATGGATGATGGACTGTTGCAACCGTTGGCCCATCATCCATCGTCTAATCTTTATCAAGACGTTTTTATGAAGACGGAAAGAAGAATGGCGAAGAAGGGTTCTGTGCTCGTCGTTGATGACGAGGAGATTATGCGCGACGTGTTGGGGACGCTGCTCTCGGCGGAAGGCTTTCGTGTCGAGTTGGCGAAGACCGGCGAAGAGGGATTAGAGGCATACGCCCGGCGTCAGTTTGATATGGTCCTGCTCGATGTCTCTATGCCTGGGATGGGGGGCTTGCGCGCCCTCGACGAATTTCTCAAGCTGGACCCGGACGCGGTGGTGAGCATGATTACGGCTTACGCGACCTTTGACACGGCTATCGCGGCCTGGGAGAAGGGCGCGTTCGGCTGCATCCGCAAGCCTTTTCAGAACGAGCAGATTACCGCGACCGCGCTCGCTGGCATCAAGCGTCGGCGCAAGGAAGAGGAGCGGCAGACCCTCCGGCGCGCGATGAGCCGCGCCGTGGACCGTGGCTCTATCGTCGGCCACTCCGACGCGATGCAGCAGATTTTTCGTCTCGTGGACCAGGTCGCGCCCGCGCGCTCGACCGTCCTCATCACAGGCGAGAGCGGGACCGGCAAAGAACTCATCGCCGCCGCCATCCATGAGACCAGCCCGCGCGCGAGCAAAGCTTTCGTCACCGTCAATTCATCCAATATCCCTTCGGAGCTTTTAGAGTCTGAACTTTTCGGCCACACGCGCGGCGCGTTCACCGGAGCCGTCGCCGCCAAGAAAGGTCTCTTCGAGGTGGCGGACGGCGGCTCGATTTTTCTGGACGAGATCGGCGACATTCCGCCGGAGACGCAGGCGAGGCTGCTGCGCGTTCTCCAATCGAAGGAGTTCACGCCGCTCGGAGACACCTCGCCGCGCAAGGTTGATGTGCGCGTCATCGCCGCCACCAACATTGATTTGAAGGAGGCCGTGCGTCAAGGCACTTTCCGCGAAGACCTCTACTACAGGCTCTCCGTCGTGCCCATCGAACTCCCCCCCCTGCGCGATAGACGCGAAGATATTCTGCCGCTCATACAGCACTTCATACGCAAGTACAACGAGGAGAACGGCAGGCAGGTGACAGAGCACATCGCGCCGGATGTCCTGGCCCTGCTCGAAGCCTATTCCTGGCCCGGCAACGTGCGCGAACTGGAAAACACTGTCGAGCGCGCGGTCGTCATCGCGCCTGGTCCAGAAATCACGCGCGAATGTCTGCGCCCTGAAATCAGCGACCCGCAACAGACGATGGCCCAGGACTCGCGCACAGGCTCAAGCGGAACCTCCAACCTCGACATAGGTCGCGGCGTCAACTTCTACGACGAAGTGCGCCGCTTCGAGATAGACCTCATTCGCCGCGCCCTCGAACAGACGGGCGGCCATCAATCACGCGCCGCGCGCCTCCTGGGCATGAACGCCACCACACTCAACTCAAAAATCAAGACCTACAACATCAACCTCAGGCCCTAAGAGAAAGCGAGTTCGACGCAAGCATTAAACTGCGGCTCCGCTTCTGATGTCGAACTCGCTTTATGTTCTCCTTTTGGTCTCTCGTAGCCTGTACCGTCCTGCTTGCATCTCTTGGAGCTTTCACGACACCTCATGTCTTAAGTAAGCTAACGACAGAGAATGAAAAGATCCGCGCTGAAAATGAACTTTTCAGGCTACAAATGGAGAGGATAGAAACGACGGTCTGACCACCCGCTACGCGCACCTTTCAAAGATTGAAGTTGGAATGTGGCAGAGCATCAAGCGTGGAGAAATCTTGGGTCTCATCGGCTCAACTCCGCGCCCTGACGGAGCACACCTGCATTACGAAGTGCGCGTGAACGACGGACCAGTTGATCCGATGCCGCACTTGGAGCAACAAAAACAATGTGTACCCAGGCGCAATTAGGCTGCTATCCGACGAAGGATGGAATTAGAGATTGAGCCATTGGTCCATTGACTGGTTGATTCATCCCTTTATGACGCGGTTGCGTCCCTGGGCTTTGGCTTGATAGAGGGCCATGTCCGCGCGTGCGAGCATGTCGTTGCCGGATTCGTGGTCGGAGATGGTGGCCGCGCCCGCGCTGAGGGTGAGCCGAAAGAAGCTGTGGTCATCTTTGCCTTCACCGAAGAGACTCGACTCGGCTGCCGCGCGAATCTTTTCGCCGAGCGCGACCGCGCCTTCCAGATTCGTTTCGGGGAGGAGGACCACGAACTCTTCGCCGCCATAACGACAGACCATGTCGGAACCTCTCACGGCCTCCGTCAAAATGTTCGACACCTGTTGGAGCGCCACGTCTCCCATCGAATGGCCGTAAGAGTCGTTGATGTTCTTGAAGTTGTCGAGGTCTATCATGAGGCAGGAGAGGGCGCGGTCGTAGCGCAGCGCCTCCGCATGTTCGTGCGTCAGGATGCGCTGCAAGCCGTAGCGATTGAGCAGGCCCGTCAAAGGGTCCGTCATGGCGCGTTCCTGCGCGACCTCTGCGCGGGCCAGAGCCTCGTCCGCGCTGAGACGCAGTTCGTCACGCTCGCGCTTGAGGCGGATAGCGACATCCACGCGCGCGAGCAGTTCTTCGGCTTTGAAAGGCTTGCTGATGTAATCGTTCGCGCCGAGCGTGAGGCCCTTCACTTTGATGTCCGTCTCGTCGCGCGCCGAGAGAAAGATGATGGGAATGTCGCGCGTCGTCAAATCTTCCTTGATTAACTCGCAGGCTTCGAGGCCGTCCATGACGGGCATCATGACATCCAGAATGACGAGGTCGGGCAGAGAGGCTCTGGCCTTCTCGACCGCCTCCTGTCCGTTCTGCGCCGTCAGCACGCGATAGCCTTCACGCTCCAACCTGCGCTGTATCAATGATCTGTTGATCGGCTCGTCATCGGCCACGAGGATGGTGTGCGGCCCCTCTACGCTCTTGTGATCCTCAAACATATTCAAGTCGGCTCGCAAGTCTCTGCCTGTTGGCCTGAGTGTGCTCATGATTTCATCAAAGGGAGTTCTTATCTCTCGGATGCTTCGACATGGGATGAAAGGTTGTATGAGAGAGCGAGAGAGCGAGACCGCCTTTTAACTTTTCATCCTTCCGCCTTCATCCTTCCTGCTTGCTCTTGATCCCTGTTAGTTTCAAACGTCAGCGCCGGGAATCTCCGGCGGGAGGCGAAACCAGAAAGTAGAGCCTTCGCCCGGCGTGGAGATGACGCCGATGCTCCCGCCCAATTTTTGGACCAGCC
>DASYML010000203.1:0-9260 GCA_036009045.1 Pyrinomonadaceae bacterium
GACGACTTCACCGTTGGTGGGAAGGGAGTGGATATAGCAGCGGTCCACGATGATGTGATGAGGGATCGAGGAGAGGGTATTGATGTTCTGGATTTCATCCTGGCTGTTGCCGAGGACGAGCAGTTCGCGCGAGACGGCGGCAGCATTGATGAGAGTAAACTCAATGCCGAGCAAACGATAATGATGAGCGCCCATGTCTGTGCGCAGTGCCGGAGAGTTGTTGCCGGGGCTGACGATTTTAGCCATGAGGGGAGCGTTTGAGGGAGCGACGCGCGTGCCCGCCGGAGTGAACGAAGCGTCGGGCGTGGAAGTGCGAATGGTAATCCAATCGGAGTCTGAATTAGAAGAAGGTTTCGGAGGGAGGATAAAAGGACCAGCGAAGGTTGCTCCGGCTTCTAACATAATCGTGTCGCCGGGTCGCGCTTTATCTATGGCCGCCTGAAGATTGCCTCCGGCTTTGACGAGAATATTCGAGGAGGAAGCGGGCGCGTTCGAGACGCGGCGCGGGCGTTCCTGTTGCGCGGGATTGCGCTCCTTCTGCGCGAAAGCCAGGACCAGACAGGCAGCCAGGATTAGTCCGCTGAGCAGCAGCAACAGAACTTTGACACCTGTCTTCCGGCGAGTCACTTCTCTCATATTCACCTTCTATGCGTTCACCAGCCGCCGTTTTCTCTCTCGCGTGCAGTGACGCGCGCATCAATTGTATTTCAGCCAGTAGTAAACGAATTTGGGATACTCCATAGCGACCGTTCTCCAACCGCGCGGATGGAGCCACCAAGTCGCGGGACCGGGCGCTTGCCCGCCCGTCGCAGCCGCGTCGAGACCTATCAACATCCCGTCATCACGAAAGACTCTACGCAGCGTCCACAATGCGCGCCGCGAATGATAGGCCGAAGTCACTACCATCAGCGAGTGAAGGTTGTGCGCGTTCGCATACTGGCGCAAGCGCACGGCCTCATCATGAGTTGAAGAGACGGTTTCCGGCAAGACCTCTATGCTTGCGGCGGGGACGCCCGCGCGTCGCAGTTCATCGAAGGCTCGCTCGACGAAGTAAGGATTACGCTGCTGCTCTGTGGACCAGCCGCCGCGCAGATTATCGTTGGTGAGGAGGATTTTCGGCGCGCGTCCCTCCGCGAAGAGTTGCGCCGCCTCCTGCGTCCGCTCCCTGTAAGCGTCCGCCCCCGCCAGCACCGCGAGCGCGTCCGCGTGGGCCAACTCCGCGCGCACCATGAGCGCACGCGCCATCCCCCACGCGAGCAGGGACCAGACGACGAACGCGAGCGCCATGATGCGTAAGAATCGCCAGACGCCTTTCCCGCTTTTTTGACTTCGCAGCCTCATGGGAATTAACACTTATACGGATTGTGGGCCAATCTCAACCCGGCGTGGTACAGTTTACATTGTGTGCATATGACAGTGAGATTCACCACCGCAGACACAGCGCGCACAGAGTCAGCACAGAGAAATACTGATTTAAATCTCTGTGCTGACTCTGCGTGCTCTGTGTCTGCGGTGGTGAGTTTTCAAGTTGCCCTACACTCAATGCGAATATTTCTCTCAACCTTCAAATTAAACTACCAGCAGATGCCCTGATAGGTTCCGCTGCCAGTGCCTTCATCAAAGAGGCGGACCAGATCAATCACCGTCTGGTCCGTTCGCAGTTGAGATTCTATCTCACGAAACTCTGCGGCCTTATTACCGATAATCAAGACATCGGAGCTATCCAGAATCTCTTTAATACTGCCGCGCATGAGCCTTGAGATATGCGGTATCTCTCGCTCTATATATTCCTTGTTCGCGCCGAAGAGACGCGCGAGCGAAACATCGCGGTCGTAGATGGTGAGGTCCAATCCCTTCCCGATGAGCGTTTCGATGAGCGCGACCATAGGCGATTCGCGCAGGTCGTCCGTGCCCGCCTTGAAACTGAAACCGAGGACGCCGACGCGCTTGCTCCCGGCGGCGAGGACCATCTCCGTCGCGCGTTCTATCTGTCGCCGGTTGCTGTTGAGGATGGAGTTGAGGACGGGCACTTCAACGTCCAACTCTTTGGCCTTGTAATTAATGGCCCTTAAATCTTTCGGCAGGCAGGAGCCGCCGAAGGCGAAGCCCGGTTTCAAATAATAAGCCGAGAGGTTGAGCTTGGTGTCCTGGCAAAAAACGTCCATCACCTGATAGCTATCAATGCCGAGCGCCTTGCAGATGTTGCCCATCTCGTTGGCAAACGAAACCTTGAGCGCGTGGAAACAGTTGCAGGCATACTTGACCATCTCGGCGGCCCTCACCGCAACGACGAAGACGGGCGCATCAATGCCCGCGTAGAGACGCCGCAGCCTGCCCGCGACATCTGCATCATCCGCGCCGATGAGGGTGAAGGGCGGCGCGTAGAAATCTCTGATTGACGTTCCCTCGCGCAAAAATTCCGGGTTGATGCAGACGCCGAAATCTCTCCCGGCACGCTTGCCCGAAGAATCTTCGAGAGCGGGAACGACCACGCTCTCAATCGTGCCCGGCAGCATCGTGCTGCGAATGACGACGGTGTGATATTCGCTTTTGTCTTTGAGCGCCTGCCCTATCTCCTCGCAGACCCGCCTGACATATTCCAGGTCCAGAGAGCCGTTAGGCTTGCTGGGCGTGCCGACGCAGACCAGGGAAAGCTCGGAAGCGCGTACGGCCTCAGATGAATCGGTCGTCGCGCGCAGGCGACCGGCCCTGACCGTCGCGGCGATGAGTTCGCCGACGCCCGCCTCTACGATGGGACTCTTCCCCTCGTTGATAATGGAAACCTTGGTCGGGTTGACATCAACGCCCAGCACCTCGTGCCCCTCTTGAGCGAAGCAGGCCGCCGAAACGCAGCCCACATAACCCAGCCCGAAAACGCTCAACTTCATCTTCAATCCTCTTCTCAATTCAATATTGGGCCAATATTAACGGGGAGGACGCAACAGGCCCACAAGAAAACTCCCGCCCCAAGCACAGTGGACCACCAAAAAGGCCAGCGAGATAAGAGGCAGCAATCTTGTATCGCTCTCCCTGCGCGCGAGCCTCAAAGCGAAGAACAGAGAGAGCCCAAAGTAAGCGGCCAACATCGCCGTGAGCATCCACCATGCGAGACTCAACCATAGCCCCAAAACGCTCAGGATGACGATAGACGAGACGAACGCGGGCGCGACCAGTTGTCGCACACGCACAGAGCGCGGGTGCAGCTTTAACATCTGCGCTTTCCATCTTCCGTAACGAGCATACTGCACTGCCAACTCTTTGATTGTTGCTCGCGCGAAGTACACAGAGTGGCCCGCCGTGTCGAGCAGAATCCGTCCCCCTTGATGACGCGCACGATAGTGGAAATCGTAATCCTCATTCGCCAGCAGCCGCTCGTTAAAGCCTCCGAGTTCACGCCACAGAGATTTGCGAAAGACGCCGAAGGGCACTGTGTCCACGGCTTGCGTTCCCTCCAAACCTCCCAGGCGATATTTCGCGTCGCCGATGCCGAAGGGATGTGCCACGGCCAGAGAGATGGCGCGCGCCGTCAAACCATCCGCGCCGGGGCTGATGCGCCACGGCATCCCGACAATCGCCGCGCCCGTTTCGTTCAAGAGTTCGACCGAGCGCCGCACGTAGTTATCCGAAGGAATCGAATGAGCATCCATCCGCACGATAATCTCGCCGCGCGCGGCCTCTATGCCCAGGTTGAGGGCCGAGGGAATGGCGCGCGAAGGATTGTCCACCAACAGCACACGCACGCTTCCCGCACGCGCGATGTATTCCTGGACCACCTCGCGCGTGCGGTCCATAGACCTTCCATCCACGACGATAATCTCGTAGAGACCGCTCTCATACTGCCCCGCCAGATTTTCCAGCACCTTCCCGATAAACCGCTCCTCGTTATAACTGGGGATGACGACGGAGATGGAGCATGCCCGCCGCTCTCGCGTAGTAGAAGGCAACGCGAGATTCGTCTCATCGCCCAACGCCAATGTTGTGGATAGCTGCTCCGGCATCATTCTTCAAGACACTCGCCCAGGACAGGCTCAGACAGCGGCCCGCATCTTCTCCTCTAAGCCAGCGCCCGTTTCATCGAAATGATTTCGACTTACGACGACGCGCTCGCAAATCTCCGAGAAGCTGGACGCGACTTTGGCCCAACCGAATTTCTCTCGCACCATGCGCGACGCTCGCTCGCTCAATTCCCACGCGAATTTCTGGTCCAGCAGGACGCGGACCACAGCCAACGCAAAAGTCTCCGGGTCGTCCGCCAGCAGCAGTTCCTCTGCGTGGCGGACGGGCAAGCCTTCCGCGCCGACCGTGGTCGAGATAATCGGTTTCTCAATCGCCATCGCTTCGTAGATTTTGAGCCGCGTCCCGCCCCCAATGCGTAGCGGCACGACGTAGGCCGAGGCGCGCTCCATGTATGGCCGCACGTCCTCGACGCGTCCCGTGACGATGATGGAAGCATCGCGCTTTGAGAGTTCGAGCAGGCTCGGATAAGGATTGCGCCCGACGACCGTGAGGGTCACGCCGGGCACAACGCGTTTGATGCGAGGCATAATCTCCGTCGTGAAATAACGTATCGCATCCTCGTTCGGCAGCCAGTCCATAGAACCCGTGAAGACCAGATTGTGCGCTTCCCTTTTTTCCAGACCGCGCGGGCGAAAGTATTCCGTGTCAACACCCGTCGGAATCTCCGCGCCCGTTGCTATCCCGTAATCCCTTCGCATCGTTTCCGTGTCTTCGCGCGAGACGGCCACGACCGAGTCGAAGCGGCGGCAGGCCGCGCGCTCGTAATTGAAAGTCTTGCGCCACTGCCCGTAGAGATAAGCCTTCTTGAATGGCTCGCGCTGGACCTGTGAATGACGCTTCCAGATCATAGCTTCGACGTTGTGCTGGAAGAGCACGGTCGCGCAAGGGACGCTCGCGGGCAGGTTGACGCTCGGATGCAGGAAATCACAGACGAGGGCATCGAAGGATTCCTGGTCCAGACACTTCGCAATCGCCGCGCGCATTTCCGCAGACTGATATTTCTTGAGAAAGTAAGGTAAGGGTGAGATGAGATTGAACGCGAGTTCCGCGTAAAAGCCCTTTGTAAACTTGGCCCGCGTGCGATGCGGGATGGTGATGAGTTTGTGGCAATACTCTTCCGCACGCTCGCTCGCATCCGGCGCAGCCGTCCCGTCGTCGAGCGTCAGATACGTAATCTGATGCTCGCGCTTCAACTCCCTGAGCATGTGATAGGTGCGGATTCTTCCGCCCTTATCTACCGGGTGAAGCAATTCTGTTTTGAGCCAAAGGATACGCACTCCGCAAACACCGCTTTCTTTATTCTGGTCCTTAATTGTGACTTAATTGGTCCAGTATTCACCCTCGCCTTGCGCTCGTCTCTTTCTCATCTATTTCTCGTCTACTTCATGAGGACGACTTCGGAGAGGTCGGGTTGGGCCTCGCTCGTCTCTTCACGGTCTATGAAGCGGCGCTGCCAGATTTCCATGTTGACGAGGGACCAGAGCCGCTCGGAATGGTTCGCCCCGGCCTGATGCTGCTGGACCAGCGTGCGGACGCATGTCTGATCGAAGAGGCCGCGCTCGATGGCCCGTTCGCCGAGCACGTATTCGTCTATCAGATGCCGGAACGGCCCGCGAAACCACGCGCCGACGGGGACCGGAAAACCCATCTTGCGCCGGGTCAGAATCGGCTCCGGCAGCAAGCCTTTCATGCTCTTCCGCAGGATGTACTTGGTGTTCCAGCCGCGACGGATTTTCAAGCGGTCGGGCAGGCGCGCGGTGAACTCGACCAGTTTATGGTCCAGAAATGGGACGCGGCTCTCGATGGATGCGGCCATGCTCATCTGATCCTGCTTCATCAACAACTCTTGCAAGTACGTCTTGACATCGGCGTAGAGCATACGGTTGAGCAGGCCGTCCGCATCGGCCCCGTCGAAATAGCCGTGCATGTCGGCGTAAGGCTCAATCGCGCCCGCGCGCTCCCTGGTCTCGGCGGTGAGCAATTCCTGCTGCATCGCGCGCGTGAAGACGGCGAAGTTGTCGAAGTAGAGTGTCTCTATGTCCGGTTGGAGACAGAGGAAAGTGCGCGACAGTTTGTGGCGAAGCTTTGAATTGACGGGCAGGCTTGCGATGCGCCCGCGCAACCTGCGGCGCAGACTCTCGCTCGTCATCTTCTGATAGCGTGGGCCAAGCGCGAGATTGTAAATCGTTTTGTAGTAACGCTCGTATCCGCCCAGCATCTCGTCGCTGCCCTCGCCCGTGAGGACCACCTTGACGTGCTCAGAGGCGAGACGCGAGACGAAATAGAGCGCGACGCTCGAAGGATGGGCCAAAGGCTCGTCTTCATGCCAGATGAGCCGGGGCAGGGCCGCGAAAAAATCTTTCGCGCTGACCACTATCTCGTGATGGTCGGTCCGAAAGCGAGTGGCAATCATGCGCGCGTACTCAAGCTCGTTGGCCTCTCGTTCCTGAAAGGCGACGGAGAAGGTCTTGATGGGGTCTGTGACCATTCCGCTCATCATGGCGGCGATGGCGGACGAATCAATTCCGCCGGAGAGAAACATTCCGAGCGGCACGTCCGCCATCAATCGCAGCCGCACGGACTCGCGGAAAAGCTCTCTCCATTCTTCCACATAATCCTCGTCACTGCGGCGCGTCTCGTCCGTTTTACTGGTCCTGTAATGAAGGTCCCAGTATTTTTCTATCTTCAACTGCCCGTCGCGCCAGAGCAGCGTGTGTCCGGGCAATAATCTCTTGATGCCTTCAAAGAGAGTCTCGTCGGCGGACGTGCCGTGATTCGCCAGATAGTCGGGCAGCGCGCGATAATTTATCGCAGGCTTGATGGCACGCGCGGCGAGGAGGGCTTTAATCTCCGAGGCGAAGTAGAGCGAGCCGTCGTCTGTGTGGACGTAGTAGAGCGGCTTGACGCCGAGGCGGTCGCGCGCGATGAAGAGTTCGCTTCGCTTGCTGTCCCAGATGGCGTAAGCGAACATGCCGCGCAGGTGTTCGACGGAGCGCGTGCCGTCCTCTTCATAAAGATGCAGGATGGTTTCCGTATCGCAATGCGTGCGGTAGACGTGGCCGCGTGCTTCGAGCGAGGCGCGAAAATCCGCGTGATTATAGATTTCGCCGTTGTAAGTAATATGCAGCGAGCCGTCCTCGTTGGTCATCGGCTGATGCCCGGAGGCGACATCAACGATGCTCAGGCGGCGATGGCCCAATCCGACGCGACCATCAATAAAGATGCCCTCGTCATCCGGCCCGCGATGCCTGATAACATCGCGCATACGCTCAAGTACGCGCGCGTCAACGGTGCGACCGGATCGGCTCGACAATGCTATTCCGTTAATTCCACACATATCAGTTTAGTCTTGAGTGAAGATGAAAAAGGCATTCACCGCCGCAGACACAGAGGGCACAGAGCACGCACAGAGACTTGCATGTTTTTCTCTCTGCTGACTCTGTGCGCTCTGTGTCTGCGGTGGTGAATCTCACCGTCACATCCTCTCAAGTCAAATTGGACCATTACCCGACCTTCGGCAAACCGAAGATGCCCGGACTCAAGTCATCATCTCCACATCGCCCATCGTCAATCGCACATCGTACTTCTCTTCGTCCGTCTCGACGCGCAAGCGCTCTCCCACGCGACGCGCGAACAGATAGCTCGTCCGCGACGCGGTATGAAAAATTTCCTGACCGTCCAGAGAGAGACTGCGTCCGCCAACGCTCGCTCCGAGCAACAATAGTTCTTCCAGCGTCCCCGTCTCGCTTGAAAAACGCGCCCAGGCCAACTCGAAATCCGTGGCGAGCCGCGCGGCCAAGACCATCCCTCCCTTGCTTATGAGAAGCACGTCGCGCGTACGCGCGCCCAGCACTTCAAACGCGCGTCCGCCCGTCGCCTCTATTTCACGCGCGCGCGTTTTCAAATTCTCCCCCGCGCCGTGCGGAACGAGAAACGTGACGAACTCCTGCGCGCCCGCAGCTTCTCTTGAGAAGACCAACGCGGGTGCGGGCCGATGCTGCCTGTAACACTCGGAGACCCAGCCCTGCTTCTCGCGCCATGCGCCGCCCTCTCCGAAAAGAAAAATTTCCAGCCCCGGCAATCCTTCTGCACGCTCGCGCAAGACGGGCATGCCGCCATCTTCTTCGGATTCAAGGACCGGCGTGGCGTCGGGGGCGAATTGAAAATGAAGCTCGCAGAGATGCGCGCCCGTCGCGGCCACGCGGTCAAGCATCATCCAGTAAGCGCCCTTGATGAAGAGCATGCTGCGCGTGTGTTTCGCTGGCGATGGCAAACGCTCGTAGCCGTCGTGCGAGGCTTCAAAATAATCGAATCGCTCGTGGCTCAGCCAGGCGTGCGTTGAAATTTTTGCGACCTGCCGCCAGGAAAAAGGTCCTGCGGGCACGGACGACGATTGCCCGTCCAAGGTCAGAGTATTATGCGCGGCGGAACTGCGAAAATGCTCGCGCATCTCCGTCACGCCCGTATAGTTGTACGTGCCCGGATCAACCAGCAGGGTGCGACCGCGAGATGTTAAATCGAAGGCCAGCGCGTCCGCGTGCGCGTGCGCGTAGTTGAGAGAGCCATGCGGCCCGCCGTCCATCAGGAGATAGTTTGAATCGCGCGACCATCCATCACGCATCAGGTAGTAACCACTGTCTGCGAAGGCGCGCGAGGTCCCGGCGGGGGTTCGGGCCTCAAGAGCATCGAAGGTCTCGCACCCCTTTGGCCCAAGCACCCAGAGAGTCTCTTCCGCGACTTCTTCGCCCGCGACGTACTTGTAATCCGCGCGCTCGAAGAGGGCCGCGCCGGTCGAGAGCGAAGCGCGAAAATCATTGGCCGCGCGATCTTCAATCATCAAGAGCCTCCCGCCGTCGTCGTCGCCATACAGGGGCGTCGTCCCGTCGGGCCTCTCTATGTACATCAAGTGGTCCAGGAGCGCGGTCAATCTGTCTTCTAGTTCATACGCGACCGCATCGCCATTGAGACGCGAAAGGATGAGCAGGTGCGTGTAGAAATCCGTCGTGTAACGGTGATAATAGCTCGCCTGCTCGAAATAAACGCCGTCCGGCCTGACGTGGCGCGCGAGTTCGCGCAGCAGAATATCCCTTCCCAGAGATTTCCACGCGGAGGCGCGGCGAAACTCCGGCAATAATTGGCCCAGGTAAAAAAGACCGAGCGCCTCGCCCGTCAAATGCGTGTTCGGGCTGAAATAGGTGGAGAGATATGTTTCCAGATGCCTCGCGTGCAGATAGAGCGATTTC
>DASYML010000204.1:0-15713 GCA_036009045.1 Pyrinomonadaceae bacterium
AGAAGGCTTATGATCCTTACCAGACGGTCGCGGGAAAGACTGGGACTTGCATCGGCCAGGGCGGCTGGCTCGGACTCTTCACTTCCTACGCGCCGGTCTATGATCCGCAGATGGCTATCGCCGTCGTGATGCGTGGCCCGGACGCGCGCGGGCACATCGCCGCCGCCGTCGCGGGAAATATTTACAAGGCGCTCAATCATCGTTTCACCAACGTGCCCGCCGGACAGATGGCGAATACGCCGCTCATCCCGCGTCCGAAGATTGATCCGAAGGCCGCCGCCGCGCTCAACGATGAGGATAAAGAGGAGCGTGAAGCCGCTGCCGCAGACGGCGCGGACGCGGACGATGCGAGCAAGTCTCTGACGGGCACGGGGACACAGCCGCAACAGGGTACTGTCAAGAGTACGATCATGGCTTATCCTGCGAGAAAGAGTGCGGAGCCTGCGAGGCAGCAGCCCGCGCCGCTGACTGTGCCGGGTAGCACGCCGCAGTCGCAGGGCAGACCGCGCCGCGTCTTGACTCCGCAGTAGTCATCAGAGGGTCGCAAGAGATAAAGTTGGTCAGGGGAAAAGGTTGAAGAGAAGGGCCGTTGGTGATTCTTCTCTCGCTCCTTTTCCCCTTTCTTTCTTTCCCTGTTGTGCTTTTCTTATTTTTCTTCTGTGGCCTTGACAGACGGACGACTGTTGCATAATTATTGCGCATTACCTTTCTAGGTGTTCACCCGGTTTGCGCTTGTGGCTCTCTCCCATGTCCGATGTTTGCGTCAGCCAGAGGCACGGCAACCGCCCCGTTGACGACTGCATCTGAAGAGGTGCGACGCTGGAAGGCCGTCTGCGAGACCCCCGAAAGAGTGAAGTGAGATTGAAGAACAGAATCGCCTGGAGGACATCCAACCAATGAAAAAGATATTACAATCGTTAACACTCTGCGCGCTGGTCACGACGTTCACGCTTCCGGCGCTGGCGCTCGGTCATAGCGTTTCGCTCGTCTCCGCAACGACGCAGGACGCACAGGCCCAGGACCCTGCCAAAGCTGAGTTGTATAAGAAGTTCACGGACAATCGCAAGACCAACCAGCCGGTCGCCTATGAGGCTGCCAAAGAGTATTTAGGAAAATACACGGAAGACGATCAGTACACGCAGTACTTGAAAAAGTGGGTCGCTTCCTATGAAAAGGGCGCACGCGCTTCCAAGCTCAACCAGTTGATTTACACGGACAAGAATTACGCGGAGGCTTTCTCGACAGGCAAGCAGGTGGTCGCGGATGACCCGAACAATCTCAAGGCTCTCATTGATCTGGGTTATGCCGGCTACAGCGCGGCGGCCACGACCAAGGCAGACACCTACAATGCGGAAGCCCTCAACTACGCCCGTCAAGCCATCCAGCAGATAGAGTCCGGCAAAGCGCCGGATAGCTGGGAGCCTTTCAAGGGCAGGGACGATACCCTGGCTTATCTCTACTTCACGCTCGGCTATTTGAATCGCAAGACCAATCCGAGCGAAGCCGTCGCGCCCTTCATCAAGTCAGCCGCATTCGATACCGACATCAGGAAGAATGCTTCGACTTATTACTTCATCGCGGCGGCCTACGATACGGGCATGTATAACAAGCTGGCCGAAGATTACCAGGCACGCTTCGCCAACAAGCCAGCCTCCCCGGAACAGGAATTGGCCCTGGCGAATTTGAATCAGGTCATTGACAGGACCATTGACGCCTATGCGCGCACCATCGCCATCGCCGGGACAGACCCCAAGAACAAGGAAATCAAAGACCTCTCAAAGAATCGCCTGACGGAACTCTATAAATTCCGTCATGACAATTCGGAGGCGGGCCTCAACGAATTCGTGACGGGCATCACAGCCAAGCCGCTGCCGCCGGTCCCGACTCCGATTACCACGCTGCCGACTCCGACGCCCAGCCCGACGCCCGGCGGATCGGGCGATGGTGCTTCGACCGGCACGACTCCGGCACAGCCGAGCAAGCCCGCTGCGACCACTCCGGCGCAGCCCGGCAACAGGACGACTCCGGCCACCACGACCGCCAAGCCGACCGCTCCGACTGCGACTGCCAAGCCCGCCGCGCCGGTTGCCAAGGCCAAGCCGAAGACGGCTCATGCTCGTCGTCCATAGCGGTCCAGAAAAGAAGCCGGGCCTTCTCTCCTGAACAGAGACAACAACGCCGGACGCCTCGTCAAACGTAATGACGAGGCGTCCGGCGTTTGCTACAATCTACAGCCGCCGTGAAAAAATCCATGACCAACGTCAATAATCTTGAAGCGCTCGAAGAGGTGCTCGCATACAAGTTTGGCGAGCGGGCGCTGCTCGAACGCGCCGTCACGCATCGCTCATGGGCACACGAACAGGTCCCGCCCGGCTCTGAGGAAGAGGCGCGGCGTCTCCACAACGAGGTCTTCGAGTTCGTGGGCGATTCGGTGCTTGGGATGGTGGTCGCGGAATATCTCTTCCAGTCGTACCCGGAAGTGACGGAGGGCGAACTCTCGCGCATGAAGCATCGTCTGGTGAGCACATCGGCGCTCGCCAGGGCGGCGGGGCGGCTGGGGCTGGGCCAATTCCTGCGCGTCGGGCGCGGCGAGGATAAGAGCGGCGGGCGTCTCAAACGCGCCATGCTCGCGGATGCGCTCGAAGCCGTCATCGCTTCAGTTTATCTGGATGGCGGCCTGCCTGCGGCGTCCGACTTTGTGCAGCGCGCCTTGGGCGAGGAACTGGAGCGCGCGACACCCGAATCGGCAGCCGCCGCAGATTACAAAACGATGTTTCAGGAACGCTTGCAGGCGCGTCATCTCAACGCCCCCTTGTACGAGGTGGTCGAGGCGATAGGCCCACCGCACAAGCGGACTTTTCATGTCGAGGTCAAGTGGGAGGGCGGCAGCGTGCGTGCCGAAGGGCGGACCATCAAGGCCGCCGAAACGGTCGCCGCACGCCTCGCGCTCGAAGCGATGGCATCCCCACAGCCCGAAGCGGAAGAGGAAGCGGCGGCGGATTAGACCGCCAAGAGTTTTGAGGTTGACGAGAGGAATTTTCACATTTCCGGACCTGAAATCCGAAACCGAATTTGAAACCGGACTTGACCGTAGTGCGTACCTTATCTAGGATTCATTTATGAATGACGATAATACGAGTACAGGGATTGCGGAGCCGCCGAGCCAGGCCAAAACGCCCGCCACGGCGCAGGCTGTGCGGGCCGAGCCGACGGGCCGCAACGGTTCCGGGACCGGGCATGAGGCAGAGCCAAAAGTTCACGCGGGGCCGCCTAAGAGCGTCTGGCGTGAATATTTCGAGTCGGCGGTCGTGACCGTCATCATGGCGCTCTTCGGGATGACCTTCGTCGTGCAGGCCGTCAAAGTGCCGACGGGTTCGATGCAGAATACCATCAACATCGGCGATCACCTGCTGGTCAACAAGTTCATCTTCGCGGCCGGTCCTCCCCTGCCCTTTCTGCCGCAGCGCGAGATCAAGCGCGGCGACATCATCGTATTTAAATATCCAGGCAATAAATACAAACCTTATAAAGACCTTGAGCATGAGAACAACACGCCCTATAAGACCAACTACGTCAAGCGCGTGATAGGTCTGCCGGGCGATAAGATAGAGATACGCGGCACTCACGTCATCATCAACGGCCAGCCCCTGCCTGAGCGGCGCGTGGTGGCTAGAGAGACGGTCAAGGATGCGCCCCTCACCATTCTGGAAAATACTGAACGCGCGTCCGATGCGCCATACACGGTCTATTACAATTCTCTCAAAGACGCGGACAATCCCAACGACAACTATGACACCTTTAACGAAGAGGGCAACGGCAAAGAGATTACCGTCCCGCAGGATTCCTACTTCGTGATGGGCGACAACCGAGACAATAGCGAAGACAGTCGTTACTGGGGATTTGTCAAACGCGATCTCGTCATGGGCCGCGCGATGTTCGTCTACTGGTCCTTCGACGAAAGCGCGCCGCCGAGCAAAGATGCCATCGGCACATTCATGGACTTCTTCACCCACTCCCGCTGGAAACGCACCGGCACGATGGTCAGATAAGAGCAAGTCGGAAGTAGGGAAGGCGGAAGGATGAGAGTGTGACTGTTCAAGACGAATAGTTACTCTTTCATCCTTCCGCCTTCCTACTCTATACTTGCCTTTCGATGAGTTTCTGGCAGCACGTACAAACGGCGGCACACCTGAGCGTAGCCTTCCATTGGCTCTCGCTCGGTTTCATTCTGGTCGCCATCATCCTCTTCGGCTTAGTGCCTGCGGAGCGACCGCGCATCCGCACGGCTCTCATACTCTACGCTCTCTCCTTCATCGGTCTGCTCCTGGCGGGGACGCTCCTGGCATCGGGCCAGAATGAGCAGGCCGAAATTTATCGCTGGATAGCCTGGTGCTCACGCTTCATCTTGAGCGTGGCGGTCATCAATCTGGCGAGCGTGCTCGTCTTCGATGTCGCGCTCGGCACGGCGCGGCTCATCCCGCCGCGTATTTTGCGCGATGTGATTCTCGCGCTCGCTTACGTCATCGCGGCGATTATGCTGCTCTCAAGCGTCGGTGTGAACCTGACGGGCATCGTCGCCACCTCCGCGATTATCACCGCCGCGATAGGCTTCTCGATGCAGGACACGCTGGGCAATATCATGGGCGGGCTGGCCTTGCAAATGGAACGCTCCATCGTCGTCGGCGACTGGGTGCGCGTCGGCGAGCAGGAAGGGCAGGTCAAAGAAATTCGCTGGCGGCAGACCTCGATAGAGACGCGCAACTGGGACACCATCGTGATTCCCAACAGCATCCTCATGAAGTCGCAGGTGACTGTCCTCGGTCGTCGCACGGGAGCGCCGCGCCAGCATCGCCAGTGGGTCTACTTCAACGTTGATTTTCGTTATTCGCCGACGACCGTCATAGAAGTCGTGGAGGCGGCCCTCTGCGCCGAGCCGATTATGAACGTCGCCAGCGAGCCTGCGCCGAACTGCGTCTTCATGGATTTCAAAGACAGTTATGGCAGCTATGCCGTGCGTTACTGGTTGACGAATCTGGCTGTGGATGACCCTACGAATTCCATCGTCCGCTCGCGCATCTACTTCGCGCTCCGCCGCGCTGGCATCCCGCCCTCGATTCCCGCGCAGTCATTGTTCATCACGGAAGAGGGCGAATCGCGCCGCGAGCGCAAACTCGGCGAAGAGATAGAAAAACGCGTAGAGGCTTTGCAGCATGTGGAACTCTTCCACACTTTAACGAATGAAGAGCGGCACGAGTTGGCCGCGCGTTTGCGCGTCGCGCCGTTCGTGCGCGGCGAGGCGATGACCAGACAGGGCGCGACCGCACACTGGCTCTATATCATGACGAAGGGCGACGCAGAGGTTCGCATCACGGTTGACGACAGCCACCTGAGCGAGAAAGTGGCGACGCTGCACGCGGGTGATTTTTTCGGCGAGATGGGATTAATGACAGGCGTGCCGCGCTCCGCGACCGTCATCGCCCAGACGGATGCCGAATGTTACAGGCTGGACAAGGATGCCTTTCACGACATCCTGCGCCGTCGCCCGGAAATCGCGGAGGATATTTCGCACGTCCTCGCCAGGCGTCGCGTCGAACTGGAAGCCGTCCGCGAAGACCTCAACGAAGAGGCCATGCGCCAGCGCGTGCGCCGTACACAGGGAGACCTCCTCCACCGCATCCGAAACTTTTTCACTCTGGAGAGAGACAACGGCGCGGGCCAATGAGGCACAGAGAGACGGAGGATTGCGGATTGCGGATTGCGGATTTAACAGGCAAACGGCTTTCAGTTCGCAATCTACATTCCGCAATCCGTAATCATTCTTTCCTCTGTCTCTCTGTGGCTAACGTTGAAATAGACGCTCTGCAATAATTGCGGAACGCAAAATGCAGCGACGCTCCTAAACGGCTGATGAATGTCCAAAGATGAGACAGGGGAGAAGCGGCGATGGTTTCATTATGGGGTTTGGGCGGATTGGGCTGGAAGCAATTAGGCCAGCGCGTCTGGCGTGAGGTTGGCGAAGACGATGTCTTCGGCAGGGCCGCGCAGTTGTCATATTATTTCCTGCTCGCGCTCTTTCCCTTACTGCTTTTTTTAACCTCGATCATCGGCATCTTCCTGGGTTCCGGGACGGGGCTGCGGCACTCGCTCTTCAACTATCTCGCGGAGGTCATGCCTCCATCAGCATTTAAGCTGGTGGATGACACGATGCGCGAAGTCACAGACTCCAGCGGAGGCGATAAGCTCTCGTTCGGCATCCTCGTCGCACTGTGGGCCGGGTCGAACGGGATGGGCGCGATTAGCGAAGCCCTCAACGTCGCCTATCACGTCAAGGAATCTCGTCCGTGGTGGAGACAACGTCTCGTCGCCGTTGGGCTGACCATCGCGCTCGCGGTCATTATCATCTCCGCGCTGGTGCTGGTGCTATATGGCGGCAGAATCGCGGACGGACTGGCGGCGAACTACGGCTACGGCGAAGTCTTTAAGACGACCTGGAAAATAGTGCAATGGCCCATCGTCTTCGCCTTCATGCTCTTCGCCTTCGCGCTCATCTACTACTTCGCACCCGACCTCAAACGGCAGGAATGGACCTGGATAACTCCAGGCTCCGTCATCGCGGTCGTCCTCTGGCTGCTGGTCTCCTTCGCCTTTCGTCTTTATCTCAACTACTTCGATTCGTACAGCAAAACTTACGGGACGCTCGGCGCGGTCATCATCCTCATGCTCTGGTTCTACCTGACGGGCGCGGCGATACTCGTCGGCGGCGAAGTCAACTCCGAGATTGAGAACGCGGAGGCCAAAGCGGGCGAGCCTGAAGCCAGGGAAAAGGGCGAGCAAGCCCCCGGCGAAAAGCAACCAGGAGGCTCCGCCACGAAAGGAAAGAGCACCGCCAAAGCCTGAGAGTCTGTCTGAAAATTTCTCTGTGCCCTGAAAGGCAAGATGTGTCTGTGCCCTGAAAGGGCAACCTGTGAGAGCCGGGGGCCAGCCTCAATGTTGAGTGTGCGACCCTTGCAGGATCGAATTGTATGGTGGCGGGGTTTCCGGGGGCGCTGCCCACGGCTCTCATAGGTATCCACTGACGTGGATAAGATTGTGTGTCCACTGACGTGGATAAGGTTGAATGGTTTGCCCTATATTGGACCAGTTTCCGCGACGGAATCTTGACATTCATCCTGAGTTGAATTATGTTGCGGGCATCTTTGATGCTCTTTCAGATTGGTACTGGACGGCTTGATGCCGCTCGTTTTTCCAACACTCACCTTCGAGTCGAGACACCTTACGAACACCTGTTATTTAAAAGATGACGAACACAACTGAGACGAAAAATCTGCTGATTCCTCCATATGGCGGAAGCCTGATTGATTTACTGGTCCACGGCGAAGAGCGCCAGGAACTTTTACGCAAGATTGCCGAACTCCCATCGCTGCAACTCTCGCCGCGCTCTTTGTGCGATCTTGAACTGCTGGCGACCGGCGCTTTCTCGCCCCTCGACCGCTTCATGGGCCGCGCGGATTACCTGCGCGTGCTCGAAGAGATGAGGCTCGCAGACGGCACGTTATTCCCGATTCCTTTGACGCTGCCCGTCGCAGACCTTGAAGGCATCGAAGTTGGCAAGGAACTCGCGCTCCGCAGCCCGACCAACGAACGCATCGCCGTCTTGCTCGTGGAGGAAATCTACGAGTGGGACGCGGAGCGCGAAGCCCTACAGGTTTACGGGACGACGGACCCGCGCCACCCGCTCGTAGCGGAGATGGCGACGTGGGGCCGCTATAATCTGAGCGGCCCTCTCAAGGTCATCAACCTGCCGAGGAGTCGTGATTTTCTGGACCTCCGCCGGAGTCCGTTGGAAGTACGCGGGGCGCTCGAAGAGTTAGGTTATGAAAACGTCGTGGCCTTTCAGACGCGCAACCCTTTGCACAGGGTTCATGAAGAATTGACCAAGCGCGCGGCGGCGGATGTCGGCGGCGGACTGCTCCTGCACCCGGTCGTCGGGTTGACCAAGCCGGGCGACGTTGACTATTACACGCGCGTCCGCACATACAAGGTCCTGGCCGAGAAGTATTACGATCAAAAGCGCACGCTCTTGAGCCTGCTGCCGCTGGCGATGCGGATGGCTGGTCCAAAAGAGGCTCTCTGGCACGCCATCATCAGGCGCAACTACGGGGCCAACTGTTTTATCGTCGGGCGCGACCACGCCAGCCCCGGCAAAGACTCCAGGGGAGAACCCTTCTATGGCCCATATGCCGCTCAGGAATTAATGGGCCAGTATGGACCGGAAATAAACGTTCGCATGTTGCCTTACAACGAGTTCGTCTACCTGCCGGAAGATGACCGTTACGAAGAATCCAACCGCGTCCCTGAAGGCCGCAGAGTTCTCAACATCTCCGGTACGGAAGTGCGCGACGGCTATCTGGCGAACGGCAAGCAATTGCCGCAGTGGTTCACCAGGCCGGAAGTCGCGCACATCCTCGCGAGGGCTTTTCCGCCGCGCGACCAGCAGGGGTTCTGTATCTGGTTCACGGGTCTCCCGTCGGCTGGCAAATCTACCATCGCGGACATTCTCGCGGTGATGTTGCTTGAGTATGGCCGTTCCGTCACCATGCTGGATGGCGATGTCGTGCGGACGCATCTCTCCAAGGGCCTCGGCTTCTCGAAAGAGGACCGCGACACGAACATCCTGCGAATAGGCTTTGTCGCTTCAGAGATAGTCAGGCATCACGGCGCTGTCATCTGCGCGGCGGTCAGTCCATATCACACGACGCGCAGCCAGGTCCGCAGCATGGTCGGCGACGACCGCTTCATCATGGCCTACGTGGACACGTCCGTGGAGGTCTGCGAGGAGCGCGACATCAAAGGCTTCTATGCCAAGGCGCGCTCCGGCGAGATACGCGGTTTCACAGGCGTTGACGATCCTTACGAAGCCCCGGTCTCTCCTGAAATAACCCTCACCACGACGGACTGTGAGCCGGAAGAAAACGCGCGCAAAATCGTTCGATACCTGATTGAAAAGAGATTCTTACCACAGGACTCGAAGGCGGCTGCGACGACCGCCTGAATCAATTTGGAAGTTGAGAGGAAAGCTCTGTCGTCGTCCTCCGACCTTCAAAGCAAACTGGACCAGGAACAGAAGGAGCCTAAAGCGATGCATATCTCTTTCGAGCGCTCCGGCGGCTTCGCCGGTAACATCAGGTTCAAAGCTGAGGCGGACACAAAGTCGCGCCAACTCACTCGCGGCGCGGCGCGCATGAGCCGGGAACTCTCCACGGACGAGTCCGCACATCTCGAAGAATTGGTCCAGAAAATCGACTTCGAGAGCGCCGCGCAAAACAGGTCCAGAGGTCCGGGCAAAGTAGATAATTTTCAGTACGACCTGACGGTTGAGACGGACGACGGCCAACAACACACCCTGCACATAGGCGAATCCGCTGCCACCGGACCATTAATGGACCTCATCGAACATCTCACAAAACTCTCAAAGGAAAGATAAGACCTTAAGACAGCATCCATGTCAGTCCCGCCTGCTTCAGCTGGGCGGGTATTCCTGGCCCAGCAGAGACCCGCCCAGCTGAAGCAGGCGGGACTGACCGGTAGTCGCACTCAATTGAAAACCGCCAATGCCGGTGTCAATCTATGCTTAAAATTAGAGGGTTGAAGAAAACCTATGCGGGCCATATTCAGGCGCTGAAAAACGTTAGTCTGGAAGTCCCCTCAGGGATGTTCGGGCTGTTGGGGCCGAATGGCGCGGGCAAGACGACGCTGATGAAGATACTGGCGACTCTGCTCGACCCTGATGCGGGCGAAGTTGAGATGAACGGTGTTGACTTGATAGCTCATCAGGGCAGGGCGCGCAGGATGCTCGGATATTTGCCGCAGGAGTTCGGGCTTTATCCAACGCTCACGGCGGAGCAGACGCTGGATTACTTCGCCAGGCTCAAAGGAGTGGCGAGAGCGCCGGAGCGCAGAGCCTTGATTGATGCCCTTCTCGAAAGAGTGAATCTTTCATCGGCGCGGCGGCAGAGGGTCGGAGGATTTTCGGGAGGGATGCGACAGCGTTTAGGCATAGCGCAGGCCATCATAGGTCAACCGGAACTGCTCATCGTGGACGAGCCGACAGCCGGACTCGACCCGGAAGAGCGTGTGCGTTTTCATAACTTGCTTTCCGAAACCGCAGGCGAAAATACTGTGGTCATTCTCTCAACCCACATCGTCTCGGATGTCTCGCACCTGTGCAGCGGGATGGCTATTATTCGAGAGGGCGAAATTCTGGCCCAGGGCACGCCGCAGGGGGCGATTGATGAACTCGCGGGCTGTGTCTGGGAAGCGACAGTGCCGCACCAAAAGGCCACGGCCCTCAAGTCGCGTTTCAAAACAATCTCCACACAGGTGTTCGACGGGCAGGCACGCCTGAGAATAATTTCCAAGGGCTTGCGACCGGGCGAGGAGTTCATCTCTCTGGCTCCGACTCTTGAAGATTATTACTTGAATCTGGTCAGCCAACCGGCAGAGAGCGAGTCCAGATGAGAAACCCCGCCCGGACATCTTTGGGCGTCATCTTTCAAAACGAAGTGCTGCTCAACTCGAAGCGCATCGCTCCCTATGCGATGGCGATTCTCTTCGGCGCTAATGCCTTGCTGTGGTGGGGCTGGGGGCCTGCCACCGGCAGAGGCTGGGCGACGAACAGCGAGTATTTTATCGTCAGCGTCTTTCCGGTCTTCTCTTTTATGACGCTGCCCCTCTTCACCGCCATCATCATGGGAGACCCCGTCATCAGAGATTTCCGCACGGGTGTGGTCCCGCTCATTTTTTCCAAGCCCGTCACGCGCGCCGCGTATCTGCTGGGAAAATTCTTCGGCAACTTCTTCGTGCTCATCTCCTGCCAGGCCGCTTTCGCGCTCACGCTCTGTGTGCTTCAGGCGTTCCGCAAATCAGGCATGGTAGTCCAGCCCTTCCGCGTCTGGCCTTACTTCAAACACTTCTTTGTTTTCGTCGTCGTCACACATCTTGTGCTGGCAACCTTTTACTTTACGGTCGGCACGCTGACGCGCAACGCCAAAATCGTCTATGCCCTCGGCGTCTCTTTTTACCCGCTCTACGCCGCATATCAGGTTCTCTTATTAAAGAGCCTGCCGTCACGCTGGCGCATCGCCCTGGACCCTTTGCTGATGAACTGGATGGACCCCGCCATCAGAGGACGCAACGCGGAATGGATTAACGGACTCGTCATCAATTACGACTCGGACATGATAGCCAACCGCGCCCTGATGATTCTCATCGCGGCCCTCTGCCTGACGATTCTTTACCTGCGCTTCGCCATCGCCGAGCGGACCAAAAATGGCGCGGGCCAGAGCCACACGCAACTTCTCAATCTTTCGACGAGCAATGAAAAAGTCTATGTCAAGGACGACGATCTTCGACAGGCAAGAGACGAGCGGGACGCGACTGTTATCGCTCAAGATAAAATCGCCATCCCCGAAGTTCACAGGACCATCGGGGGATTCGGCGCGAATCTCAAACAACTAATCGCGGCTACGGGGGTCGAGTTTCGACTGCTTCGCACAGAGCGCAGCCTGATCTTGATTATTCCTCTGGTCCTGCTGCTCTCGACGTTTGAACTGGCCTTCTGGGAAGTCGCGCCCGGTGTCTCTTATTCAGCCGCATACGCGGGCCGCACGGCGGGCGCGCTGCTGCTCTTCCTGCTCGGCATGTCCGTCTTCTACACGGGGGAAGCCATGCATCGCGACCGTGAACTGAGGATAGAGCCCGTCTTGTGGAGCGTGCCCGCTCCCAATCATGTCCTGCTTCTCTCAAAATTCTTATCAACGCTGACGCTGACGCTCTCTTTAATCATGCTGGTGGCGCTGACGACCATCGCGCTGCAAATTTATAAAGGCAACGGGCCAGTTGAAATTTCGGTTTACCTCAACGCCTACGGGATAATCCTGATGCCGAGCGTGGCCTTCATGATCTGCATAGCCCTCGCGCTCAACGTTCTCCTGCGGGATAAATATCTGGCCTATGCTGCCAGCATCGCAAGCGGCGGCGGCCTCTTTTATCTATACCTACAGGGCTACAATCACTGGCTCTACAACCCCGTGTTGTACGGGCTGTGGACCAATGCAGACTTGACGGGCGCGGGCAGCAACCACGCGCGCATCCTGGTCCATAGAATTTACTGTCTGGCAATCGCTACCCTCTGCCTTTCGTTCGCGCATCTTTATTTCCAGCGCAAGTCCGCGAAAAGTTTTCTGGTCCAGGGTCGTCTCAGCAGCGCAGGCTGGTCAGTTTTAATAGCGGTCTTCGCCGTGGCCGTCATCATCATCACAGGCTCGGTCCTTCTGGCAGCGCACTGACCTTTCCCGCGCGCCGGACAATCATTAAAATGGAAGCCTCTCTAGAGCAGTTTGCAATTGAGTGTCATTCATGTCAGTACCGCCTGCTTAAGCCGGGCGGGTCTGCGGGCGAACGTTACCCGCCCGCTACCGCAGGCGGTACTGACCTGGACGCTTTCATCAGGGGTCACATGCCATTGCAACCCGCTATAGTATCTCTTTCATCATTGATTTCTCCGGTTTGATACAATGCCGGGATGATGTCGTGGAGTTGAGATGACGTGAGTATTATAGCGGTTTGCAATTGCGTGTGATCTTTGCGCCTTGGCGTGAACCAGTCTCACGCCAAGGCGCAAAGACGCAAAGTAAAACCAGACGATTCACGTTCATAGTTACATGCAATCGCAAACGACTATAGTCTCGGAGTTGAGCGAAGGACGGGGGAGGGTTGAAGATGAGAAAAGTTACATTCGGCGGCGCTAATAGTCTGGATAATTTCATCGCCCGCAAGGATGACGCGGTTGACTGGCTGCTGTGGAATGATGAGGCGATGGCAACCATGAAGGAATACTGGAAGACCATTGACACGCTTGTGATGGGGCGCAAAACTTACGAAGTTGCGCTCAAGCACAGCAAGGGCGGGGGCAATCCTTATACGGGCATCAAAACTTATGTCTTTTCGCGGACCATTAAAGAAAGCCCCGGCAACGGAGTCGAAATCATCTCGGAAGATGCCGCAGAGTTTGTCCGCAACTTAAAAACCGGGGAAGGCAAAGACATCTGTGTGATGGGCGGCGGCGAGTTCGCCAGAACGCTTTTCGAGGCAGATTTGATTGATGAACTAGGCTTTAATATTCACCCGGTCCTACTCGGTTCGGGAATTCCGCTCTTCCATCAAATGAACCACCAGATTAATCTCGAACTGCTTGAGTGTAAGCCCTTCAAAAACGGTTGTGTGATGGTCACTTACCGCGTCAAACATTGAAGCCCTGCGACGCTCATCCGTTAAGAGAATATCTCTCTCTCTACGCGTCACCAGTCACACGCCATGCGCCAACCCCGCCCCGCCGCGATTAGATGAGGGCCGGGCACAGAGTGCTCCCATAGTCGCCCCTTGGCCCAGCCAGCCTGTTTCACGTCAATACTGACTGAACCGGGCTAGCCCCGCTTCTTGGCAGGCTTCGGTATAAAACCAGGTCGCTTTTGAAGTTCTTTAGCGGAAGAAGGACCCTGCTCTTGAGGAACCTTCGCTCGTTCCGACTTGTCCTTCTCGATAGCTTCCTTCAATCGTTTTTTCGCACGCTTATTCATAAAGAGATTATACAGCAGAAAAACAGATTTCCCGCAGAGACAAGCCTGGACCCTCGCCGCGTTTGCTGAAGCCGGAGCACGGACCGTGCCGGAGATGTTGAATTAAGGTTGCGTGGCTGTTTCTCTCAAGAGACTGCCGCACACAATAAATATTGACAGCGACTTCCAAGAAGAATATTGTGCCTGCGTCCGAGCCTTGAAGCTCCTGCTGGCGAGAGCAATTTCTCGTTAGCCTCACGTCAACAAAAATGGTAATTATCGGTCCACCAGATGAGTTATACCGGAGGGTTCGGCAACACTCATTGATTAGCAGGACATGGCCGACATCTTCGGTCTATTTGGCGTTGAGCGGACCGCTAAACTGAATTCATTTGATGGATGGAATTTGAAGATGATAATCGTCAGAGGACTTACTCTATTAACGATGATGCTCACATGCGGTATCGCTGGCGCGACCGCCTATTTCATTCTCTACTCCTTCGTCTATCAAGTCAGATTCCTCAAACGTGATTGGAGACCTGTTCTTGCCAGGGGCGTTGTGTCCTTCATCGTCTGGTTGACCCTTACATCCGGTATGCTTTTAGTTATCTTCTTCGGATTCATATTCGGAGACAGACTTGACCCGCCCGTAGCAATCGAAGAGTTGAAGGCCCTTCTCTTGTTTTTTCTCTTGACAGTTATTTATGGACTTGCAGGTTGGGGACTGTGTCATTGGGTAAAAGGTCGCGCGGTGAATGATGTTGAAGAACAAAACCCTTCACCCGGAGTTGTGTGATATACATCCGCCTGACAACTCATTCAACCAGACGCCTTGACCGTATTTCTTTCATCGTTGTCTTTGCCCACCGGGTAGCATGCTTGATGCTCTGCGCGGGTTCATGCGGAAGTTGAGCATCAGAGAAAACCTTGTGGACATTATGCGGAGAGCTTTATGACTGGCTCACAGATTAGCGGTTGCGAATTGGAAATCATCCAGGCGGCGATAAACGGTAAGACTGCCGACTTCAGGGATCGCAGGGACTCTGCGGGTCAGGCTGCCACAATGGTCATTCGTGGCTACGTTATAAGACATCTGCTGATAGGCTTGCCGTTACCAACCCAGGCGGATAAACCCGCCGCGCCGATTACTCGTCACACAATCACAAGCAGCGGGGTGCGCGTGCGTGGGGCCAGGATAGAAGGAGTGTTAGACCTCTCTGACTGTGCGGGGCGCGATGGGAATGGATGCTTCCCGCTCTTACTTGAGGACTGCATCTTAACGGGTGAAGACGAAGGCGCTTATCAAGACCCGTCGGCTCGTCCGCAACCGACGCTCGACGCCAGGCATGCCATACTTTCAAGGTTGTCGCTCAAGAATTGCCGTGCAGGGTTTATTGATCTCACAGATGCGGAACTTCTGGGCGACCTTGAACTGGATGGACTAAAAGCCCTCAGCGAAGGCGGTCAGTGTCGTGTTGAGGCGAAGAACACACGCATTGATGGATCAATCAAAGCGTCCACGGTCAACCTCAATCTGAGACAGGCGAGGATAGATAAGTCGGAAACGACGCCCGCTGATTACGCTTTAGCCCTGGGCGGAGCCGAGATTGCCGGAAGCGTTCTTTTGCGCCCAGGCTTTGTTGCCGATGGCGGGGTCAGTATCATCAATGCTCACATCAAAGGCGACCTGTGGGCGGATGGCGCTCATCTGATCGCGCAGGGAAACTATGCGCTTCATGGACAATTCGCGCATGTGGACGGTGTCCTGGGCCTCACATGCCTGTTTACGCGTGCGCCGGAAGCCGACCCGGAAGAGTCACATAACCAGAGCCTCCCTCCTGAACGCTTCCGCGCGGACGGCGCTGTTTCCTTTCTGTCAGCCGAGTTGGGTTCCCTAAACTTGAGAGGCGCATTTCTTCATCGGAAAGCAGATGAGGAAATAAATACTTTCATCCTCAGTTTAGCATCCGTGAGACAAACAGTTTACATGAATCAGTGGAGTTCTTTTAATGAACAGGGCGAATCATCTCTGATACCCTTTGAAGCCGATTACAACGTCAATTTTGAGGGGACGAAAATCGCGGGGTCACTGGTGGC
>DASYML010000205.1:0-41697 GCA_036009045.1 Pyrinomonadaceae bacterium
CAGCAGGCGGCCCCTTTAATGTAGTTGCCGGAGCGCAAACTTTAAAGGGAACGACGCGCGTGCGTGACGCGGAGCGAGATGAGATGAAAGCGGATTATCCAGCGCTCTCATTATATGCGGGAGACCTGACGGAGTTGGCCCAACGCGGCGCACTCGCTACGGTCCCCGGCTACGAGGATAAGATTGAACGCCTCATACATCTTCTCGCGCGCAACAACGGAAAGCATCCGGTGCTGGTTGGCGAGTCAAGCGTTGAGAGAAACATTATCGTAGAAGGTCTCGCGCAGAGAATCGCCGCGCATGAAGTGCCAGAGGCGTTGCTTCAGAAGAGCATCTTTCGTCTCAATCTGGATGCGATAGCGGCGCAGACGAAGAGCAACGCGGAGATAGAGACGCGTCTCAACGCCGTGCTGGCCGAGACGGAAAAGGCTGCGGGCAGAGTCATTCTCTTCATTGACGAGATTCATCAAGTCGTTGGCAGTGACGCGGCGCAAGAGACAGCCGGGGCCGTCTCCGGTGCGCTGCAACGCGGTCGCGTGCGCGTCGTCGGCGCGACCAACGCTGCGGCCTTCGAGCAGTCCATTCAGCAGAAGACGGAGTTGGCGCGTTTCTTTGTTCCGGTTCGCCTTGAGGATGCGGAGAAGAGCGCGTCGAACGAGCATGAGAGTGATGCTCTGAAAGGCGAAGAGTTTGTCGGCGCAAAGATTGCCCCCGATGTGAGCGAGTTGATGGCGAACGCTGGCCACGGCGAAGACCGCGTGAGCCTCATCCTGCAAGGTGATGATTTACAGAACGCTGCGTTTCGTCAATTTCTTAAAGAGCATGAAGGGCGCGTCACGGAAAACCTCAATCGAGTCGGCGCGCAGGTCGTTGAAGTCCCCGCGCGCTTGATTGAGAAGCTGGCGGATAAAGCTCAGGTCTCTCATATCTCTCTGGACCGCCCGGTTGTTTCGCTGGGCCATCTTTCCAAAACCACCGGCTGCGACGATGTGCGTAATGATGAAGAGACATCTGCGACTGGCGTTAAGACAACGAAGATTATCGGCGGCGAGGGCATCGGCATCGCCATTGTTGATTCTGGTATCTATACCGCGCACAAAGCCTTCTTGGGTCGTGACGGCAAATCTCGCATCGCCTACAGCAAAGATTTTACGGGCGAGAATCGCACGGATGATCCTTACGGTCACGGCACGCACGTCGCTTCGCTGGCCGCAGGCAATGGCATGATCGCGGACGCCAGTTACGTAGGCATCGCGCCCGACGCCAAACTCATCAACCTGCGCGTGCTCAACTCGCAGGGCACGGGCACTACCTCCGCTGTCCTCAACGCGCTCAACTGGGTGCTCTCGAATCGCACGACCTACAACATACGCGTCGTCAACATGAGCCTCGGCGGAGCGGCGATAGATTCTTACAAAAATGATCCGGTCACGCGCGCCGTGCGCTCGCTGGCTAACGTCGGCGTGGTCGTCGTGGCGGCGGCGGGTAACGATGGCAAAGATGCACTGGGCAGGAAAGTCTACGGGCAGATTCACTCGCCCGGCAACGAGCCTTCGGCGCTGACCGTCGGCGCAGTCAACACCTACGGCACGGACACGCGCCAGGATGACGGCGTCGCCACTTACAGTTCTCATGGCCCGACGCGCAGTTATTGGACCGGAACCAACGGCGTCAAGCATTACGATAACCTCATCAAGCCGGATTTGGTCGCGCCCGGAAATAAACTGGTCGGCGCTGAAGCCGTCGGCAATGCTATCGTCAAGCTCAACCCGACTCTGGATAACAATGTCAGCCCATCCGCCAACTCGGATATGATGACGATGAGCGGCACATCTATGGCGACTCCTGTGGTCGCCGGTGCGGCTGCGTTGCTCTTGCAGATTAATCCGAACCTGACGCCGAATATGATTAAAGCTCTGCTCATGTACACGGCGCAGCCGCTCAACGGCTTCAACATGTTCGAGCAGGGCGCGGGCCAGATTAACATCAGCGGCGCAATCCAACTGGCAAAGATCGTGCGGACGGACTTGAACGCTTCGACGGCTGTGGGGACTCCCGTCTTCACACAGATGCCGCCGTCACCCTACACGACCATCTCCGGCTTCACCTTCCCCTGGTCGCAGGGCATCATCCTCAACCAGACGTATGCGACGGGTTACGGCCTCGCCCTCTATCAGAAAGTTTACGCGCAGGGCGTTCTGCTGAGCGACGGTGTGATGATTAGTAATGGCGTCCTCCTCAGCAATACCACGATGATGTCGAGCGGAGTTGTTCTGGGCGACAGCATCCTGACCAGCAACGGCCAGATCATGAGCAGCGGTAAGCCCTTTGTCGGAACCGGCGTCCTGCTCAGTGATGGTGTCGTCCTGAGCGATGGCGTCCTGCTCAGCGATGGTGTGGTTCTGAGCGACAGCGTGGTGCTGGGCGCAGGAGGAGTCGCAGGCAATGGAGTAGTGCTCAGCGAAACTAATTCCACGAAGGCCATGACGACGCTGTTCTTTGGAGACAACACCTCTTCGATGGCGATTATCAAAGACAACGGTGTGAACTTCATGAACTACTGATGGATTCTTTGCAGTAGCTCCATCTTCAACTACCGGCAAAGGAATGAAGAGAAGCATGAACGGACAGACTGCAACAGCCATGAGCGAGAAATTCATGCCGCAGTACGCCAGCCACCCTGAAGCTCAAAATCGTTCGACGCTCACTTCCCGGCTCGCCAGCGAGGAACAATTAGAGGTCCTGGAATTTCTCTCCGCGCAGCCGCTCCACAACGTTTTTCTGAGCAGTCTGATACTCGACAACGGGCTGGTCAGTCCGCTCAATCGCGGCACGTTCTACGGTTGCCGCGATGCTCTGGGCCAACTCGAAGGCGTGGCTTTAATCGGTCATGCCACGCTGTTTGATGCACGCTCCGATGAGGCTTTGAAAGCCTTCGCTCGCCTGGCTCAAAGCTCTCAAGAGACGCACCTCATCCTGGGCCAGCGAGAGCGCTTGCGGGAATTCTGGTCCGATTATGCCGAAGGCGGACAGGCGTCGCGTCTGGCTTGCACTGAAATGCTGTTTGAACAACGCTGGCCCGTCGCCGTTCAGCCGGAGGTCAAAGAATTAAGAGTCGCGACCCAAGACGACCTTGAACTGGTGATGCCCGCGCACGCGCAGATGGCACATGAAGAGAGCGGCGTCAACCCGCTCGAAGTTGATGAGGCTGGATTCCGCAGGCGTTGCGCGCGTCGCATCGCGCAGGGCAGGGTGTGGGTCTGGGTCGAAGACGGGCGATTAATATTCAAAGCCGACATCATAGCTGAAACGCCCCGGTGTGTTTACCTTGAAGGCATCTACGTCCATCCGGCAGAGCGCAGCAAAGGCTACGGCTCACGCTGCCTTTCGCAACTCGGCCAGAGCCTCCTCCAGCGCGCAGACTCCATCTGCCTGCTCGTCAATGAAGAGAATCAGAAGGCCCGTGATTTTTATCTGCGAGCAGGCTACAAACTGCGCAGCACCTACGACACCATCTTCTTACACTAAAAGCTTAGTCTAAAGTCCCAGGTCTCGTAAGAGTCCAAGGTCCAAGGTCCAAAGTCCAAAGACAAGAACAGCAACCTTCCGGTAGTGGTTCAGTTTGAGTTGAGCGAATATGAAAGGGGCGTTCACCACCGCAGACACAGAGCGCACAGAGTCAGCACAGAGGCTTGAAATATTGTCTCTGTGCTGACTCTGTGTCTGCGGTGGTGAATAATGCTGTCCCATCATTCAAGACCAAATTGAACCACTACCAACCTTCCGCTTCTTGACTTTGGACTTTGGACTTTGGACCTTGGACCTGGGACTTTATAATAGCGAGATGGACAACGAGGCGCTGGCCGGGCGTTTTAATCGTCTGGCGAATATGATGGAGATACGCGGCGACGATCATTTTCGCATACGCTCCTACAGGAACGCGGCGGAGATTATAGAGACCTGGCCCACCCCTCTCAAAACCATCGCGGCGGAAGAGGGCGTCAAGGGCTTGCAAACCATTCCGGGGGTCGGCAAGGCCATCAGCGGCAAGATTATCGAACTGCTCGAAAAGGGCACGTTCGATGCCTGGGAAAAGCTCAAGGCCGAGACGCCGGAAACCGTTCTGGACCTTTTAAAAGTCAGCGGCGTCGGCATCAAGACCGCCTCGACTCTCTACCAACAATTCAAAATCTCTTCGCTCGACGACCTCAAGCAATTCGTCGCGGGCGGCGGCCTCGAAATGGTTGACGGCATCGGCGACAAGAGCGCGGAGAGAATCGCTTCGAGTGTGAGACGATTGTGAACTACGATTGAAGGAAAAGACAGGCGCTCAATGGCTGTTGGATATACTGTGGTCGAACGCGTCCCGACGGTTGAGGAATACAATCGTGTGAGAGAGGCGGCGGGCCTGAGCGTGAAGGACTCCATCGCCGCGCAAAGGGGTCTGGCGAACACCCTCTACGGCGTCTGCATAGAACATGAGCGGGTCACGATTGGCATCGGGCGTGTCATCGGAGACGGCGGGTTGTTCTACGACATAGTGGATGTCGCGGTGGTGCCTGAGCATCAGAAAAAGGGAGTCGGAGAGATGTTGATGTCGGCTTTGATGAATTACCTCAACACGCACGCGCGGCCCACCTCTCTCATCTGCCTGATGGCTAATAAAGGCGTCGCGCCCTTTTACGAGAAGTACGGTTTCAAAGCGAGGGACCCGGACATGCCGGGGATGAATATCAGGAAGTGACCGCCTTGACTGGACCAATTATGATTTGAGGCGGCTTTTTAATCCTCTCAAGCGGCCTTCGCGGCTCGCTTCTTTTTGCCGTGCAGTTTGGCCCACACTTCCTGCGCGGCGCGATGGCCCGTCTCGACCGCGCCTTCCATATAACCGTTGAATTCAACGCTGGTGTGCTCGCCCGCGAAGAAGATATTTCCGACGGGCGTGGCGACCCAATCCGCGAGCGTCGAATACTGGCCCGGTCTGTAGCAGGTGTAAGAACCCATCACAAACGGTGAACTGGGCCAGTGCTGGCGGACCGCCTGACCCGTGTAGGCTTCGGCTGTGCCCGGAAATATTTGGTCCACTTGAGAGGCAAACTTGACGGCGCGTTCCTGAATCGTGCCCTGATTGAGATTCGCGCCGAGGCGTCCGCCCGCGAAGTTTGTGAGCAGCGCGTGCGTGCCCGGCTGTCCACGGCTCGTCTCCCAGCAGCACTGAAATTCCAGGTCCGTAAAAGTATAGCCGGTGCTGCGCGTGTCGAACCTGTATCCGGTGACGTTGGTCTCCTCCCAGACGCGCCGCGAAAATCCCGCGATGAGTTTGGCGTTCGTGCCATAACCCAATTCCTGAATCGCACGTCTCTTCGCCAGAGGCATTTCAACGCGCACGTCCAACCCTCGCAGGATGGTGAAAGGAAGCGCCAGGACCAGTATATCCGCCTTGATTTCCACGCTCGTGCTATCGCGCCGGACGTTGAGACGATAGCCCTCGCCGTCGCTGCGAATGGATTCGAGGCGCGTGTTGAACTCGACCGGGCGATTGAGCCTTTGGGCCAACCCGGTCGGCACGCTGTCGTTGCCCTCCACGATGTGAAAGCGCTCGTCGCTCGCGCCAAAGATGAGAAACTCGTCCGCCGGCGGCTCGTCCCCGATTTCCAACAGCAGGTTGAGCGCGCTCTGCTCGCTAATCTCAAGACCATACTCGCCTATGTACGCGGCGTTGAGCACCTTGCTCATCAACCCGGTCACGCCGCGTTTGTCGAGCCATTCGGAAATGCTCCACCCGTCCATCTCCTTGCCGTGCGGGCTGTCATAGCTAATCTCCCACTTGCCATGCACTCTGA
This sequence comes from Pyrinomonadaceae bacterium, assembly GCA_036009045.1. Classification (GTDB taxonomy): domain Bacteria; phylum Acidobacteriota; class Blastocatellia; order Pyrinomonadales; family Pyrinomonadaceae; genus DASYML01. Next base: position 5,844 of record DASYML010000205.1, read on the forward strand.
CCTTCATCTGGTCCAGGTCGTTTTTGATGGCCTTCGCGACGGGACGAAACATCTCTATAAAGTCCGCGTCGGCGGGTATCAATTTGTTGTCGAAGAAGTAGGAGTGCCCGCTTGGACCATTATTATAGTAGAGGTCTATGAGGCCGAGGCCCAGTTCTCTGGCGAGCGCTTGAAGTTGCAGATGGTCCGAATCTATATACTCACCGCCGAGTTCCGTCAGTTGATTGTCCGGGAAGAAGTTTCGCAGGCTGAACATGCGCCCGCCGATGCGGGTGCTGGCCTCTATGATGCGGGAGTTGATGCCGTGTTGTTGCAGCCGATAAGCACAGGTCAGCCCGGCAGTGCCCGCGCCGACGATGACGACCTTCGGGCTTTCCGCGCCGAGCGCGACATGCTCAAAGAGGGGCACGCTGATAAGAGCCGCGCCCGCCGTCGCGGCGGTTGCCGTGCCCAGAAAGCGACGACGGCTCCAATGCGTTTCAGCGATTCGCTCAAGACCTTCCGCCGTCCCTGTGTGCGTGGCTTCAAGATGCGAGGCCAGTTTGAGAGCGCGTTGAATCTCTTTGAAGAGTGGAGTTCGGGCCATGTCTCTATGCCGCCTTATGTGAAGCTGGCAGAGCGCGCACACTATAGCTCATTTTCTTCAAACCACGATAGATAATTAACGTGAGTTCGAGATAACAAGAGGTCATGTTGTCAGCCCCAGAGGGGCGACATCAGCGCCACTTTTCTCCTTATGTCGAACTCACGTTAAGAAGTAGGAAGGATGAAAGAGTGGCTACTCAAGATGAATCAGCCTTCCTTCATCCTTCCGCCTTCCTACTTCCTCTCCTACCCTCTCGATGCGACAGCGACGCCGATGGCCTGGCGCTTGACGATGACGAGGGTGATGTCGTCGGCGGCGGGTGTGCCCTGCGAGAATTTGGTGAGGGCGGATTCGATGCGGTCGCGGATTCCGGCGGCGGAGGCGTCCATGTTGCGCGAGACCACTTCCCACAGACGCGCCATGCCGAACTCTTCGCCTTCTGGATTGTAAGACTCAGAAACGCCGTCCGAGTAGATGACGAGGACATCGCCCGGATGGAGTTGGGTGCGGCCTTCACGATACTCCGCCAAAGGGTTGATGCCGAGAGGCAAGCCGCCGGAAGCGAGTTGTTCGACGGTTCCAGCGGCGTGCACGATGAGCGGCGGGTTGTGTCCCGCGTTGAGGAATGCGAGCGCGCCTGTTTCCGGGTCCAACTCCGCGTAGAAGAGCGTGACGAAGCGATTGGACGGAGTGTTCTCCGCGAGATATTGATTGACGGCCCTGATGGTATCCACTATCGAATTGTTGAAGGCGGCTTGCGCGTGGACCGCCGCGTGGAGCGAAGACATGAGCAGCGCGGCGGCAGTCCCCTTGCCAGACACGTCGCCCAGCGCAATCATCAGGCGTCCGTCCTTGCGCTCTATGAAATCGTAGTAATCGCCGCCGATCTCGTAACAGGGAAAGCTGATGCCCTGCAATTCGTAACCCTTGACCTGCGGCGGCGCGGTCGGTTGAAAGCGTTGCTGAATCTCGCTCGCCAGTTGGAGTTCCTGTTCCAGACGCTCGCGATCCATACGCTCTTCCGCGAGGCGCGCGTTCTCGACCCTGATGGCCGCGACCGAAGCCAGCATCGTCAACACTTCCAGATGCTCCCTTGTGAATCTTCCCTCACCGATGGGCGAATCGGCGTAGATGATGCCAAACACTTTCTGGCCCACGCTCAAGGGCACGGCCAGCACAGAGCGTATGCCTTGCAAGGTCATCGTGCTGCTCATCAGGCGCGGGTCGTGCTGCGCGTCCGCCGTGAGCACGGATTTGCCCTGGCCCACCACCTCTTCCATAATCGTGCGGCTGACGCGTATCTCTCCGACACCACCATCACGGTCACGAAGCCTTGCCACTCTCACCTTCAACTCTTCGCCGCCCTCGTCGCGCATCATGATAAGACAACGATCCGCAGGCACGGCCTCGAAGACGAGCGAGACGACCTGTTGCAGAGTCTCGTTCAAGGTGGCGGAGGCGAGGAGCGTGACGCCGACTTTACTGATGAGCGCGAGCAGGTCGCTCTGGCGCACGCCTCGCTTTGGCGCTTCGCCCGGATTGGTCCGCGCGCCCTCTATGGCTTCGAGTAGACCGGAGGTCGTGTGGTCCGCCGAACTGAGCGCGATGGTCGCTTCGGGCACAGGCATCGAAGCCTGGTCCTGAATCATCGTCGCGCCCGCGCCGCCTCCGCCGTCGTCGAAGACGATCTCGGTTTCGCCAATCTGAATCCGCCCGCCGCTCGTCAAAGGGATAGAGCCTTCGACGCCCTCGCCGTTGTACAGCGTCCCGTTAGCGGAACCCAAATCCTGCAAGAAATACTGGTCGCCCTCGCGGCGCACTTCCGCATGGACGCGCGAGGCAAACGGGTCCGGGATACAGAGGTCGTTGCGCGCCGAGCGTCCAATCGTGATTCGCAGGCGTCCGAGAGCGAAAGTGTCCGTCGCGCGGTCTGGATATTTGACTATCAAATCAGGCATGACGATTCAATTTAATGATTGCGGATGGCGGAATGCGGATTGAAGAAAGCGAGATGATTCAACTTGAGTCATCATTCTTTCTGCATTCATTATTTCTTATTCACCAATCCGCAATCCGTTTATTTTTGTCGCGGGCGACGGTCGAACTCCCTGCCGAGCCGCTCCGCGTATTTCTGGGCCTGCTCGCGGTGCGCGCCTCCCCTGGCGCTCGCCGCGTTCTGGAACAACTGCAAAGCTCTCAGCAGTTCAGGGCGCGGCAAATTTTTAGGCTCGCGCCCATTGATAACGCTCAGGGCCTGAAAATAGTAAGCATCCGGGTCTGTTTGCGCAACACTATTCTTCTGGACGGCCTCCTGCGAAACTTGCGGCGCAGGTGTAGGAGCGGGCGCGGGCGAGGCCAGGGGCGGCGCGGGCGATTCCAAAGGGCGGCTGCGCGCGAGTTCCGTGTGCGTCTCGCGCGCGGGAGATTCCGTGGCGTGCGCTGGCTCCATGTTGCTGGCGATGGCCGCAGGCTTCGCGGGCGTCAATTCGGAGAGATGCTTCGTCGCCCGTCTGGCTAAATCTACGGGCGCGTCTGCCTCGACCTTCTGATAGACCGCGCGCGCGTCTTCCGTGTAACCAGCCAGGCGCAGCGCGTCCGCGTATTCGAGCCGCGCGTTATCATCAATCCCGTCTTCACCCGTCAATGCAATCAAGCGCCGATAGCTCTCGACCGTATCCGCGTAAAACTCTTCCGCGAACTGCGCCGAAGCGAGCGCACGCCAGGCCGCCACATCCTTCGCATCAAGTCTGGTCGCCGCGCTGTACTCCGCTATCGCATCGCGCCGCGCGCCGCTTTTCAACAGAGCCTCTCCGAGCAGCCTGTGCGCCCTGCCGTTCGACGGCTCGCGCTGGACCAGCGCACGCAAGCGCGTGAGCGCCGCGCTCGTCTCGCCCGAAGCGAGCAGGGATTGAGCCTCAGATAATTGCGCGTCAACAGAGAGTTGCGATTCGCCGTTTGCAGTCTCAGGAGCGTTGCCGGATTTCTCTCCCGCACGCCAGCGAGACCAGAAGAATGCCGTCGAAGCGCCGAGGATGACGAGCGACGCGCATAAGACTGTGGCGACAACGAGTCGCCTTCGCGGACGGCGCGGGCTTGCCTGTGCCTGCGAGTGTGAAGGGGCGTTCGCTTTTTGAGCGACAGGCTGAGGCGTAAGCTCTGAGGTATTGGGAGCGATGAAGTCTGAGGTGACGGGGATGATTATTGGACCATCATGGTCGCCGTCGGAGGCAGGCTCTATGGCCGGGCGATGAAGCAGTCTTTCTATCTCCTCTCGCCTGACCCTGCTGGTCTCTGCGGAGCGCTTCGAGTCGCCGGGCGTAAAGCCGTCCGTATGGCGTCCTTCGCCTGAGAGCGGGACGGTCTGCGCGAGCGGCGAGACATCCCCGCCGTCCGCGTCCGCGAATCTCAAAGGCGCTCCGCACAGACGACAAAAGCGCGCCTCCGACGCGGCCATCGCTCCGCAACTTGAACAAGCCTTCCCCATATACTCTTTCTTCCTTTTTTGGACCAGCGAGGATTTTGTCACCCTTGCGAGGAGTTCAGCGAACCCTGCTGCCGCGCGTGCCACGCGCTTCGCTGCGCACAACCAGTGTGCCCGCGAGCATGTCGTGCAGCGTCCGCCCACGCGAGTCGAAAGCGGCGAAGAGAAATCCCAGACCAAAGATCAAAAGTGAAAGCGTATATCCGACCGTGTGGCGCAGCAAGACACGTCCGATCCCGACCGGGCCGCCGTCCCTGCGCTCTATGCGTAACCCCGTCGCCCACTTGCCTAAGGTCTGCCCGCGCAATCCCGCCAGCACGAAAAAATTGAGCACCGTGACCGCCACCGCGATGAGAAGGCCGATGGTCTCCGTCGTCCCGCCCGCCATCCGCGCGCCGCCGCCCAGCACCCGCGCCCACACGGTACTGAAGGCGACGATGATGATGAGCAGGATGTAATCAATCAAGAGTGCGCCGCAACGCAAAGAGAAGGGCGCACGAAATCTTTCGGCATAGTCTCGCGCCTGCACGCGTGCGCTACTGCCAGCCTCCCCCTGAACCAGACTCGTTTGTTCAATTCGCGCAGTCATACGATTTCGGATTGCGGATTTCAGATTGCGGATTTATACAGATTGCTTTCTTAAATCCGCAATCCCAAATCCACATTCCGCAATTGATTCATCCGACTAGAAAATGGAGCATGGTTTCGCCGAGACGCAGTTTGTCTCCGCTTTCGAGGACGCGCGGCTGGCCGGGTGCGAGCCTCACTGTGTCGTTGTCGCGTCCCATCACGACCGTGCCGTTGACGGAGCCGAGGTCTTCTATCAGGAACGATTCGCCCCTCCGCCAGATACGCGCGTGGCGACGCGAGACCTTGGTCTCAGGATCGAATTTTGAGAGATCAACTTCCGGGAAAATATTCGAGTGCGGGTCGCTGCGCCCGACGAGATTGCTCTCCTTCTGCAATTGAAACTGCGCGTCAAGCTCTGTCGTTCCGGCGACGATGAGTTTGGCCGTGGCGCGTGCCGTGCGCAGCGCGGCGCTCGTTCCCACAAGCGGTTGACGCTGCCCGCAGTGCGCGCAGAAGAGATCGTCCGCCGCGATGCGTCCGCCGCAAAAACCGCAGTAGACCATCTCCACCTGAATCGTCTCGCCGCCCGCCGTCGGCCCCGAAGCGGTCCCGTATGTGACCTCGCCCGCGCGCAGCCTGTCCAGATGCGCCGCGAGCATGTCTCGCATCTCCGCCGCGTTTCGGAAACGTCCTTCGGGCTTGTACTCCACGGCGCGCATCAGTAGCCGCTCCATCTCGTTCGAGATGGCCGGATTGAGTTGGCGCGGGCGCGGGTTCTTGGTGAAGTCGAAGATGAGGAGCGGGTTGTCCTGCGGGTCGCCGCCCGTCAGGAGATGAAACATCGTCGCGCCCAGAGAATAGATGTCGGAGCGCGGTTCGACCTTGCCGCTGAAAAGTTCCGGCGGGGCATAACCCATCGTCCCGACCGCCGTCACGCCTTTCTCCTGCGGCGCGACCCAGCGCGCGATGCCGAAGTCAATCAACATCACGCGGCCAGTATTGCCGTCAATCATCAGGTTCGCAGGTTTGAGGTCGCGATAGATAATCGGCTTGGGACGGTTGTGCAGGTAGTTGAGCACGTCCGCGACCTGCACGGACCAGTCCGTGACGGTCTTCTCATCTATCCGGCCTCCGGTCGCGTTACGCAGGCGCGAGGCGAAGTCGCCGCCGGAGATGTATTTCATGACGAGATAAAAACGGCACGCCGCGTCGTCGTAGAAATAATCGTAGATGGTCGGAATCGAAGGATGCTCAAGCGAACTGAGGAGCATGGATTCGCGCTTGAAATCGTTGATGGCCTTTTCCTGCTGCGACTCGTCGAGATGTGACTGGACCATTTCCTTGACGGCGCGCGGAGCATCGCCGAGGTTGCGGTCCTTGGCTAGATAGACAGCGCCCATCCCGCCGCCGCCGATGCGCCGCACGATTTCATAACGACCGTTGAGCAGCGTGCCGGGGTCAAGCTGTTTAGAAGAAGGCTGGCGGCCTCCCGTCGCTCCGGCGCGGATGGTTGACTGGATCTCTCCCTCGCGCGGCGGCAATTCGCCCGTCGGCGTCACCGCTTGAGCTATCTCTTCATGAAGCGCGGAAGAGATGACCGTCTGGCGCGAGAGAGGTTCGACGGGACGGGCGGGCGCGTCCGGCGGAGTGACGGCGGCATCCGGCGGTAGATTGAAGGGTGCGTTCGGCGGCGGGTCTGCGGCAGTAATGGCGAGTTGGTCAACGACAGGCTTGCTCGCAACCGGCTCGCTCGTCACAGGGTCGCTGGCGGTCTCCAGGCTTTCAGCCCTGGCGGTAGCGGGCGCGCCCTCCGCAGATGGATGCGGGTCGGCTTTGACACGATGCTGCGCCTCGCCGCAGTTGCCGCAGTATGGGTCTTCTGGCGCAACCTTTGCGCCGCATGAATGGCAAACAGACATCTATCCCGGTTGTTCTTCGTCTTGATTGAAAACCACTTACAAAAAGCGTCTGGCCGTCAGCCTCCCTCGGACATACGCGCGGACGCCCTGGCCGCGAATTGGCCCATTAATGAGAGGCCCGCTTATTTAATGATATGAAAACGCAAAAAAGTCTTGCCGACGATAATCTCATCACCATCGCGCAAGGGCTGACGATCGCCCGGCAGTAACCTTCGCCCGCGATTGATGAAGGTCCCGTTGGTCGAGCCCAAGTCTTCTATAAAATACTGCGCGTTGCGCCGCATGATACGCGCGTGGCGGCGCGAGACTTTGGCTTCCGGGTCATCCGAGTCGAGGTCTACATCCGGGAAGATGCCGCCGTCCGCGTCCCATCTTCCGATCTGCGATTCTTCTTCGCAGAGGGAGAACTGTTTTCCCGCTGAACGCCCGCGCTCTATAATCAGGTTGGCATGCGCGCCGTCCGTCGAGCGCAACGCGCTGGCGGAGACGGCGAAGGAGGTGCTGGTCCTGTGCGCGACGGATTCCGAGGCCGCGACGACGGGCTGCACGTCCGCCATAGACTTACTGTTGGTTGGCCCGCCGGAGTTGCCGGTTCCGATGGAATTTTTTCTATTTGACGCAGCGCCGCCCAACGGCGCGCCGCACTCGTCACAATATTGCGAGCCGTCAAGGTTGTCTGTATTACACCTCTCGCAGGTTGTCATAAAAGATTTCCCCTCGTGCGATAGAGCTTTCAAGTGGGAGACGAGCGCCGGGTTCTCTCCTGCCAGAATTTGTCCGCCGCCGCTGCTCGCGCGAGAAACCGGACCATTGTAGCGCGAAATGAAAGTGCGCGCCAATAAAGAGGCTGGAGGCTGGAGGCTAGAGGCTGGTTAAAACCCTTGTGGCTCTGACTAGCCTCTAGCCTCCAGTCTCTAACCTCTTTAATTGAAACTGTTCGCGCGCATTTGACGTAAATGCTACTCTAGCGCGAAACTTGTTGAGAATCGCGTGGTGAGAACTGTGCGGTTTTGCAGATTGGCCCGACCGCACATCCGATTCCCTCTTCATTTATAAGGACTAACTATCATGGCTCTGAGCCGTAAAAAGAAGATCATTATTAGCGTGGCAGCGGTGGCCGTCCTCGGCCTCATCGTCATCATCAGTGTTTTCGCCAACCGTAAGGATGAGCCGGAAGTGACGACCGTGAAGGTCGCCGTGCGCCCGGAACTGCGGCAGACCGTGACGGCTTCGGGCGAAGTCCGCCCCATTCGTTATATCAAGCTGACGAGCGAAGTCCCCGGACGTATTGATGAGATTTACGTCAACCCCGGCGATAAGGTCACGCAGGGCAAACCCGTCGTGCGAATTGACCCGACGCAGCTACAGTCCAGCCAGGAGGCGCAGGCGGCGGGCGTGCAGGTCGCCATCAGCGACGTGCAGAACGCGCGGACGCAGGTCATGGCCGCGCAAAATCAGGTCGCGCAGGCCCAGCAAGCCCTGACGGTGGCGGAGGCCAGCGTCGCACAGTCTCGCCAGCAGGTCATCTCTTCTCAGACCAACGTGGACCGCGCGCAGGTTGACCTCAACACGGCGCAGCGCGAATTGAAACGCACGACCGAACTGGTCGAATCCGGCGTCGCTTCCCGTTCCGAGTATGACGCGGCGCGCGACCGTCTGGAACAGTCGCAGGTCGCACTGCGCACGGCTCAGGCCAACCTCGAAGCGCAGAAGATTGGCGTTCAGGAATCCATCGCGCGGGCCAATCAGCAGCGCGTCGCCGTGCGCGATGCGCGGACCGGCGTCATTCGCGCGCAGTCCAGCGTTGCTTCCAGCGAGTCGCGGGCCAATCAGCAACAGGCGCTCCTGCGCGGCCAGTCGAGCCAGCGCTCGAAGGCGACCACGCTTTCGCCCATTGACGGCGTCGTGGCGGACATCACCGCGCGCCAGGGCGAGTTCGCCGTCGCGGGTCTCGCGACGACTCCTTTGATGACCATCGCGGACATGTCCACCATCAACATCGAAGTCAACGTGGACGAGACGGAGATTTACAGCGTCGAAGTGAATCAACCCGTCAAGGTCAAGGTTGATGCTTTCGGTGATAAAGAGTTGCAGGGCATCGTCACGCAGAAGAATCCGATGGCCGTCGGCAAGTCTGACACGACGGGCGGCGGCTTGACGACCCGCGTCAACGTTCAGGAGGCGAAAGAGTTCAAAGTCGTCATAGAGTTAAAGGATGTGCCGAACGACGTGCGCGACGGCTTGCGTCCGGGCATGAGCGCGACGGCGACCATCACGACGAAGGTCAAGAATAACGTCATCGCCGTGCCGCTCCAGGCCATCGTCGAGAAGCAGCCGACTCCGGCTGGCTCGCCGGGCGCGACGCCCAGGGGCAACGCGCCGACGCCGACGCCGACGCCCGGAGAAAAGCCCAAAGACTTGAAGGGCGTCTATATCATGCAAGCCAACGGCAAGGTCAAGTTTCTAGAAGTCGAGACGGGCATCACTGGCGAATCCGACATAGAGATTACACGCGGCCTCGAACCCGACATGGAAATCATCACGGGGCCGAGCCGGATTCTCAAGACCTTAAAAGAAAACCAGGTCGTCAAGCGACAGACGAATAAACCGGGCGCTAACGCCAACGCCAACGAGGGCAAATAATGAGCGACGCGACAATCACCGTGCCGATGGAAGAAGAACAGGAATACGTGCCGGGCGCGCTGTTGGGGCGCAGACAGGATGTGCCTTCGGCGCTCATCTCGATGCGCAATATCTGGAAGACCTACGTGATGGGTTCGGAAGAGGTCCACGCGCTGCACGGCGTCTCGTTCGACGTGCAGCGCGGCGAGTATCTGGCGATTATTGGACCATCAGGTTCCGGCAAATCAACGCTCATGAATCTCATCGGCTGTCTGGACACGCCGACGCAGGGCGAGTACTGGATTAACGGCAAGGTCGTCTCAGAGATGGAGGACGACGAACTGGCGCGCATCCGCAACAAGGAGGTTGGCTTCGTCTTTCAGACCTTCAACCTGTTGGCCCGCGCGACGAGTTTGCACAATGTCGAGTTGCCGCTCATCTACGCGGGCATCGGTTCAGCCGAGCGTCATGAGAAGGCCAAGCAGGCGCTCGCCTCCGTCGAACTCACGGACCGCATGATGCACAGGCCCAACGAGCTTTCCGGCGGGCAGAGGCAGAGAGTCGCCATCGCGCGCGCCCTCGTCAACCACCCATCCATCCTGCTCGCGGACGAGCCGACGGGCGCGCTCGACACCGCCACCAGCTACGAAATCATGAACCTCTTCGAGCGCCTGCACGCCGAAGGCAACACGATCATCGTCGTGACACACGAACACGACATCGCCGAACGCGCCCATCGCGTCATCTCCATCCGCGACGGACAAATCGAAAAGGACGAGCGAATCAGATAAGCAGTCAGGAGTCTCGGAGTCAGGAGTCTGGAGTCAAAAGCAAGAGCCTCTCTTCTGACTCGTGACTCCTGACTCCGAGACTCCTGACTTTTTATGTTGTCTTCCGTTTGGGAATCTTTTCGCGTGGCGGTCTCTTCGCTGCGTTTGAACAAGCTGCGGACGGGGTTGACGCTCGTCGGGATAGTGGTCGGCGTCTCCGCCGTCATCGCCGTCGTGACCATCATCAAAGGTTTGGACAAGACGGTTGCCTCTACCTTCTCCTCGCAAGGTTCCACGGTGTTCACCATCGCCAAGCGCCCTTTGATTATCAAATCGCGCGAGGAGTTCATCGCCTTCAACAAACGCAAGGATGTGACGCAGGATGATGCGGACGCGATCAAGCGTTTGTGCAACGCCTGCTGGCGCGCTGGCGTGTCCGTCACGACGCGCGAACTTGTCAAGCACGCGGACCAAAAAAGCGAAGACGTGCCCGTGCGCGGCATTACTCTTTCGATGCTCGAAATCGAGGCCGTCAATATAGATGCCGGGCGCGCGTGGGCCGAGAGCGAGGGCGGGGCCGCCAGAGATGTCTGCATCGTCGGGACAGACATCCTCGATAACGTTTTCAACGGCGCAACGCCGGAGCGCGTCGTGGGCCAGGAAGTGAGGGTCGCTGGCCGCCCGTTTCAAATCGTCGGCGTGGCGCAAAAGCAGGGCAAAATCTTCGGCTTCTCGCGCGATAACTTCGTCTTCATTCCCTTTCAGACTTACCAGAAATTGTACGGCTCGCGCGATTCGCTGACCGTCCACATACAGGTCCCGGATGCTGTGCAACTCGAAGCGGCGCAGGACCAGGCACGCGCCATCATGCGTAATCGTCGCGGCAAGACCTTCAGCGATGAAGACGACGGATTTTCGCTCGACACGCAGGATGTCTTTCTCAATCTTTACAAGACCGCGACCTCTAATATCTACCTTGTGACGGTCGGCGTGGCGGCGATTTCGCTGGTCGTCGGCGGCATCGTCGTGATGAATATCATGCTCGTCTCGGTGACGGAGAGGACCAAGGAGATTGGCATCCGCAAGGCCGTCGGCGCGCGGCAGCAGGATATACTCACGCAGTTTTTGATAGAGGCCGTGACGGTGACGGCCATCGGCGGGGCCATCGGCGTCGTCACGGGCTTCGGTCTCGCCTACGTGCTCTCGTTTCTGATGGGCTTTCCGCTACTCATCAGTCCGACCTCGGCATTGCTCGGCGTCGGCGTCTCATCCATCGTCGGGACGATTAGCGGACTCTGGCCCGCCTGGCGCGCGGCCCGTCTCAATCCGATTGAGGCGTTGCGGAAGGAATAATTGGTCCAGATAATGACGTAGTGATTAAGTTTGACTTGGATGTATATGAAAGCGGCGTTCACCACCGCAGACACAGAGCGCACAGAGTCAGCACAGAGAAAAGCTTTCAACTCTCTGTGCTGACTCTGTGTCCTCTGTGTCTGCGGTGGTGAACACATCTTGCCAGCCACTCAACACCAAACGGAACCACTCCGAATGATTGAGCGCGTGGAATAGTTTGAAGTGTGATGCGTTGGACCAGAAGAAAACTGACTGTCTTTGTCCTGGTGCTCGTCGCCCTCTTCTGTTTAGAGCTTGGGCGCGAAGAGCTTGTCTATCTTTACGTGAGCAGCAATCTGGAACACGGCTACTGGCAGGTGAGGCCGAACATGACGCGGGGGCAGGTCCGCGACATCCTGGGCCAACCTGATGGGGTGGAAATAGAAGGCGCGTTGGAGAACTGGCACTGGGACGCGCGCTGGCATCAGGGCTGGCTGTGGAGAGCGACGGGTTTGGCTTCGCGCAAAAAGCATTATCAACTCTCCGTCAGCTTTAACGGTGAACAGCAGACTGTGACGGATGTCTTCGGAGAATCCAGGTAACGCTTGATGAGATTCGATGATGTGAAAGAATCCGGGGCGATGGCCGTAGACACTTTGCGGGCCAACAAGCTCCGCTCTGCGCTGACCATCCTGGGCGTCAGCGTCGGCGTCGTGACGGTTATCTTCATGGTCTCCATCATACAGGGTTTGAACAAGGCTTTCGCGGACCAGATAGAATCGCTCGGCTCGAATACCATCTGGGTCACGAAGTTCGACCCCAGTTTCGGGAAGCCGCCCGGTTCCGAAGAGATACATCGCAAAGAGTTGACGCTCGACGATGCGGAGGCGATGCGACACGATGCGCCCTCCATCGAAAGCGTCTCGCCCTTTCAGCGCAAGCTGGCGGAGACCGTCCGCTACCAGGACAAACAGACGGACACGCCCATCATCTTCGGCATCACTCCCTATTACGAGTTCACACATTCGAGCTACGTCGCGCGCGGGCGTTTCATCTCCGATGCGGACCTCAACCAGCGCTCCAACGTCTGCGTCATAGGCGTGGACGTAGTCCATTCACTCTTCCCTAATGAAGAGCCGCTGGATAAGGAAGTGAAGATTGCGGGCAGGCTCTTCCGCGTCATCGGCGTGATGGAGCCGCTGGGAAACTTTCTCAGCCAGTCGCGCGATAACACCGTCTTCATCCCGATTACGACCTTTCAAAAATATTATCCTGAGATAACTTTTCCGGACATCGTCTTTGCCATCATCGTGCGCCCGAAATCCAGGGCCTACGTCAAGCCCGCGATGGATGAGATGACGGAGCTCCTGCGTCGCCGTCGTCGCGTCCCTGCGGGAGCGCCGAGCAACTTCGGCATCTCTTCGCAGGACTCGCTGCTAGACATCTACAACCAGTTGACGGGCGCGACGGCTTTGGTCCTGACGGCCATCTCTTTCGTCGCGCTGATGATTGGCGGCATCGGCGTTATGAACATCATGCTCGTCTCGGTGACGGAGAGGACCAAGGAGATTGGCATCCGCAAGGCCGTCGGTGCGACGCGCTTTAACATCCTCTCGCAATTTCTCATCGAAGCGGTGGCGTTGACGGCCATCGGAGGTCTCGCGGGATTAGCCGTCGGCGAGATTGCGAGCCTTATCATGAACAAGTACTCGCCGCTCCCGGCCTATGTTCCCCTCTGGGCCATCGCGGTCGGCATAGGCATCTCCGGGGCCATCGGCATCATCTTCGGTTTATGGCCCGCCTGGAAAGCCGCCCGCCTCGACCCGATAGAAGCGTTGCGCTACGAGTAGCACGAGGATGGGGGATAGGGGGTTAGGGAAAGAATAGATTAAGATTTCCCCGGCCCCTATCCCCTGTCCCCCAACCCCTTTTTGCAACTCTGACGCGCGCTGACGCGTAGTAACATCATTGTGAAATTTATAGAGACTTTAAAACTGGCGTTGGCGGCAATCTGGGCGCACAAGCTGCGTTCGGTGTTGACACTTTTGGGGATGATTATCGGCGTCGCCGCCGTGGTCATCGTCTATTCGATGATTCAGGGCTTTAACGTTTACATAGACGAGAAGATCGCTGGCATCGGGACCAAGTCTTTCACGGTCCAACGCTTTGACCCGTTCAGGGATTTCAAGGACACGGACACCATCGCCGCCGCGCAGCGACGCAACAAAGACCTCACGATGGATGATTACGAATACCTGCGCGAGCGCGCGACGCTCGTCGGACGCCTCGGCGCATCTGCGCGCGGGACTCCGTCGGAGATTAAGCGTGGCTCGCAGATTCTGGAAGATGTGAACGTCTCAGGCGTCACGCCCAACATGGCGGACATACAGAATACGGACATCGCGGACGGGCGTTTTTTCACGGACACGGAAAACGACGCGGGCGCGCGCGTCGCCTTTCTCGGCGCTGACGTGGCGGGCAAATTGTTTCCGAGCCTCAGCCCGCTCAACGAAGAGATTTATATTTCGGGACTGCCCTACAAGGTCATCGGCGTCGCCGCCGTCAAGGGCACTGTCTTCGGTATTCCGCAGGATAACTTCGTCACCATTCCTTTGAAGACTTACGCGAACAACTTCGGCGGGCTGATACGCCAGCGCTCTCTCTATTTCGTCGCCACGGCGAAGCAGGATAACCAGTTCAACGACGCCGTCGAAGAGGCCAGGTTTTTGATGCGCCTGCGTCGCCATCTAGGGGCGCAAGAGACGGACAACTTCGGCATCGTCACGCCGGACGCCATCACTGGCCTGCGCGACCGCATCTTCGGTCAGGTCTTCATCGTCGCCATCGCCGTCCCAGGCATCGCGCTGCTGGTCGGCGGCATCGTCATCATGAATATCATGCTCGTCTCCGTCACGGAGAGGACCAAAGAGATTGGCATCAGGAAATCTTTGGGCGCGAAACGGACGGACATTCTCAAACAGTTTTTGGTGGAGGCCGTGACGCTCTCGGCCATCGGCGGAGCGACCGGCGTGCTCATCGCCTGGATCGTCGGGCGCGTCATGACGGCGGTCTTTTTCAAGACCTATCTCTCCATCGGCGCGGTCATCATCGCCGTCGGCATCTCAGGCGGCATAGGCGTGCTCGCCGGTATCATCCCCGCGTGGAGAGCCGCACGCCTCGACCCGATTGAGGCGCTTCGCGCCGATTAAAAGATTGATTCATTGATTCATCGGCTCATTGATTCATTGGTCCATTTCTTAATTGAGTCAATGAGTCAATGAGCCAAATAGATAAATGAGTAAATACGATGAAACTTCTACGCAGTGATATTTATGAAAACCTGAAGATGGCGCTGGCGACCTTGCGGGCCAACAAGCTGCGGTCTGTGCTGACGGTGGTCGGGGTCGTCATAGGCGTGTGGACGGTGATGGCGATTGCTTCGATCATCAGCGGTATAGACCTGGCCGTGACCAAGGAGGTCGAATCGTTCGGCACGCGCTCGATGTATATCTCCAAGTTCAATCCGGGCATCCACGTCGGGCGTCTCTCGCGCGAAGAGCGTATGCGTAAACCTCTGACTTACGACGATGCGACGGCGCTCTCGAAGTTGCCGACAGTCGAACTGGCAGTGCCCTTCCTGGAGATTACCAACAACTTTTTCGGTCAGAAGATCATGGTCTCCACCGCTGGCAAGACATCTGCGGCGGTCGGATTGGAGGGCACGCTGCCGGAGTTTGAGAAGGCAGGGACGCAGACCATCGCGGAGGGACGTTTCTTTTCGCAGTTCGAGAATGATAATAACGAGAACGTCTGCGTCGTCGGCCAGAAGGTCGCGGACGATTTCTTCGCCTACAGTTCGCCCGTGGGCGAGACTATCAAAATCGGCCAGCAGGAATTTCGCATCGTCGGGATGCTGCAAAAGCGCGAGCAGTTTCTCTTCAGCGGCGGCTCGGACGATCAGAACAACGTCATCTACCTGCCCTTCAACGTGGCGCGCAAGTTAAAGCCCAACTCCGAAGACATATATATTCTGGCGGTCGCGCGTTCGGGTCTCATGAAGGAAGCGATGGACCAGGTGGTGGACATGCTGCGCGTGCGTCGTCAAGTGCCCTTCGGACAACCCGACAGCTTTGGCATACAGACATCGGAAAGCCTGCTCGACACCTTCCGCTCGATTACCGCAGGGGTCGCGATAGGAATGGTCGTCATCTCTTCCGTGGGCCTCATGGTGGGCGGCATCGGCGTCATGAATATCATGCTCGTCTCGGTCACAGAACGCACGCGCGAGATTGGCGTGCGCAAGGCCATCGGCGCACGGCGCGCGGATATTCTCTGGCAGTTTTTGATTGAAGCGATGACGTTGACGGGGATGGGCGGCTTGATTGGTTTACTCATAGGCTGGGCGACGACGCTCTTGATAAATATTTTCGTGCCGTCCTATGTTCCCCTCTGGGCACCCGTCGGCGGCTTCGTCGCCAGCGTCGGCATCGGCCTCATCTTCGGCCTCTGGCCCGCCTGGAAAGCCGCGCGCCTCGACCCTATCGAATCACTGAGATACGAATAAGAGGGGATAGGGGTTGGGGAAAGACGGCAAATGCTTTGTCTTTCTTTTCCCTAACCCCCAACCCCTATTCCCCATCCCCTCTTTTCTTACATTGCCCCGCCGGTGATGGTTGAGAAGGCCAGGCGGAGGAGGACGCCGAGGAGCCAGATGATGAGGACGATGGTCCAGGCCGAGCCTGATGAGAGACGCGCGACTTTGCGCAGGCCCAACGCGGCCAGAAATAATCCGTAGAAAGAGAGCAGGTCAAACGAGCCGAGCGCGGTCGCCAGGACGGGATGCGCCGACTGGTCCACGAGCAGGCCCAGATTGGCGCGCACCAGCCCGCGCCGCGCCTGTATCGGGTCTATATCATCCGGCGACTTGATGAAGACCAGCACGACATTCAGGAGCATGGAGATGACCGTCGGCGGAAAACTCGAATAGGTCCAGACGGAGAGCGCCTGCTTATAACTTATCGAGCGCGCCATCACCATCGTGCCGAGCAGGTAGAGCGCGCCGCCCAACGTGATAAAGATGGCGACGACAATGAGCGGCGAAGCATAGTTGACCGCCTTGAAGACCGGACCTGTCTGCATCTCTATCACGCGCTCTTTCTGGTCCGGCGGCATGTTGGCAGACTGCGGCGAACTTTCGATGGCCGAGCGGATGAAGTTCTCATACCCTACGTGCTGGTAAAGCGACATGGTGTAGGCGGTGATGGAGATGAGGATGATCAATCCGGCGATGAGAAAACGCGGGCGCACGCGCAACGCTTCAAAGACGCGCCCCGGTTCAAAAAAGATGTTGGTCAGCGTCTCGCCCGTAGACATCACAGGCTCGCCCGGCGGCTCAGGCTGAGGATTGAGATTGACGTGATGTGACTCCTCTTGCATGTCTGGAATATTCGGGTCGCTCATATTTATGGTCCTCAAAGGTTGTTGGCAAAGGGAGACGGCTGCGCACAGCCCCACCGTCCGCTATCAGCGAGAGTCTTGATTCCAATTACAATAACAGAGACTGGAGGCTAGAGGCTAGAGGCTAGTTAAAACATCTTTGCTTTCCCTGGTCTCCAGCCTCCAGCCCCTACGCTTTCGTTGCTGCTTCATTCCATCCGGGCACGCGGATGCAGGCGGCTGTGTGTCCGGGCGAGACTTCGCGCAGGTCCGGGTCAATCCGGGCACAGTCTTCAATGGCCCAGGGACAGCGCGTGCGAAAGCGGCAACCCGAAGGCGGGTTGATGGGCGTCGGGACATCGCCTTCGAGCATGATGCGCTCGCGCTTATGTGTCGGGTCGGGGATGGGAATCGCTGAGAGCAACGCCTTCGTGTATGGATGGAGGGGGCTGGTATAAAGCTCTGCGGCGCTCGCCACTTCGACGATGCGGCCCAGGTACATCACAGCGACGCGCGTTGAGATGTGTTCGACGACCGCCAGCCCGTGCGAGATGAAGAGATAAGTCAGTCCGAACTCTTCCTGCAAGTCCTGCAAGAGATTGACGACCTGCGCCTGCACCGAAACGTCCAGCGCCGAGACGGGTTCATCCGCGACGATCAACTTTGGGTTGAGCGCGAGCGCGCGTGCGACGCCGATGCGCTGTCTTTGCCCGCCCGAAAATTCGTGCGGGTAACGCTTCATATAATCCGGGTCGAGTCCGACTTTGCGCAGCAACTCCGCCACGCGTTCGCGTCTGCTCTCCTTCGTGCCGATGCCGTGTATGACGAGCGGCTCTCCGATGATGTCTCTCACCCTCATGCGCGGGTTGAGCGAGGCGTAAGGGTCTTGAAAAATAATCTGCATCCCCTTACGCAAGCCTCTCAACTCGGCGCGGCCCAACGCCGTCACATCGCGTCCATCGAAGACTATCTCACCGCTCGTCGGCTCTATCAGGCGGAGCAGGCAACGACCGACGGTTGATTTACCGCAACCCGACTCGCCCACCAATCCGAGCGTCTCGCCCTTAAAGATTTCAAACGTCACACCGTCAACCGCGCGCACCACTGCCTCGCTGCCTTCGACCGGAAAATGTTTGACCAGCGCGCGCACTCTCAACAACTCTTCCCCAGCCGCCTCAACAGGCGCACGCACCCCCTCCTCCTGCGCCGCCGCCTCACGCGCTGGCACACTCGCGGCTCCCGGCCTCACATCGAAATTCAAATTCTGCTCGTTATCCATTTATCACTCGAAACTCACGTCGTGCTGTTAAATTTTAGTCGAGTGTAGATGAAAGAGGGTATTCACCACCGCAGACATAGAGCGCACAGAGGACTCACAGAGAAAAGCTTTCAACAACTCTGTGTGTCCTCTGCGTCCTCTGTGTCTGCGGTGGTGAGTCAGCAACTTTCATCTTCAATCAACTATGATGAAACGATAACTTCAAAACTCACATGCTCAGGAAGGCGGGTGTGCGTCTGCCTGCTTGTCCGCTGCGACTGCCGAAGCTAAATCATAAAGCACGCAGCGCACCTTCACGCCGCCGTCCAGTTGATAAAGCGGAATCTCCCCTTCCGTGCAGCGCGGCATCCGGTGCGTGCAGCGCGGCGCGAAGTGGCAACCCGGCGGCAAGGCCGTCGGACTCGGCACGATGCCCTCTATGGTCTCCAATCTTTTCACCTTCGAGACATGCTCCGCCGTCAACTTCGGCACGGAACGCAGCAAGCCCTCCGTGTAAGGCATCTTCGGACGCGCGAACAATTCCTCCACCGGAGACTCTTCCACGATGCGCCCCGTGTACATCACCGCGACGCGGTCCGCCGTCTCCGCCACCACGCCGAGGTCATGCGTAATGAGCAACACCCCCAACTCTCTGGTCCTTCTCAACTCATTCAACAACTCAAGTATCTGTGCTTGAATCGTCACGTCCAGCGCCGTCGTCGGCTCATCCGCTATCAAGAGCCTGGGGTCACAAGCCAGCGCCATCGCGATCATCACGCGCTGCCTCATCCCGCCGGACAACTGGTGCGGGTAATCGCTCGCGCGTCTCGCGGGGTCCGGTATCGCCACCTCTCGCATCGCCTCAATCGCCGCCTCACGCGCCGCCTGACGCGATAACTTTCGATGCAGCCTGAGCGCCTCCGCGATCTGCTCGCCCACCGTGTACACAGGATTGAGCGAAGTCATAGGGTCCTGAAAAATCATCGCAATGTCATCGCCCCTGATCTCCCGCATCCTCTCTTCCGAAGCCGCCAGCAGATTCTCCCCGTCGAAAATAATCTCGCCCCCCACAATCTTCCCCGGCGGTGAGATAAGACGCATCAACGACAACGCCGTAATAGATTTCCCGCAACCCGACTCGCCCACCAGCCCCAACAACTCGCCTTTATCCACATAAAAACTCACGCCATCCACCGCCCGCACCAGCCCCGCCCGCGTCGGAAAGTGCGTCCGTAGATTTTTGACTTCGAGTAAGTGCGTCACAATTCGATTGTATTACACCGTCACGGCTTCGCGGTACTCGCCCCAGACGCGGCGGAGGCGGTGGCTGATTTCGCCGACGGTGACGTGGGCTTCGACGCAAGAGAGGATGCGCGGGAGGATGTTCTCGGTGCCGCGTGCGGCCTCTTCGAGTTTGACGAGGGAGGTTTCGGCGGCCTCTGTGTCGCGGCGTGCGCGGAGGGCGCGGAGGCGTTCGACCTGGGCCTGTTCGATTGAGGGGTCAACGCGGAGGGTGGGGACGCGGTTCTCTTCTTCGACTTGAAAGCGATTGACGCCGACGATGGTCTGGTCCCCGGTCTCTATCGCGCGCTGGTAGTCGTACGCGGCGTCCTGTATCTCGCGCTGGACATAGCCGGTCTCAATCGCGCGGAGCATGCCGCCCATCGCGTCTATCTTTTCGATATAGTCTGCGGCGCGTTGTTCGAGTTCGTCCGTCAGATGCTCTATCGCGTAGGAGCCTGCGAGCGGGTCAACCGTGTCGGCGACGCCGGATTCGTGCGCGATGACCTGTTGCGTGCGGAGGGCTATGCGCGCGGATTGTTCGGTGGGCAGCGCGAGGGCTTCGTCCATCGCGTTGGTGTGGAGGCTCTGCGTGCCGCCGAGGACCGCCGCGAGCGCTTGCATCGTGGTGCGGACGATGTTCACTTCGGGCTGTTGGGCCTGCAAGGAAGAGCCAGCCGTCTGCGTGTGAAAGCGCAGCATCATGGAGCGCGGGTCGCGCGCGTGAAAGCGTTCGCGCATGATGCGCGCCCAGAGACGACGTGCGGCGCGAAACTTGGCTATCTCTTCCAGAAGATTGTTGTGCGAGTTGAAGAAGAAGGAGAGACGCGGCGCGAACTCGTCCGTCTTGAGTCCGGCGGCGAGCGCCGCTTCGACGTAGGCGATGGCATCCGCGAGCGTGAAGGCTATCTCCTGCGCGGCGGTCGAACCCGCCTCGCGTATGTGATAACCGCTGATGGAGATGGTGTTCCAGTTGGGCACTTCGCGCGCGCAGAAGGCGAAGGTATCCGTCACCAGTCTCAGCGAAGGCGCGGGCGGATAGATGTACGTCCCGCGCGCGATGTACTCTTTGAGGATGTCGTTCTGAATCGTGCCGCTCACTTTATCGAACGGGACGTTCTGCCTCTTCGCCACAGAGAGATAGAGACAGAGCAGGGTCGAGGCCGTCGCGTTGATGGTCATGGAGGTCGAGACGGAATCGAGCGGGATGCCGTCGAAGAGCCTCTGCATGTCTTCGAGCGAATTGATGGCGACCCCGACTTTGCCGACTTCACCAGCCGCGAGCGGGTCGTCTGAGTCAAGCCCGATCTGCGTCGGCAAATCAAAGGCCACGGAGAGGCCCGTCGTGCCCTGGTCCAATAAATATTTATAGCGCGCGTTGGATTCCTCCGCGCTCGCGTAGCCCGCGTACTGTCGCATGGTCCAGAAACGCCCGCGATACATGTTCGGGCGTATGCCGCGCGTGTACGGGTATTCGCCCGGCGCGCCGAGGTCGCGCTCGTAGTCCGGCGCATCCGTGTTCGATGGGTTGAAATCGTTGGGCAGTTCGATGCCGGACGGCGTCTCAAAACTGGCACGCCTTTCGGCGCTCGTTTTCGTTGTCATACGGGTTAATCCTGGTCCAGTGGGACATTACTCTCTGCAAGTCACCTGCGGGCGTTATGAGCGAAAAGCCTAACATAAGCGCGAGCAAGTCGGAAGTAAGAAGGCGGGAGGATGAAAGCAGAGCTATGCGTCTTGAAGAGCCACACTTTCATCCTTCATCCTTCCGCCTTCATCCTTGCCTTTCATCTGCGTGTCGCTTAGCATCTGCTTGTCTCTTGTTGAGAGCAAATTTGAGCGGGACGCGCGCTGAAAGAGAAAGCGCGGCGCGACGGGTGCAGCTTGGATATTAACGACGAAGCCAAAGAGATCGTGCAAGAGATCGGGGCCGCCATCAATGCGGCGGTCGAGCGTTCGCCGGAGGTCGCCGAAGCCATTGAGAGACTGCGAGAAGCGGGCTACGAGATGGAGTTGACGCTGCGTCTCGAAATAGGCTTGCGCGCCGTTGAAGACATCTCCGAGACGTCCCTCGACGAGACCGCCTTCGATTTGACGGACGATGACCGCCAGACCCTCCGCAGCATGAAGATTCGCATTGACGAAACAGAGTAAGCGCGTCGCACACTCCCGCTCCCTCTTTATTGGCTAGTGATTCAGTTTAGTCTTGAGTGTCCAGGACATTGTGATTCACCACAGGGCGCACAGAGGACGCACAGAGAGTTGAATGCTTATTTCTGTGCAAACTCTGTGCGCTCTGTGTCTGCGGTGGTGAACTCATCTTTCACCTGCTCTCAAGCCACATTGAACCACTACTCTTTCTTGCGCGCGCTTTGATTAGAAAATGCTGGTATGCTATCTTTATCGGCTTTAGCACCTGCCAATTTTTCCGCCTAGACAGGCATCATGACGAGGAGTTATTAAAAGAATATGGCTACGTCTTATGGAAACGCGAGCGCGGCGAACGACCACAACATAGGCAAAGTCGTGCAGATCATCGGTCCCGTCGTGGACGTGGAATTTGAAGAGAATTACCTGCCGCCGATTTACCAGGCGCTGCAAATCACCTCCGAAGGTTTCGATGTCCCCGTGCCCGTGGATGTCATCTGCGAAGTTCAGCAGCATCTAGGTGAAAGCCGCGTCCGCGCGGTCTCCATGCTGCCGACGGACGGGATGGTGCGCGGGATGATGGCGATTGACACGGGTGGTCCAATTACTGTTCCCGTGGGCGAGGCGACACTTGGCCGCGTGCTCAACGTCATCGGCGAACCCGTGGACAATCTTGGACCAGTCCCCGCCGAACAGCGTTATCCGATTCACCGCCATGCGCCGGACTTTGACGAGCAGTCCACAGAGTTGCAGATGTTCGAGACGGGCATCAAGGTCATAGACCTCATCCAGCCCTTCCTGCGCGGCGGTAAGATTGGTCTCTTCGGCGGCGCGGGCGTCGGCAAGACCGTCCTCATCATGGAACTCATCAACAACATCGCCAAGGCGCGCTCAGGCTTTTCGGTCTTCGCGGGCGTCGGCGAGCGGACGCGCGAGGGCAACGACCTCCTGCGCGAGATGGTCGAGTCCAAGGTCATCAACTTCGGCGAAAGTTTCTACAAGAATCTGGAAGAGACGAATGAGTTTGACATGACCAAGGTGGACATGAAGGCCATCGGCGATTCCAAGGTCGCGCTCATCTACGGACAGATGACAGAGCCGCCGGGAGCGCGTCTCCGCGTCGCGCTGACGGGCCTTACGGTCGCGGAATATTTCCGCGACCAGGGGCTGGACGTGCTGCTCTTCATTGATAACATTTTCCGCTTCACGCAGGCGGGTTCGGAAGTCTCCGCTCTCCTTGGGCGTATGCCTTCGGCGGTCGGCTACCAGCCAAACCTCGCTTCCGAGATGGGCGAGATGCAGGAGCGCATCACCTCCACGAAGACCGGCGCGGTCACTTCCATTCAAGCCGTCTACGTCCCTGCGGACGATTACACGGACCCCGCGCCCGCGACCACGTTCGCGCACCTCGACGCCGTCACGGCTCTCTCGCGCCAGATCGTCGAACTCGGCATCTACCCGGCGGTTGACCCGCTCACATCCTCTTCGCGCATTCTGGACCCGCGCATCGTCGGCGAGGAGCACTATAAGACGGCGCAGGATGTAAAGCAGATTCTGCAACGCTACAAAGACTTGCAGGACATCATAGCTATCCTCGGTCTGGATGAATTGTCTGATGAAGATAAACTCGTCGTCTCGCGCGCGCGCAAGATTCAGCGTTTCTTTTCGCAGCCCTTCTTCGTCGCGGCGCAGTTCACGGGCCTCGAAGGCAAGTACGTCAAACTCGAAGACACCATACGCGGCTTCCGCGAGATTATAGACGGCAAGCACGACAACCTCCCAGAACAAGCCTTCTACCTCGTCGGAACCATTGAAGAAGCACAGGAGCGCGGACGGCAAATCGCCGCAGCTTAGGAAAGGATTGAGGCTGGAGACTGGAGGCTGGTCAAAGCAAAGCTGTTTTTAACTAGCCTCCAGCCTTCAGCCTCCAGCCTCTACGCTTATGCCCGAACAGATTCAACTCGAAGTGGTGACGCCGGAGCGGCGCGTGCTGTCTGAGACGGTGGAGATGGTGACGGTTCCGGGGTCTGGCGGCGAACTCGGCATTCTGCCCGGCCACACGCCGCTCATCTCGCAACTGCAAACGGGCGTGCTCGCCTATACGCAGGGCGGCACGACTCACAGGCTGCATGTCTCCGGCGGGTTTGTCGAAGTCAACGACGATAAGGTTTCGGTGCTCGCCGAAGTCGCGGAACGCCCCGAAGAGATTGATGCGGCGCGCGCGCGACAGGCACGCGAGCGACTGGAAAAAGCTCTCGGCTCCTGGAGCGGGACCGAAGAAGATTTCGAGATGTCGCGCGCCAAACTCGAACGCTCTATGGTCCGCCTCCAACTCTCCACAGGCGTGGGCCAATCATCACCCGGCGACCTCCCACACTAACAATTGCGGATTGCGGATTGCGGATTGTCAGACAGCATGTCTCTTATCAATCCGCAATCCGCAATCCGAATTCCGCAATCGAACATTCTGCAATCCTGATTTGAGACTCTTTCTCGTCGAAAAATATCCTTAAAATCTTTCGTTTCACACTTGAAACAACGGCCCGAAGACGGTATAATGCATGTTGTTTGAGAGGTCCGTTTTTTCTCTCATGAGAAGGGGTTTGAAGAGTCCATGTCAGAGTCTACAATCGAACTAACAGTGGCGGACGAGCCGCGCCAGATCGCTGGCGCGGCGACGCCCGAAGACATCCAGGCGGAGCCTTCTTTGCGCCCTCGTCATCTCGGCGAGTACATAGGCCAGACGAAGGTCACGAGCAATCTCAAGATTTTCATCAAGGCCGCGCTGGCGCGTCGTGAGGCGCTTGACCATGTGCTCTTCAGCGGCCCGCCCGGCCTCGGTAAGACCACGCTCGCCAACATCATCGCCGCCGAGATGGGCGCGGAACTCAAGAGCGTCAGCGCGCCAGCCATCGAACGCGGCGGAGACCTCGCGGCCCTGCTGACCAACTTGCAGGAGGGCGAAGTTCTCTTCATAGACGAGATTCATCGCCTCAAGCCGCAGATTGAAGAAGTGCTCTATCCCGCGATGGAGGATTACCAGCTAGACATCATGATCGGTCAGGGCACGGCGGCGCGTTCCATTAAATTGGACCTGCCAAAGTTTACGCTCGTCGGCGCGACGACACGCGCGGGAATGCTGTCGGCCCCCTTGCGCGGTCGCTTCGGCATCGTCCAACATCTGGACTTTTACTCGCAGCAGGACCTGGAAATAATCATTCATCGCTCTGCGGAAATTCTCGGCGTAGAGATTGAGGCCACGGGCGCGACCGAACTCGCACGCCGCGCGCGCGGGACGCCGCGCATCGCCAATCGTCTCCTGCGCCGGGTGCGTGATTACGCGCAAGTCTTGAGCGACGGGCGCGTGACGCAGGCGATGGCCCGCCGCGCGCTGGACGAGATGGAGGTGGATCGCTTCGGGCTGGATGAAGTGGACCGCAAACTCTTGAGCATCATTATAGAGAAGTTCGACGGCGGCCCCGTCGGCGTCGGGACCATCTCCGCTTCAATCAGCGAAGAGCGCGAATCCATCGAAGAGATTATAGAGCCTTACCTGATTCAGATAGGCTTTCTCAACCGCACGCCGCGCGGTCGCGTCGCCACACGCGCCGCCTACAAACACCTCGGCGTGTCTTTCAAAGCGCAACAGCGCGACTTACTGGCGAGCTAAATTTTCATCACGAATTTCGGTCGGCAGTATTGACTGGCCGAAAAGAACCGGGAGCGACAAGGGATGAGCGGATCGGGAGCCGCGAATCCCGCGTCGCTCTCGGTGTTTTTGTGAAAAGCAGAAGACAGGAGTCAGGAGCCAGAAGCCAGAAGGAAACCCATTCGACCTTTCTTATTCTGGCTTCTGGCTCTTGCTTTTATCTTTCTGCAATCGCCTCTCTCATCTCGCGCACGGCTGCTTCGAGGCCGACGAAGATGGAGCGGGAGATGATGTTGTGGCCGATGTTGAATTCTGTGATTTCGTGTATGCGTGCGACCGCGCCGACGTTGCGGTAGGTGAGGCCGTGACCGGCGGCGATGCGGAGGCCGTATTGACCCGCGAGGGTGGCGGCTTCGTGAAGGCGTGTCAGTTCGTTGGCGGAGCGGGCCGCGCCTTCGCCGTGGATGGCGCGTGCGCCGAGGGTGGCGTCTGCGTATTCGGCGGTGCAGAGTTCTATCTGTTGCGCGCCGACTTCGTGCGCGGCCTCTATCTGTCGCGGGTCGGGGTCTATGAAGAGGCTGGTGATGATTTCCGCTTCGCGCAGGCGATGGACGACGGCGCGCACGACGTTGATGTTGGCGCGCACGTCCATGCCGCCTTCCGTGGTTATCTCGTCGGGATTTTCGGCGACGAGCGTGACGGCGTCCGGCAGGGCCTCAAGCGCGATTTTGAGCATCTCTTCGGTGGCGGCCATCTCGACGTTGAGATAGGTCGTCAGAGATTGGCGCAAGGTGTAGAGGTCGTTGTCCTGTATGTGGCGGCGATCACTTCTGAGATGGATGGTGATGCCGTCGGCCCCCGCGTGCTCGCAGGCGACGGCGGCGGCGATGACGCTCGGTTCCGGCGCGCGCCGCGCCTGTCGTACGGTGGCGACATGATCAATGTTGACGTTGAGTCTGGCAGTCATCAAACACCTCCGAGAGCAAGTCGGAAGTAGGAAGGCGGAAGGATGAGAGTGTGGCTATTCAAGACGCATGGTTATTCTTTCATCTTTCATCCTTCCTACTTGCTGTTCATCTTGTCGCACCGGCGAGGTTGGGTTGAGAGTCGGTTTCGGTTAAGCGGTCCTGGCCGGAGTTGGCGTCGCGCTGTTCCCTTTCATGGCTGGCGACGAGGCGCGCGGCCTTGATGGCGTTGTTGTAAACGCCGCTGCGGGCCTGTCGTCGTATCCGGCGGACTTCGCCAATCATACGCAGGCTGTCCTGCGCGTACTGCCCGGAGCCGTCGAGCACGCCCGCGTAGTGGTCCCAGCGCACGGCGACTTCTTTGAGACGCAGTCCTGCCATACGCGCGACGAAGAGTATCTCCACATCGAAGCCGAAGCCATCAATCAGAGCGGCTTCGATGATGGGGCGACACGTACTGAGGCGAAAGGCTTTGAAGCCGCATTGCGTATCCCAGAAGGGGAGGCCGGTGGCGAGCCGCACGATGCGATTAAAGACGCGGCCACCCATCTCACGTCGCCTGGTCTGGTGAACGCCTATCAGGCTGCGGTCAATGGCGCGCGAGCCGAAGGTCAGGTCGCAGCCATCTTGTAAGATGGGGTTGACCAGCCGCTGTATCTCCGTGATGGGCGTCGAGAAGTCCGCGTCGGAGTAGAGCGCGATGGGGGCGCGCGCGGCGAGCAATCCCTCTCGGACGGCGTTGCCTTTGCCGCGATTCGGCTCGACGCGGACCAGGCTCGTCTCAAAGCGGCCCGCTCTCTCAAAGCATTTCAACGCGACGGCAACCGTCTCGTCCGTCGAGCCGTCGTCCACCACGATGACTTCGCTGCCGGGAATTTCCCGGTCCACATAATCGAAGATGACGGGCAACGTTTTAGAGATTCGCGCCGCCTCGTTATAAGCGGGGATGATGATCGAATGAGATGGAGGCATGTATCAGGTTTAAGATTCAGGATTCAGGGTTCGAGGTTTAAGGTTCGAGGGTTTCTCAGACGCGAAACCTGAGACCTTAAACTCGACATCAAATATACCATAAGCCCCAGGCTTTCTGTGCATTGTCGGCGGCGGGCCGCTGGCTATGATATATTTATGCATTGGTAGCGCAGCCGGACCAGTCCGGCGGCACAGAGAGAGCGGAGCATATTAGAGTATGAGCAGAAAGTTTGGCATCCTCGCAGCCGCCATCATCATCGCGGCGACGATTGTCGGCGGCACTATCGCGCGCAGCACGGCGGGAAGCAGGGCTGCAAGGTCCGGCGTGCCGTCCAGGACTGGAACCGGCGACCAGATCGAAGGAAGTTACCGCGAGGCGATTCAGACCGTCTCGACCAACTACGCGGGCGACGTTGATTATGAGAGGGCCACGCAGGCCGCCATCCAGGGGATGCTCCAAACTCTGGACCCTCACTCCATGTACTTCCCGCAGCCCGAATTCACCAAGCTCAAGGAAGACCAGGGTTCGCGCTTCATAGGCATCGGGATTACCATCCTCCAACACCGCGACGGCGTCTATGTCCAGTCAGCCGTCGAGGGCACACCGGCGGCGCGGGCGGGCTTGCGCTATGGCGACCGCATCACGGAAGTTGACGGCAAGGACGCGCGCGATTGGACCAGCGAACAGGTCTCCAAGAACGTGCGCGGCGAACGCGGCGAACCCGTGCGCCTCAAGCTTGAGCGCGCAGGCTCGAACGCTCCCATCTACCTCACCATCGTGCGCGAAGCGGTCCCGCTGCCCTCTATTCGCAATGCCTACATGATACGCCCCGGCACCGGCTACATAGGTTTGACGGGCGGCTTTCAACAGACGACCGGCGATGAACTGCATGATTCCATAGCGGGTCTCAAGAAGCAGGGGATGCGGCAGATTATTCTGGACCTGAGAGGCAATCCGGGCGGATTACTGGACCAGGCCATTGATGTCACGAGCGAGTTTATCCCGCGCGACCAGCCCATCGTCTCCGTGCGCGGGCGCGACCGCGAACAGGAGATTGTCCATCGTTCGAGAGGCACGGACACGACGGATGATCCGCTCGTGTTGCTCATCAATCGCAACACCGCGTCGGCTTCGGAGATCGTCGCGGGAGCGGTCCAGGATTACGGGCGTGGTCTCATCGTCGGCGAAACGAGCTTCGGCAAGGGACTGGTCCAGCGTGTCTTTCAGTTGCCCTTCGGGACCGGCCTGACGCTCACGACCGCGCGTTATTACACGCCCTACGGGCGCTCGCTCCAGCGCGATTATTCCAACGGCTCTTTCTACGATTATTACGTGCGCCACGACGCGGCGGAAGAGGCCGCGCCAAACTCTCCTCACACCCCTGCGCAGCCGAACGCGCAAGCGTCTCCCAACGCGGCGGCCAACGCGGCCACGCCCGTGCCCACGCCGACACCGCATCCGCCGACCGGCCCGGCCTTCAAGACGGCGGCTGGCAGAGTCTTTTACGGCGGCGGCGGCATCTCGCCAGACATAGAGATCAAGCCGCTACAGGCGACGCCCCTGCGCTCGCGCATCGCGGAAGCGGCCTTCTACTTCACGCGCGAACTGGCCGCCGGACAGATAGCGGGTCTGGAAAATTATCGCGTCGAGAAAGTCGAGTTCGGCCACAATCCGCGACCGACCGATTATCCGATGACGGACCATGTGGTGGAGGCTTTCCGCAACTTTCTCAAGCGCGACGAGAAACAGGGACTCCCATCCGCGCAGATTGATTCCGAGATTGATTTCGTCAAGCTACGCCTGCGCGAAGAGATCATCACCGCCGCCTACGCGAGCGACGCCGGAGCGCGCATTCTCCTCGACAGCGACCCGCAAATCCTGCGCGCCATCGAAGCCCTCCCCGACGCCAAGCGCCTCGCCGAAAGCGCACGCAACGATGTGCCCGTGAGTTGAGATTTGATGTTAGATATAGAATCAATAAGAGTCTAAAAGAGGAAGCTTATGAATGAAATTGATGTAAAGCAAGCTGTCAAGATTGCGACTCAATATCTGAAAAAGTTATATGGTGGTCAATCAATCTCAAACATACGCTTAGAAGAAGTTGAATTCGATGACGAGGAAAGAAATTGGCTAATCACCATTAGCTTTATAGATATTGACGACTTAATTCCTGAGCGAGTTTACAAGATTCTTGAAATTGATGCTGACACGGCAGAAGTAATAGCGATGAAAATGAGAGAGTATGATCAAGTATGAATTACGTAAAAGATTTACTATCTCGTTATAGTAATAAAGGTATATTGATAGATACTAATCTTTTACTACTGTACTTTGTTGGGAAATACAAGCCTTCTGAAATCCCCAAATTCAAAAGAACGGCGGCCTTTGAAATCAACGATTTTCGGCTCTTACTTTCAATTCTTAGGCGCTTCAATAGAATCGTAACAACGCCGAATATCCTCACCGAAGTTAGCAACCTTTCCAATCAGTTGCCAAACAATTCTAAGCTTGCATACAACGCTGAATTTGCCAGTCAAGTTTTGCGGCTGGATGAAAAATATATTCCCAGTTCCGATATTTGTTCGTTAGACCATTTTAGGAAATTTGGGCTTACTGATTCTGGAATTATAGAGTCAGCTAAAAATCAATATCTTGTATTGACTGATGATTTCAAACTAACAAATTTTTTAGAGAAAATTAAAGTAGATGTCATAAACTTTAATCACATACGGCTTCTCAGGTTGCTCAGTTAGTTAAGGGCTAACCGCAGATGCCCCTGTACAAGCGCTGTGGCGTGTGAATTCCAGGTTTGATTAACTTCAGGCCAACCCCCAACTGCTTATTCCCATCGTTTCCTCTGGAGGAACGTTTATGCGTCGTCTCTTCATGCTGCTCTTCATCGCTCTCACGCTGGCTGTTGTTAGTGTTGACGGACAGACGACGGTGATTAAGGCCGGGCGGGTGGTCAACCCGGAAACCGGGACGGCGGATGTTAATCAACTCATCGTCGTCGAGAATGGAAAGATTAAAGCGTTGGGCCAGAATCTTTCCATTCCGGCGGGGGCGCAGGTCATTGATCTGTCGCGCTCGACGGTGATGCCCGGTCTCTTCGACATGCACACGCATCTCTGCATGGCCGTGCAGAAGGAGCGCGACAATGGAGCCTATTTTTACACGACCCTGCGCGACCCGGATTCGTTTCGCTCGATTGAGGGGGTGGTCAACGCGCGAGACATGCTGGCTTCCGGCTTCACCTCCGTGCGCGATGTCGGCAACGAGGGCAACTACGCCTGCACCAGCGTCAGGCGCGCTATCCAACTGGGGATGATTCCAGGCCCGACGATGTTCAACGCGGGCCGCATCATCGCTCCCTACGGAGGCCAGTTTCATCTTCAGCCGAACAAACAGAATCTGGCCGAACCCGAATACTTCTTCGCGGACACGCGCGACGAGATGCTCAAGGCCGTGCGCGAGAACATACACTATGGCGCGACGCTGATTAAGATTGTGGTTGACGACCAGCGTTACATCTACTCCACGGATGACATACGCTTTATCATCAACGAGGCGCACAAAACCGGACTCAAGGTCGCGGCACACTGCTGGACCAACCCCGGAGCGCATAATGCGGCTGAGGCCGGAGTTGATTCTATAGAGCATGGGCCAACCATGACTGATGCGGATTTGGAGTTAGCTAAAAAGAATAACGTGGTCCTCGTCGGCACGGACTATGTGAGCCTCATTGATAAGGAGAACCACGCGCAATGGATTGACAGGCTCAAACGCGCCTATCGCATCGGCGTCACGATGGCCTACGGGACCGACGTGATTGACATCGTCGCGGGCCAAACGCGCGGCACGGTCTCCATGACAGGGATTGATCCCTGGATAGAGGCTGGCATTCCCCCGAAGGTACTTCTGCAAGCCATGACCATCAACGCCGCACGCCTCCTCGGCGTAGACAAAGAGCGCGGCACGCTCCGCCCAGGCATGGCCGCAGACATCATCGCCACTCCAGATAATCCACTGGAGAACCTCAACACGCTCAAGAAGGTCTCCTTCGTCATGAAGAACGGAGTCGTCTTCAAGCGCGCGGGTGAAATCACATCAAGATAGTTTGAGTTTTTAATCCAGCAGGCGAGCGATGACGCATTTCAAGTAGTAAGTTTCCGGCACTCCGGCGAGCACCGGATGGTCGCGCGACTGCATTCTTTTTTCGACAAGCTGGACGCGACGGCGCGCGTCCCTCGCCGCTTCCGCGATGAGGTCCAGGAATGTCCCTTCCGACATGTGATAAGAGCAGGTGCAGGTGATGAGCACGCCGCCCTCTGTGAGCAGTTTGAGAGCGCGCAGGTTAATCTCCTTGTAACCTCGCGCGGCGGCGCGGACGCTCGCGCGATTTTTGGCGAACGCGGGCGGGTCCAGAACGATGGTGTCAAAGCGCTCGCCCGCTGCCTCCATCTCGCGCAGGGCATCGAAGACGTTGGCCTCTGTGAAACTGACGTTGCGCGCATCGTTCAAGGCGGCGTTGCGCTCCGCCGCGCGCACGGCATCCCCAGAAATATCCAGGCCGAGCACGCTCTCGCAGACATTCGCCAGGTGAAGCGCGAAGGCGCCGTTGAAGGTGAAACAGTCGAGGGCGCGACCGTGTGCGATGGCGCGCGCGGCGAGACGGTTTTCGCGCTGGTCCAGGAATGAGCCTGTCTTTTGCCCGCCGAGCGGCGCGACCAGAAAGCGCACGCCGTCCTGAATAATCAACACCTCCGGCGGGGCTTCGCCATAGATGACGCCCGCGCGCATCTCCAACCCTTCAAGCTCGCGCACGCGCACGTCATTGCGCTCGATGACGGCGAGCGGAGCAAACTCTTCGACCAGCAGCTCAAGCAGCGTCTCCTTCATCGCTTCCATTCCCTGCGAGAGAGTTTGCAGGACCAGCACGCGGTCGTAAACGTCCACGATGAGCGACGGCAGCAAGTCGCCTTCGGAATAGACGAGGCGATAGGCGTTGGCGTCCCTCCTGATTCCCTCGCGCCGTCGAGCCGCTGCGCGCAGGCGCGTGCGCCACCACTCGCGGTCTATCTTCTCTTCGCGCGCGGTCAGCAAACGCAGGGAGATTTCCGAGCGGTCGCTCCACAGCGCCTGGCCCAGAAACTTTTTGCGCTCGTCCTGGACGCGCACGATTGAGCCGCCCTCGACGCCGCTCGCATCGCGCACGTCGCTGCGGTAAATCCAGAGATGGCCCGCGCGCGCGCGCTCCGCCCCGCGTTGTGTGATGGTGACGATTGATGGCATCGGTAAAGGCTTGCTCACATCATCCTTAGATTACAGTGTTGAGATTCCCTGTCATTAGTGTGCCACTCTCAAACTAGTGGTTCAATCTGGTCTTGAGCGTATGTGACGATGAGATTCACGACAGAGACACAGAGGGCACAGAGTCAGCACAGAGGCTTGACTTCTTTTCTCTGTGCTGACTCTGTGCGCGCTGTGTCTCTGTCGTGAACGCCGCATTCGTCCTCACGCAAGGCACATTGAACCACCACCAGTCTCTGATAAGCCTTGAAATTGGCTTCGTCGAAGATGTAAGCTTAACATTGAAATTCGCATCAATAAAAGTTGTTGACCATCGAACTTGAAAAGGAGGACTATCTCTCATGCCCGAAGTAGGAGACATGGCCCCGGATTTCGAGTTGCCGAGCAACCTGGAAAAGGGCAAGAAGGTGCGGCTCTCGGATTTTCGCGGCAAACAGAACGTCGTGCTGGCGTTTTACCCGCTGGCCTGGACGCCCGTCTGAACGGCGCAGATGCCTGCGTACGAGGCAGACCTCGAACGCTTTAAAGGCTATGATGCTCAGGTTCTGGGCATCTCCGTTGACAGCGTCCCCTGCAATACCGCCTGGGCCAAGAGTCTCGGCGGACTCACATATGATCTCTTAAGCGACTTTGAGCCGAAGGGCGAAGTTGCCAGACTCTACGGCGCTTACCGTCAATCGGACGGCATCTCTGAACGCGCTATCTTCATCGTGGATAAGGACGGCAAACTCGCCTATGCGGACATCCACGACATCGCAGATCAACCCGACAACGAAGACTTGTTTGACGTGCTGCGCAAGCTATAAAGGGAGAGTCTAGAGTCTGAGAGTCAGGAGTCTGGAGTCAAAGACAGGTTCTTGCTTTTGACCCTAGACTCTCAGACTCTCAGACTCTGAGACTTTTTGAATCATGACACTTTCAAGAAAATGTGTGCCGTTCACGCCGTTCGACCGGGAGTTGTCGAAGAGCACGATTGCGATTGTGACGGCGGGCGGCGTTCATCAAAAGGACCAGGAATCTTTTAATATCGCGGACGAGCTTGGCGACCTCGGCTATCGCTTGATTGCGCCGGATGTCGAGTCATCGGATTTGATGGTCACGCATCATCACTACGACCACACGGACGCGGACCAGGACATCAACGTTGTCTTCCCGATAGACGTGCTGCGCGACCTTCTGGACGAAGGCTTTATCGGCGGCATCGCCAGAAAACATATCGGCTATATGGGATACACGATGCAGTTGAAGGGGATGTACGAGGGGACCGCGCCGCAGATTGCCAACGAGATTGACAGGGGGTCGCGCGCGGACGCTGTCATCCTCACGGGCGGTTGACCTAATGTCTGTCACCGCACGGTCGTGGCGGTCCAACGCGAGATTGAGATGAAAGGCATCCCGACAGTTTTAATCACCGTCAGCCCGGAGGTCTCCGCGCAGATGCGACCGCCGCGCTCGCTCTACCCGAAAGGCTTCAAGATCGGCAACAGCCTGGGCCGTCCGGGCATGCGCGAATTGCAACGCGCAGTCCTGCGCGACGCCCTCAAGCTGCTCACGGAAAACACACGGCCCGGCGCATACGTGACACGCGAATATCCTGACTACGGCGAACAGTATGAGCCGCCAAAAGTAAAACAGTAAAAAGGAGTCGGGAGTCGTGAGTCAAAAGCAAAGGCAGTGAGCTTGACTTTAAATATGAGACTTTGAACTACGCGCCTTCTTCCGACTCTTGACTCACAACTCCAGACTCCAGACTCGTGACTTGTTTTGTTATGTATAAGACTATCGGTATCTTGACGGGCGGGGGCGATGCGCCGGGATTGAATGCGGTCATTCGCGCGGTGGTGAAGACTGCCATTGGAGAGTATGGGCTGCGCGTCGTGGGCTTGGAGGATGGCTTTGACGGATTGCTGGATGAGAAGCTGATGCGAGACTTGACGCCCTTGGATGTGCGCGGACTCTTGCCGCGCGGCGGGACTATCCTGGGCACACGCAATCACGGTCGCTTCGTGGAGCACAGTGAGAAGGGAGCGATGGTCAAGCCTCAGGAAGTCTATCTGGAGGCCCTGCGAAATCTTGAGCGGCTGGAGATAAACGCGCTGGTGGCGCTCGGCGGCGAAGGCACGCTGGACATCGCGGCGGAGTTTGACCGGCTCGGCTTTCCGGTGGTCGGTGTGCCCAAGACGATTGACAACGACCTCGCCTGCACGGAATTGACCTTCGGCTTCGTGACGGCGCTGGACATCGCGACGGAAGCGCTCGACCGCCTGCACACGACCGCCGAATCGCACGACCGCGTGATGATTCTCGAAGTGATGGGACGCCACGCCGGATGGATCGCGCTGCATTCAGGCATCGCGGGCGGCGCGGACGTGATTCTCATTCCTGAAATTCCCTTCGACATGAAATCCGTCGCCGCGAAGATAGCGGAGCGTGAGCGTAGCGGCTCGCGGTTCAGCATCATCGTCGCAGCAGAGGGCGCGTGCGAGGCCGGACGCGAAATCATCTACCAGCAGCCGGGCGATAAGGCGCACACGCCGCGCCTCGGCGGAGTCGGGTTTCATTGTCAGAGAGAGTTGGAAAAATTGACGGGCAAGGAGACGCGTTGCGTCGTGCTGGGCCACTTGCAGCGGGGCGGCTCGCCCAACGCCTTCGACCGGCTGCTCGCCACCAACTACGGCGCGTGCGCGGTGCGTGCGTTGATGGCTGGCGAGCATGGCGTGATGGTCGCGCTGCATGCCTCTAACATCATCACGGTCCCGCTCTCAAGCGCCATCGCCAATCTCAAGACGGTGCTGCCCGACAGTCAACTCGTACGCACGGCGCGCGACACCGGCATCTCCTTCGGCGCGCCCGACGAAGCCTCTCATCATAATCTGGACCGGGAAAAGCGTAACTAAAAGACCGCAGGAGATGTCGCTTTAAAGCGCACAGGCTCACTTTTAACTTTATTACAGGTCGTGTTTGGATGTATTGTAGTTCATCGGAAACGCTTGATGGTAGTGGAGCATAAGAAGTTGACCCAAGAGATTAAGCAAAGATTGCAGGCAGAGTTGGACGAATTGGAGTCGGAATTGCGCGTGCATCTGCCGAAGGAGATTAAACGCGCGCTGGAATTCGGAGACCTGCGCGAGAACGCGGAATACCGCGCGGCGCTCGACCGCCAGAATTTCGTCAAGGCGCGGATTAGCGAATTGCGCCAGCGCGTCAGCGAGATCGCCTCCATAGACATCTCGAAAGTCCCGCACGACAGGGCCGCCTACGGCTCTACGCTCGTCCTTTATGACGGCGAACGCGAGGAAGAAGTGACCTACCGCCTCGTCACCCCCGAAGAGAGCGACCCGCAGAACGGACTCATCTCGACCACCTCGCCCGTCGGCAAAAGCCTGATGGGCAAAGAGGAAGGCGATGAAGTCACGGTCCGCACCCCCGCCAGCGTGCGAACCTTTGAAATCAGAAAACTGATGACCCTCCACGACCAACCCAAAGAGAGTCAGGAGTCATAAGTCAGGAGTCGTGAGTCAGGAGTCAAGAAGTTTAATATTTTGACTCCTGAC
>DASYML010000206.1:0-13230 GCA_036009045.1 Pyrinomonadaceae bacterium
GAGGCCGTCAAAGGAACGTTGATACACTTGGAGCCGGACGCTGCCACGCTTGCACTTTCTTTATTGTGCAATTTGGTATACCAGCGAAGTAGTCATAGTTGCGGGCGGTAAAATGCGCGTGATATATTCCAAGCCCGCTCAAGACTTAGAAAAAAACTTATTCAAGGAACATCATCAAAATGTCTGGACACTCCAAGTGGCATACTATCAAACACAAAAAAGGCGCGCTCGATGCCAAGCGCGGCAAGGTTTTTACCAAGCTCATTAAAGAGATTACGGTCGCGGCGCGCACGGGCGGCGGCGACGAAACCGCCAACGCGCGCCTGCGTAAGGCCGTCTCCGATGCCAAGGCCGCCAACATGCCCAACGACACCATCGCCCGCGCCATCAAACGCGGCACGGGCGCGGAAGAGGGCGTCACCTATGAAGAGATTACTTACGAGGGTTATGGTCCGGGCGGCGTCGCCATCATGATTGATTCGATGACGGACAATCGCAACCGCACCGTCGCGGAGATCAGGCACATCTTCGGCAAGAACGGCGGCAACATGGGCGCGTCCGGCTCCGTCAGTTACCTCTTCGATAAAAAGGGCTACATCGTCGTGGATAAATCTGTGAAGTCCGAAGACGATCTCTTCGACATCGTGACGGACGCGGGCGCGGAGGATTTGAGAGACGACCAGGACAACTTTGAGATTATCACCGCGCCCGAAAATTTCGACGCCGTCCTCACAGCCGTCAAGAGCGCTGGCATCGAACCGCAACTCGCGGAGGTCGAAATGGTCCCGCAGAACTACGTCAAACTCGCTGGCAATGACGCGCGCCAGATGCTCAAACTGATGGAAGCCCTCGAAGACCATGACGACGTGCAAAAGGTCTCCGCCAACTTCGACATTGACGAAGCGGACATGGCCGGAGCGTGAAAAGCAGTGACGAGTGACAAGTGACAAACAACAAAAATGTGTGACTGGTCGCTGATAACTCATCGTTGATAACTCATCGCTTATCTTTCAACTTGTCACCTGTCACTTGTCACTACTTTCTTATGCGTGTATTAGGAATTGATCCGGGCAGCGAGACGACCGGCTGGGGCGTGGTCGAGGGCGACGGGCATCGTTATCGTCTGGTTGAATACGGGACGGTGAAGGCCAGCCCGCGCGAGAAATTTCCGGCGCGACTTTTGAAAATATACGTGGGTCTGGAAGCGGTGATAGAGCGTTTGAAGCCGGATGCCTGCGCCATCGAAGAGGCTTTCTATGCCAACAACGTGAAGGTCGCGCTCAAACTCGGACAGGTGCGCGGGGTGGCTCTGCTCGCCGCCGAGCGCGTTTCATTAGAGATTTCGGAGTACAGCCCGCGACTGGTCAAGCAGACGGTCGTCGGCTATGGCAACGCCGAAAAGCATCAGGTGCAGGAGATGGTCCGCGTGCTGCTCTCGCTCGGCGCTGTGCCCGAACCGCATGACGCGGCGGACGCACTCGCACTCGCCATCTGTCATTTTCATCACGCGGGCACTCAGGGGCGTATTCTCGCCGCAGAGGCCCGCATCAAAATGTCCCGGACTTCGCCTGCGACTCGCCGCCGCGCGTCCCGCTAAACAACACCCGCGCGCGCAACCAAAAGGCCCCCGGCGAGCATGTCGCCAACAGTCAACCTCCACCCTAACTTTTGAAGGAGGTCGGACTATGTTCAAGAGACCCGCCGAATCTCATTTAGCGATGTTCATCAGAGCGAGTTTTCTCACTTTATTAATCACAGCCTGTCCTGCTTTACTGGTCCAGAATATCCACGCTCAAAAACGGCGCGCGGCGCGTGCGGGCGAGCGCGCGACAGCAGCAGCGGCGGCGGCGGTCGTCGTCGTGGATGAGAGACTGGCTGTTTTACGTGATGCGCCGGACCTCTCTGCCAATTTGCTTCAACGTTTGAGCCGTGGGCGCGCGGTCACGTTCGCAGGTTGGAAGCGCGCGCCCGACGGGCTGGTGTTTTACAGGGTGATGGTCACGCGGCGCATCGGCGGTTGGTTGCAGAGCGAGGCGGTCGCCTCAAACGCGCGTGCGGGTGATGATGAGAGACTGCTGCGGTTGATACGCGGCTCGGATAATTTTGACAGGGTCGCGCGGGCGCGCATTTTTCTGGACCTGTACGGCAGATCGCCCCTGCGCCCGGCGGTCCTCTTGCTGTACGGCGCGGCGGCGGAAGAGGCCGCAGAGAATCTCTCGCGCGAGGCCCGGAGGCGGCTCGACGAGCGTGAGATGCTGGCGGGCGGCGCTCCGCTCTACAGTTATTTCCTGAATTACAACGGGCTGGACCGCTATCGCAAGCAGGGCATCGCTTTCGTCTTCGCGCGCGAGGCCAGGCGATTTCATTATGACGGCCAAAGCTGGCGCGAAATTCTGCGTCGCTACCCGCGCAGTTCAGAGGCGTTGGAGGCCGGGCAGAGACTCAAGGCGTTGGCGGCTCTGGACGCGAGACAGGACCAGTAAAGTTTGATTGCAAAAAGGGTGTTGCAAAATCCTGCGCGCGCGGTTAGATTGACGGCTGTTCAAGTAAAAATAGAGGTAGAGGTCTCTCCCAAGGAACGAGCGGGACTAGCGCCACTGCCGTCCAACAAGGAACGTGGAGGTATAAGGAAAGTGCCGACCGGAACATGCCCCGAATGCGATGCCGATGTTCACGTTGATACGGATGCGGACAAAGGCGATACCGTCTCGTGCGAAGAGTGCGGGACAGACCTTGAATTAGTCGGACTCGATCCCGTCGAACTGGACATCGTCGAAGACGACGACCTTGACGACGACGATGAAGATGAGGATTTTTAAAGGCAGTGCCAAGTGACGAGTGATAAGTGACGAGTTAAAGACAAGTGATGAGTGATCAGTCATGAGTGATGAGAAAAAGCATATCTCTTATTACTCATCACTTCTTCTTCCTGCTTGTCACTTATCACTGCTTTTGTATCCGGGGCGGCTCTGGCGGATGGTCAGGCCGTGTGGAGCTTCGATACGGATGGTGTGGAATTGACCGTCCCGGCGTTTCTCATCCGTTGGATAAAAGGCTATCACGTAGGCGTTTGTGACCTCCTCCGCGAGCGCGCGAAAGAGTGGTTGATAATCCCTGTCGTTGGCATAGACGCTGGTTCCCCCTGTCTTTTCGGTGAGGCCGCTGACATCGAGCGGGGTCGGCAAGGGCGTGCGCTCGGTTGAGGCCAGCAGTCTCGAATAAGAGGGCAGCGTGACGGTGTAGATGCTCACGTCCGCAGCGTTGGCGCGCTCTATGACGGTCTGCGCGGAAACCGTATCGCCGACGGGAAAGCCGTCCGTCACGACCACCACCGCGCGCTTCATCAAGCGGCGCTCGCGCGTGCGCGGCGCATGGCGCACGAGCAGTCTGATCGCATCGTCAACCGCATCGTAAGTGTGCGTTGAAAGTCCGTTCGGCTCGCGCGCCAATCGCTCGAAAGCCTTGTCCAATTTCTGCGTGTCGCTGGTGAAGTTCTGAAGCGTCTTGACGTTCATCCCGAACGTCATCACGGCATAGAGCGTCGCGTGCTCGGAGAGTTGCCTGGAAAAAGCCTGCAATGCGCCGCGCAGCCGGACCATCTCTTCGCCGGTCATGCTGCCTGAAACATCGAGCGTGAAGACGATGGCGACCGGACGCTCCATCCCGCTCCTCTTTTCGACGTTGAAGAAAGAGATGGGGCGTTCCTTTCCGTCCTCGTAAAGCTTGAAGTCTTCCTGGCGCAGGTTGCGCACGGGTTGCCCTTCAGCATCCGTCACGGTGACATCCACGGGCACGAGGTCCGTGTCCACGCGTATGACTTCATCAGGCTCGCCCTGCGGGTCCGGCGGCGTGACGCGGCGCGGGCGTTGCGCGTTCGTCGGATTCTGGTCCTGTCCCTGCGCCGTCGCAGCGGCGGGTGCCAGTATTCCTACGGCGAAGGCTCCGAGCAGGAGCACGAAGCAGCGTAGAAGGCGAAGGGCGCGGCGCAGATGTTGAACAGGTACGGGCATAACTTTTGACGGGCCGGAAGAGAGCTATGATGACGAAATGATTATAAGAAGTTGCGTCGGCTTTCGCCAGAAGTTTGAGTAGTAGGTCAATTTAAGTTGAGAGAGTATGAAAGAGGAGTTCACCACCGCAGACACAGAGCGCACAGAGTCAGCACAGAGCTTATATGCTTATCTCTGTGCGTCCTCTGTGTCTCTGTGGTGAATCTCACCATCACATACACTCAAGATTAAGCTAACTCACTACCGAAGTTTGGCGAAGGGCAACACGCAGCCTGGTGTGGGCATCAACCTCGAAGGGCCTGTGCGGTCCTGTCTATGCGGCACGGCCCGCGTGTTATAATATCATTACTCAGAGCCATCGAGGGCTTTCCCGAAAGGTCTTTCACACACGGTTTAGAGAATCAAAAGGTTATGAAGAGATTTCAAGTCGCGTGCGTGTTTTTTTGCATGTTCCTCATCTTGCTGGCGACGAGCGGCTTCGCGCAGAAGAATACTCTGACGACGGGCGGCATCAAAGGGAAGGTGCGCGCGGAGAGCGGCGGAGGCGTGTCGGGCGTCGTAGTCATCGCGCGCCAGGGCGAGCGCGAGGTGACGCGCGTCGAGAGCAATCACAAAGGCGAATTTATCCTGACGGGACTCGCGCCGGGAGTTTACGGTCTGACGTTTCGCAAGCCCGGCCTGAGCGTCGGCACGCTTGAGGACATCGAAGTGCGCGCCGGAAAGCCGCGCGAGTTGCCCGACCGGCTCATCCTGAAAATTGATGAAGGCACGCTGGCCTTCGTGCGCGGCAGCGTCTTTAATACCGAGGGACGCAGCGTCCAGGGCGCGCGTGTCGAACTCGCCCGTCTGCAATCCGACGGCACTATGAAAAAGCTTGAGAGCCGGGTTAGCAACGAGACAGGCTCTTTCGTTTTCCGGCTCACACCCGAAACGGCGAAGTATCGCATCACGGTCAAAGCTGATGGGGCCGGACCCGTCTCGAAGGACGTAGAGGTGGACGGCGCAGCCGTGTATCGCGTCGCACTCTCCTTATCGCCAGCGCCCAAGTGACGGGGGCCTGATGAACCGCCGCGCGAGCGCGTCAACTTTTGATGAGCGATGACAAACACACACAGCCTGATACGCGCGAAGAGTTTCTGACCGCGCGCCAACTCGCAGCCGTCATGCAGGTCAGCGAAGCGACCGTGCGCCGTCTCGCACGCACAGGACGCATCCCCTCTGTTCGTCTCACACCACGCCTCATACGTTTTCATCTTCAGTCCGTCCGCGAAGCCCTCGACGGCGCGCACCGTTCGCGCCCGCGCCATAAAGCAACCGAACAGGAAGCGGACGAAAGCCCGCAACTATCGTTCGCGGATTTGCTCTAAGATTATTTTGCTTATCTGTTCTTGCGTCTCGCCCCGGCCGCGAGCGCGGAGATGTCCAGCCATTGCCCGTCGCGTTTGATGTAGATGCGCGGCTGGCGGACCGGAAATTTTTGGGCGAAGCGCGGGTTGCTTGCGAGGAAGCGCTTGACGGTCGCGCGGTCGCCCGTCGCCACACGCCATTTGCCGTCCTCGCGCACGAGATATTGCTGCGCGACGATCTTGCCTTCGCTTTGAATCGGCTGGAGGACGCGCCCGTAAAAGACCGTGTCAACTACGGCGAGGTCGCCGGATGTGCGCACCATGCCGATATCTATGCGTTCGAGTTCATACATGTTGCGCGTCCGTTGCAGCATGCTCGTGAACCGCTCGCGCGAGATACGCGCCCTCGAAGCGTTCGGCAAAAGGTCGTACAAATCGCCGTACTGTCCAGACTTCAACTGCTCGAACACGCTCTGGACCACGCCGCGAACTTCCGACTCGTCCGACACGGCGGGCGCTGCGAAGGTCAGCGAAGCGGACATCAAAAGCAGGACCAGAACGCTCGACAGCGCCGCGTATCTTTTAACTCTCGTCCACATCTTCAATCTTATCGCTTTCATCATTAATCTCATCTTCGCTCTCATCTTCATCTTCAACTTCATCGTCTGCCGGGATGATCGTGCGCTTCAGTTGATTGCGCACGTTGAGAAACCAGGCGACGATGCCGAGCGTCGCCGCGACGAAGGCCGCGTTCATATTATCGCGCGCCAGAAAAACAGCGGCGAAGATGAGACACGCTCCCGCCGCGAAAACCCACCCGCGCTCGATGAGTAGTTGCTTCAACAGATGCTCATTTGATCGTTACCCCGACCGGGATGTTGAGTGTGCCCGGCGGGTAACATGCCTTCTCGTCGCAAGCCTGGACACGCAATCTCAAGGGGAGCGTGCGCGCGCCCTTCGCCGCCGTCGCCGCAGCCTTGAGCGGC
The DNA here is from genome assembly GCA_036009045.1 of Pyrinomonadaceae bacterium. GTDB lineage: Bacteria > Acidobacteriota > Blastocatellia > Pyrinomonadales > Pyrinomonadaceae > DASYML01. The sequence goes on from DASYML010000206.1 coordinate 6,343, forward strand.
AGCTTAATCTCCGTGGCGCCCTCATAGACGGCGAGCGGTTTCTCCGCGAAGGCGAAGGTGCGCGTCACCGAAGGCGGATAGGATGGTTGGCTCGCGGTCAATCCTTCGCCCGCTTCGACGCTCACTTCCGTCGCCTTCAAATATGGGAAGGTCGGCGGGTTGGCGTTGATGTGATAGCCCTCTTTAACCTCTATCTTAACGGAGACCATCGCCGCCCCGCCCGCAGCCATCTCCAACGGCGCGGCGCTCGCCTTGACGACATCCGTGGACGAAATCTTCCCGCTGTTCGCGGCGGGGGAAGCCGCCGGACTGTTGATGGCGACGGGCGCATTCGTCGTTGTCGTCTCGACGTGAGCGCAGCCCGCGAGTGTGAGGCCGAAGACGAAGCATGAAATAATCGAAACGAGAAGTAGTCTCCGCATAAATGGTCCTCTAAATCATCTTGCCTGTGGAACGGGCTGGTCCTCATCCTGGACCAAACTGCGCGCCAGTTGCAAGCGCCGGTTGCGCCGGACCACGTAGCGTATGAGCAATCCGAGCGGGAGAAAGATGAGGAGCGCGACCGGAAGCAGCGCGAGCACCGCTTCGATGATAAAGAGCGTGATGCCAGCGCCTATGTCTACGCCGCTGCCGAAGGCGCGCTTGACCTGATGAAAGAAACCCGTCGAGTTGGTGTTGACGAGGAGGGCGGGCGTGGACATCGTGACGTTGATGGTCGAGAGGCTCGACTGGTTTTCCAGATAGCGACGCCGACCTTCGAGCCGCTCTATCTCCGTACGGACCTCCGCTAGTTGAGTCTGGACCTGTAGCGCGTCCGCGACGGTGTGCGCCTGTTTCATAATCTCCATGAACTGGGCTTCGAGCGCGCGCTTGGCCTTGATGCGTGCTTCGAGGTCGTAGAATTCCTCCGTCACGTCCTGTCCCGTCACCTTATCCTGACGAACGCGGCTGGCGAGGCCCTTGATTTCTTCCACCGCCGCGTCGAACTGGTCCGCAGGCACGCGCACGGTGATGTTGACGGTCAACTCAGGCTTGGTCTGGTCCTCGTTGTCTCGATGGCTGACATCGGAATTGACGACGAAGCCGCCGTGAGCGATGGCGATGCGCGCGGTTTTGCGTTGACCATCCGCCGGGTCGCTCAACTCAAGGTTGAGGGTGGCGTTGCTGATAATCTTGCGCCCGGCGGCGATGGCAGCGGCGCGCTCGGCATCCGTCTGTGGGATGGATGGCTGCTTCTCGCTCACCTTTTGATAATCATAATTGGTCGCGTGTTCCTGATCCATTCCGGCAGACGACTTGGCGTCGGATGAAGCGGTTGTTGCTCGTTCGGAAGGAGCCATCGCCCCGGACTGTCCCCCGGCCTGACTGGTTGAAGTAGAGCCTGGGCCGGTGCTCTGCGCCGTATCGGGCCGTTGCGATGAGCAGGCGGCGCACACCAGCGCGGCCATGATTAAAAGAGAAGTTAGGAAGAGCCTCATAAGTCACCTCCGAATTATATTTAAGACCTGACTCTTGAACGATGGGCGCGCATGCGCCTTGCGCGTCCTTTGAACGCTCCGCTTTATCCTTAAGCGGTCACGCGACGGCCCTTCAATAAATTGCGCGCGGACGCGAAGAGGCGACGGATGCGGCGCAGGACCTTCGGCAGTATCCATGCCAGGATTAAGAGAAAGATTAGGATGACTACGATGATGACGGTCGGATGCAGGACCGCGAGCACCGCCGCGCCGAACGCGAAGATGTCTTCCACAATTGAGAGTATCCAATTTGAGACAGGCTCAGGGCTGGCGTTGGCAGCCGCCCGGATAGTCGCCTTCGTGCCATGCGTCGAGAGCGCCAGCCCTCCGCCCAGCAAGAGCGCCAGGACCTGCACCGCCGGGTTCAACTCCGTGGTCGCGGAGAGCGCTATCAACGCGCCCGCCGGAACTCGTATGAACGTGTGGAGCACATCCCACACCGTGTCCACATACGGAATCTTATCCGCGACAAATTCGATCGTGTAAAGCAGCGCCGCGATGCCTATGATGAGCCAGTTGTCCAGAACGTGCAGCCCGCCCGGCAGACGCGCCAACCCGAAGTGCTGCAAGAGTCCCAGCACCGCCACCGTCGCATACAGGTTAATACCCGATGTCCAGGCCGAACCCAGCGCCAGACTCAGGATTTGAAGCACACTCATAAAAGCAATGCGGATTGCGGATTGTGGATTGTGGATTGAAAAGAGAATGCGGATTGAAAAGATAATTGATTGTTAATTCCGCAATCCGCAATCTGCAATTCGTCATTCCTCCCTTTCTTTCTCGGGTCGTTTGATGCCGAACTTTTCGAGGCGATATTGCAGGGTGCGGAAGGTCAGGCCGAGCAGTTTGGCCGACTTGGTGATGTTATAGTCCGTCTGTTCCATCGCCTGCGTGATGAGATCGCGCTCGACCGTTTCAAAGGAGATGCCTTCGGGCGGCAGTTTGAACGCGCCTTCGGCTGCGGGCTGCGCCTCCTGCCGGACTTCGAGCGGCAAATCTTCCGGCATGATGAGGTCGCTTTCCGCGAGCAGTATCGCGCGTTCGATGGCGGATTCGAGTTGGCGCACATTGCCGGGCCAACTGTAGTCCATCAGCAAGCGCCTCGTCTCCGGCGTCAGCCCGCGCACGAGCCTGGAAGTATTGCGCGTGTGCTTCTTCAAAAAATAATTGATGAGCACGGGGATGTCGTCGCGCCGCTCGCGCAAGGGAGGCACGTCAACCGAGAGGACGTTGATTCGGTAATAGAGATCGTCTCTGAACCTGCCGTCCTGGACCATCGCGCGCAAATCCCTGTTGGTCGCGGCGACAACACGCACGTCAATCTTAATCGCGCGCGTGCCGCCGACGCGTCTTATCTCTCGCTCTTGCAGCGCGCGCAAAAGTTTGGCCTGCATGCCTATGTCGAGTTCGGCAATCTCGTCTAGAAAGAGCGTGCCCCTGTCCGCGACTTCAAAGAGACCCTTCTTCTCCGCGTGCGCGCCCGTGAAGGAGCCTTTCTCGTGGCCGAACAATTCCGACTCCAAAAGGTTTTCATTGATGGCGGCGCAGTTGACGGCCTGGAACATCTCCGCCGAGCGCGGGCTTTGATTATGAATGGCGCGCGCGATGAGTTCCTTGCCCGTGCCGGATTCGCCGCGAATGAGGACCGTCGAGTTCGAGCGCGCGACCTTCAAAATCATCTTCTTGACGGCCTCCATTTCCGCAGAGGCAGAGATGATTTCAACGTCGAGCGCGTCGAGTTTGGCGAGCGCGCGACGGATGGTATCGAGCAGCGTGTCGCGTTCATAAGGCTTCTGCAAATAGTCGAACGCGCCGCGCCGGAGAGCCTCCTTCGCGGAATCAATCGAACCGTGCGCCGTCAGCAGAATCACGATGATGGACGAATCCTGCGCGAGCAGGTGTTGCAAAAGTTCGATGCCGTCCATCCCCGTCATCTTGAGGTCGGTGAGCGCCAGATCGAAACGCCTGTCCTTGGCAAACTTGAGCGCCGCCTCACCCGAAGATGCGGTCGTCACGTCGTAGCCCTCGCCAGACAGAATCATCTCTAAGATTTCGCGCTGCGACTTTTCATCATCAACTACGAGTATGCTTTTGCGTGCCATAAAATTGCGAAGGGAAGTCAGGAGTCTCGGAGTCAGGAGTCAAAAGCAAGAAGCTGTCTTTAGCTTTTGTTTGTGACCCCTGACTTCTGACTCCGAGACTCCTGACTCTTCATCCTTCATCCTTTCGTTCGGTCGGTAATGTAATCGTAAAGGTCGTGCCCGTGCCCTGTTTGGATGTAACGGTAATAGTGCCGCCATGATCGTCTATCGCTTTTTTGACGATGGCGAGACCGAGGCCCGTCCCCGTCTCCTTGGTCGAAAAGTACGGCTCGAAGACTTTGGAGATATGTTCGGGCGGGATTCCCGGTCCGGTATCAGTGATGTCAACGCGGGCTCGCTGATTCGCTTCTTCCGCCGCGAGCGTGATGGTCAGTTGCCCGCCGTCGCCGTTTATCGCCTGCACCGCGTTGAGAAAGAGGTTGGTAAAGACGGAGCGTAAGGATTCCGCATCTCCGAGGGCTGGAGGAATTTCGCCTGCGGTCTTGACCTCCATTTTAATGTTGCTCTCGGATGCCTGGACTTCTACGAGGCGCAGCGCGTCGTCTATCTCTGCGCGCAGGTCCAGCGGTTGCAACTCCAACCTCGCGGGCCTTGAGTAGTTGAGAAAGTCCGAGATGTGACGATTGATGCGTCCCACTTCCGTCTTCAACTGGACCGCCAGCCGCTCGAAGGTCTCGCGCTTCTTCGGGTCTTCAGGGGCCAGCGCGGAGCGCAGGTGGTCCAACGTCAGGTTGATATAGTTGAGCGGGTTTCGTATCTCGTGCGCGATGGCGGAGGCGAGACGGCCCACGACCGCCGATTGCTCCGCTTGATGCAATTGCGCTTCGAGTTCGCGCGTGCGCGCGAGCCTGTTAATCATCTCGTTAAAGACGCGCGCGAGTTGGCCCACCTCGTCGTTGCGTTCCGCCGCCGGAACGTGAAAGTCGAAATCGCCCGCCGCGACCCTGCGCGCCGCCGCAGATAGGTCCTCAATCGGGCGTGTGAAACGCCAGACCAGCAGCGCCGCGACGAAGATGGCGACGAGCAGGACCGCCAGCGTATAGAGAAGCGGGCGCGCGGCCTGACGATTCCACATCCCCGTCGTCGCCCTGGCCCGGCCTAGAGAGACGAAGACATACCAGCGTCCCTGGACCGTATCAACCGGGAAGGGAAACGCGCGCGGCGCTCCGGCGCGTGTCTGTGCGGCATTGCGCGCGGAAGGCGGCAACTGCGCCGGGTCAACCACCAACTGCCCCCCGTTGACGAGCGGCGGCAGCGTCGTCACATCTCGCAAATGAAAATACTGGTATGTGCCGTCGGCGTTCTCCTTCGGTAAGTATGCGGGGTCAAGGCTGTCTTGAATCTGCCAGTCGCTGTCAACCGTCAGAATGTTCGTGACGCGCCCGGCCCCTTCGTTGAGTAGTGGTTGGTTGGCGTTGGCGCGCAGTTCTATGAGACGGTCGGGCGTGGAGATGCTCTTGACGCCGATTTCGACTCCGGCGGCAAGCGCCTGCTCCTGCTCCGCGACGACGCGCGCGTTGTTGCGCTCTGCGAGCACGTTCAGATAATACTGCACGCCGAGCATCGCGATGAGCAGCGCGGCGAGAACCAGCAGGAGCCGCACGCGAAAGCTGTTGATGAATTGCACGCTGGTTAAGCCTCTTAAGAGGTTTCAGTCTCAAGGTTTAGAGTTTCCCTTCGCTCCTCATCCGAAACCTTAAACCTCAAACGTTAAACCTTAGACCCGTTTTAGTTGTTGCCCTGACCCGTCTCTGATGTTATAGTTCAGAACGGTCTCAAAGCAACTCCCCGAGACCACCTAAGGGAATTCTCCCGCCAACCGTAACAGACCGAAGACGTGAAGAAAACTGAGATAGCCGGAAGAGTATTTTGAAAGAGACTCTCAAGCCTTCAAATTTCCAGAGCGTAAGAGGCGCAGGCCGCATTGGCCCAACGCGCGCCCGGCGCGAACCAATAGCGGCGATGTCGCATCCAAGAGCCGGACATCCCCTGTGTGCGTCTCTCAAGAGCGAATCCGAGAGGCACAACCCCTAAAATATTTAAAACGAGGCCGACCTTATGACCCATAAAGCAGTACGTTCCCCTTTCCCGACGGCGCGTCTCGCGCTCACCTTCCTCCTCTTCATCACCATCACAGCCATTTCTGGTCCGGCCACAGGTTGGGCCAAGGGGAAACGCGGCGCATCTGCGCCCGCCTCCAGAAAGAACGCGCGCGAGGAGAGAAAGCATGACCGCAACGCGCGTGATAACAATCAGAGAGAGTCCCGCGCCGATAGGAAGAGGCGAGAGCGGGATGAAAGGGACGCGCGTGCTGAGCATGGTCGCGGGAGGGACAGGAGTTCGGCCAGGGACCGTCGCGCGGCGAGAGACGAAGAGCGCGACAGCAGCCGTGGCGGGCGCAGGCTCTCGCGCCGCGAGCGACAGGCGGAAGCGGCGCGGCTCGCGGCGGAACGCAGGCGCGAACTCGAAGAGGCACGGCGTCGCGCGGAGGAAGCCAGACGCGCGGCGATTGCGCGCCAGCGTGCTTTAGAGCAGGCGATGCGCGACGAGGTGGCCTCGAACGTTCTCAAAGACGATGCGACGGGCGAGGACCTGGAAGTGAGGCGCGCGGCGGTCGCGGCGCTCGGCAATCATATCGGGACGGTCGTCGTGATGAATCCGAAGAATGGCAGAGTCTATTCCATCGTCAATCAGGAATGGGCGCTGCGTCGCGGCTTCAAGCCCTGCTCGACCATCAAACTGGTGACGGGGCTGGCCGGACTTTCCGAGAACGTCATCAGCCCTGAGACGGTCAACGTCTCGAACGTCAATTATAAATTGGAACTGACGGATGCGCTCGCCTATTCCAACAACGGCTTCTTCCAGAACGTCGGCGGTCAGGTAGGGTTTGAGCGGATGGTCAACTACGCGCGCCAGTTGGGTCTCGGCGAACGAACTGGTATCAATCACGCCAACGAATATACGGGGCGCGTGCCTGCTTACAAATCCGGCTGGGCCGTCAACCACATGTGCTCGCACGGAGATGATTTTGAAGTGACGGCGATTCAACTCGCCTCTCTCACGTCGGCCATCGCCAACGGCGGAGACCTGCTCGTGCCGCACCTGCCGCGCACGCCGCAGGAAGACATTCAATTCAAGAGAGAGGTCCGCCGTCACCTCAACATGGGGAGCGGTGCTCTGCAAAGAATCGTGCCGGGGATGATCGGCTCTGTCAATTACGGGTCCGGCAAGAAGGCTTATGATCCTTACCAGACGGTCGCGGGAAAGAC
>DASYML010000207.1:0-8211 GCA_036009045.1 Pyrinomonadaceae bacterium
AGCGTTGCGCTCTGCCTTCGCGCCTGTTTCCACATGGCCCAGATAAGGCTGCGATGCTGGCGCTCCATCTCAAGAAAGCGCGGCATCGTCGCGCGCAGGCTCAACTGTTCCGGGTCAGCCGTGTAGATGCCGCCGACCATCGGTTGGGCCATGCGTTCAAGCGCTTCACGTCCAAGCCTGCGTCTCACGAATTGGGCCAGGCTCTCATCGTCGCTGCCATTCGCGCCCGCGCGCTTCGGTAATAAAAGGTCCAGCGCCATCCGCGCCTTGCCGCTCCAACTGAAAATCGTCGTCGTCGCAAAAGGCCAGAGGCGCGAAGGCGCGAGCAATTGAAAGCCTTCCGGCACGGGATGCAGCCGACTGCCGCGCACGATAAAACTCCTGCGATGCTCAACGTTGGTTTCAATCAGGCGCGAGGCGAGGCCGATGCGTTGCGCGAGACTGACGGCTTCCGGCTTTTCCGAAATGAAAGTATCCGGCCCTGCTTCGAGCAGAAAGCCTTCACGCCGGTGTGTGTGAATGACGCCGCCGAGCCTCGGACTAGCTTCGAGCAGAAGAAGTTCCAGCTTGCCATTCGTCGCCCGACTGCTCTCCAAAAGATGATGCGCCGCCGCCAGGCCGCTGATGCCGCCGCCGATGACAACCACTCGCCGTACACTTTTTTGGTCCTGTTTCATGATAACGCTAAGAGCAAGGATGAAGGATGAGAGAGTGGCTATTCAAGACGATGAGCTCTGCTTTTATCATTCATCATTCATTATTCATCCTTGCATTTTATCCTTACTGTCCTTGTGCCAGAGTTGCAGTAGTTGAGATTCTTTGTCGGCTTGCAGGCCAGCGAGGCGCTCGGAATTTGCTGGTCTTGTTGTATCCCATGCGAGGGTCTCTCTTGCGGTTTGGGCCAGTGGGCGAAAGGTGAGGCCAGCCGCGATGGCTTTCTCACAATTGGTCCTGGAAAAAGCCGGGAGCGAATATTTCGCGGGCATCCATAAAGGCATTTCGGTCCAGGGCGCGACTCCCGCTTCGAGCAGAAAATCGTCGCTCACCCACGTCAGGCGAGCATCGCTGCCAATCGCCCTGCAACATTCATCCAGCACGCCTTCCATCGTCAATTCATGGTCCGGCCCGGTAGCGTTGAACGTGCCCGTCCCGCGCATCTCAATCATACGCACGATCCATTCCGATAAATCACGCACGTCAATCATCTGTTTGAGACTCAGGGGCTGGCCCGGCGCGAGCACTTCGCCGCCGCGCGAGAGGCGCGTGGGCCAATAGGTAAAGCGGTCGCTGTAATCGTGTGGGCCAACAATCAACCCCGCGCGCACGTTGAGCACGCGTCCGTCCATCTCTTCTTCCGCCGCACGCTCGCAGAGTGCCTTCAGCCCGCCGTACATCTCCCCATAATTGGCGGCGATAATTGGACCAGCAGGCTTAATCAAAGCGGCATCCCGGACCTGTTTCTCTGTCAGGATATTGACCGGCGTGCTTTCGTCTATGACGCTCCCGGTGGCATCGCCATAGACGGAGATGCTCGATATAAAAGTGTAGTGTTCGACAGACCCCGCGAGCAATTCAGCCGATGCGCGCACGACGCCCGGCACATAGCCGCAGGTATCTATCACGGCATCCCAACGCCTGCCGCGCAGAGCTTCCATCTCGCCCGTGCGATCACCGCGCAGCCTTTCCACTTCTGGAAATAACTCTGGATGGCGCTGCCCGCGATTGAAAAGCGTGACTTCATGAGCGCGCGCCAACGCGGCCTCGACCAGATGCCGACCGAGAAAGACCGTTCCGCCGATAATCAGAATTTTCATACTGGAAAACCCATGGGTTGATCTGTGCTTGAGTGTTGGGGATAGTCGCATTCACCACAGAGACACAGAGCGCACAGAGGACGCACAGAGAAGTTGATTCAATTAACTCTGTGCGTCCTCTATGTCCTCTGTGTCTCTGTGGTGGATAGTACTTTCATACTTACTCAAGACCCGCTGAAACGTCACTCCGTCATTCCTATTTAACGATTGCTCTTGTACCCATCAGGCAACAGTCTACCGGGCACACGTCATGGCTCGGACCGCGCGTGCCCAGAAAGCGGCGGGGCGTGCCGGGAGTCGTGTGTTCCATAATCAATTCCCGAATCATCTTGATGAAGGCGGGGTGCGTCCCGACAGTGGCGGCGCGGACCATGTTCATCCCAATCTCTTCGCAGAGAACGCGCGCCTCAGTGTCCAGGTCATAGATGACTTCCATGTGATCGGAGATAAAGCCGACGGGCGCGATGACTAGATCGCTCGTCCCCCCTTCTTTCAACTCGCGTATGTGATCGCAGATGTCCGGGCCGAGCCAGGGCTGGCCCGGTGGTCCGCTGCGACTCTGAAAGACGAGCCGCCAGCGCTCTCGTCCCAAACCATCCGAGACAAGCTGGCAAGTCTCAAGAAGCTGTGTCTCGTAATCGCAGTTCACGGCCATAGAGGCGGGGATGCTGTGCGCGGTGAAAGCTATCTGCGCGCGTTCGCGTCTCTCCAAGGGTATCTGTTCCAGAGCGGCGCGGAGGTTTTCGATAATTGGTCCGATAAATCCGGGATGATTATAAAAGACGCGCAGCTTGTCAACGCGCGTGGCGGTTGGGCCAACTTCGCCGCGAGCGCGTTCGATGTCTTCGCGGTACTGGCGACAGCCGGAATATGAACTGTAGGCGGACGTGACGAAGGCGAGCGCGTGACGGATGCCGTCCGACTCCATCCGGCGGAGCGTATCCGCCAGCAACGGATGCCAGTTACGATTGCCCCAGTAGACGGGCAATGCTGGTCCATTAATCTCCAACTCGTTTTTCAAAGCGGAGATTAAAGCCCGGTTCTGCGCGTTAATCGGACTGACGCCTCCGAACAGTTCATAGTGATGGGCCACCGCCATCATCCGCTCGCACGGCACATTTCTCCCGCGCAGCACGTTTTCCAGAAACGGTATCACTTCATCCATCCCCTCCGGCCCGCCGAAAGAGACGATCAAGATAGCATCATAAGGTTGGTCCATAGTTTTTCGAGAGACTAGCGGCTGGTGAAGGACAGTTGTCTTTTAACAGCCTCCAGTCTCCAGCCTCCAGCCTCTGCCTTTCACGCTCATCTCATGGACGGCTTCAACGAGGGCGATGACGTTCTCGACGGGAGTTTCCGGGAGAATGCCGTGGCCCAGGTTGAAGATGTGGCCGGGGCGCGCGGCGGCGCGTGCGAGGATGTGTTGGGCCTGCGCGCGGACGTGTGAGACTCCGGCGAAGAGCGCGACCGGGTCCATGTTGCCCATCACGGCCACGTCGCCGAGCCTGTCCCATGTTTCGCCCAGGTCCACGCGCCAGTCCAGGCCGATGACATCGCCTCCCGCCTCGCGCATCAATTCGAGCAGCGCGGTCGTGCCCGTCCCGAAATGTATGACGGGCGTGCCGCCCTTGATGCCACGGATGACGCTGCGCGTGTGCGGCAGCACGTACTCTCTATAATCGTCGGTGCTCAGGCAGCCGACCCATGAATCGAAGAGTTGAAGGGCTTGCGCGCCCGCTTCTACCTGCCGGTTGAGATATTGGACCAGCGCGCGCGAGATGAGCGACATCATGTCGTGCCACGCGCCGCCGTCCGTATACATCAATCGTTTCGTGTGGATGTAGTTTTTCGAGCCGCCGCCTTCGATGATGTAGGAAGCGAGCGTGAAGGGCGCTCCCGCGAAGCCTATCAGGGGAAGAGCCGACGGCAGCGCGCGGCGCGTCTGTCGTATCGCCTCGAAGACGAAGTCCAGAGAGTCCAGATTCTCCACTTCGCGCAGGCGTTTGACATCTTCGCCGGAGCGCACGGGGTTATGGATGGCCGGGCCTTCGCCTTTGGTGAATTCCAGGTCCAGTCCCATCGGCTCTATCACCACGAGGATGTCTGAGAAGATGATGGCCGCGTCAACGCCGAGCCGCTCTGCGGCTGTGACGGTCACTTCCGCCGCCAGTGCGGGAGTCTTACAGAGGTCCAGAAATGAAGTGCGCGCGCGCAACTCTCTATATTCGCGCATGTATCTTCCGGCCTGGCGCATGAGCCAGATGGGCGTGTAAGGCACAGGCTCGCGGCGGCAGGCGCGCATAAATGGGCTGTCGCGCAGGGCCGCGTTCGGGCTTGATTCTTGCTGTTCGGTCATGCTTACCAGACTACAATATGCAAGGCGTGAGCGGTAGCGCGCAAGGACCAAAAATGTGTTGACGCAAATATTTGCCACAAAAGGGCGTTGCGTGGTGTTCATACACTGGAGCGAGCGAAATCGAGTGGTTTTGAAAGCGGCTCGCGGGAAATTTCAAATTTTTGAAAAGGAATCAAAGATCATGAAAAGCAAAATGTTTCGCCTTTCGCTCGTCTCGGCGCTCTTCGTGCTGGCTTCATTCGCCACGGCCACGGCGCAGGATTTTCGTAAGACTTACTTTCCCGGCCCGAACGGCTCTATCAGTATCCATAACGTGTCGGGCGATGTACGCATCAGCGGTTATAACGGCGAAGGGGTGCAGGTGACGGCCTATAAAGAGGGCCGCGACCAGGATAAGGTCGAGGTGGAAGATCGCAGCGCTGGCAACCGCGTGGACCTCAACGCGCGCTATGAAAGCTGCCGTCATTGCAGCATCAACGCGAGCATACGCTTTGAGGTGCAGGTCCCGCGCGGCGTCAGCTTCAATTTTGAAGACATAGAGACCGCCAGCGGCAACGTCAACGTCAACGGCGTGACGGGCCGCCTGCACATCAATACCGCGAGCGGCGATGTCATGGTGCAGGACGTGAACGGGTTTATCAACGCCAATACGGCCAGTGGTACAATGCAGGTGAAGGATGTCGTCGGGGCCGTCAAGGCCAGCACCGCGAGCGGCGATGTCAACGTCGAGATGACGCGGGTCGAAGGCAGCGAGAATCTGGTGTTCTCGACCGCGAGCGGCGATATTCACGTCAAGATGCCTGCCTCTCTGGACGCGGACGTGGCGATGTCCACCAGCAGCGGCGATGTCAGGACGGACTTTCCGCTTGAAGTCAAAAGGGATGGCTACGGCCCGCAGCGTTCCGCGCGTGGACGCCTCGGCAGCGGCGCTCGCTTGCTGCGTCTCTCTTCGGCCTCAGGCGATGTTGAACTGATGAGGTTTTGATAAATCCCGCTCGTTCAAAGATAATACCAGAGTGGGCCAGCGGTCCTCTTTGAGTGGACCAGGAATTTTGCCACAAAAGAAGCCCGTGCGGTGTTTATCTGGTAGAGAGCGTTAAAGAGATTATGAGCGGAGAAGCAGCAAGAGCCTTGATGGACTCTATGCCCAATGAAATCGAGACCGAGGCGAGCGCGTCGTCGGCTCCGCTCTGCTTCGATGAGGCTTTTACGCTCCATCACCGCGCGGTTTTCAGAACGGCTCGCGCGCTCGTGCGAGATGCCGGGCTGGCCGAAGACGTGACGCAGGAGGTCTTTCTCAGATTGTATAAAAACCTTGATTCGACGCCGGGAGAAGACCTCTTGCGCGCATGGCTCTTGCGCGTCACGATGAACGTCGCGCGCAATACCCTGCGCGGCCAGAGTCGCGCGACGGCGCGCGAGGACCAGTTTGCCAGGGAGGCGGAAGTCTCCGGTTGGTTTGCGGCAGCGCCGGAGGAAGAGTATGAGCGGCGTTTGGAGATAGAGGAAGCGCGGCGCGCTTTGGAGAAAATTAAAGAGCCTACGCGGAGTTGCCTCCTGCTCAAACAGCAGGGATTGTCATACCGTGAGATAGCGGAAACTTTGCAGGTCAACGAGACCAACGTGGGCAGCATGATCGCGCGTGGGCGAAAAGAATTTGCCAGGTTGTACGGCAAAATCGGAGGAAGCCGATGAGAGAAATTTGTCTTGATGAGGGAATTTTACAAAGCTATCTGGATGGCGAACTCTCTCTCGAAATGACGGAACAGGTCGCGGGCCACATCGCCGCTTGCGCGCCCTGCGCCGAGATGGTGCGCGAGGCCGAAGGCGAGTTGGCGATATTCAATACCGCCTTCGCCCCGGAGTTGGCCCTGCCCGTGCCCAGCGAACAGCTTCGCGTGCGGATTAATCAGGCCGTGGACGCGCTGGAAACAAACGCGCCGCCACAGTCTTTCCAACAGCAAGCGGATTCCGGCTGGCGCGCATGGCTCGGCGCTTTCGCCGCCACGTTCAAGACGCAACGCGCCGCAGGATTCGCCACTCTGATCGTGCTTGTCACCTTCGGCTTTATCTTCAATACCGTTTACAGGAGCTATCCTGGTCGGGCGACCGTAAGTCCAGAACATCCTTTTATTGTCAGCGACGAGTCGGGTGGGCCAATTGCGAAAGTGAACGCACCAACCGTCTCGGATGCGACGCCTGCGCCCGCAGCATCGCCTGCGCCAAAGACTGCTTCATCGCCTGAAGTGTTGAAGCCCATACGCAGAAGTAACACATCGAACACGGGCGCGCAGTATCTTGCGGTTAATCATAAATCTCAGAGAGCGCCGGTCAGGATGAACAACTCTTTGCCGTCGAACATAACGCCGGAAGCGAATCCGGCGTTGGCGGAGTTGCCGGGCGAGAAGAGCTATCTGAAGACCATCGCCTCTCTGACCACGGCGATTGATACGAACGCGAGTTTGACGATGCAGCCGACCCTGCGGACGGAGTACGAGCGCAATCTGGCGCTGGTCAACCAGGCCATTTCCGCGACGCGCCCAGTCGCGCTCCGCAAGCCCGGCGACCCTGCGGCGACGCAATTTCTCTACTCCGCGTACCAGAGCAAAATTGATTTGCTCAACGCCATCGCCGACCGCCAGTCGGAAGCCATCGCCCGGAGATAACATTTTTGGACCTGAAATTAGTCATGATGAAAGCGAACTCTTTATTTAAGTGTGCCGCCATCGTCGCCGCTCTCTTATGCGGCAATGCGGTCGCGCACGCGCAAAAAGCGAAAGACAAACCCGCTGTCGTGAACGTCGCGCCGATGGTCGAGGTCCGCGTCGAGCCGAAGGTCAAAGTGGAGGTCAAGACAAAGACGACAAAAGTCACGACGACGACGACAGCGACCGCAACGACCAAAGCGACCAGGACGACAAAACCGACGACCGTTATCAAGATCACGCCGATGGTGGCCCCTAAAATCTCCGCTCAGCCAGCCACGGGTGCGGTGCGCCCGTTCATCTCGGAGCAAACGGCGGCGGCAGACCAGAACGTGATCGTCTCTCTCTCAGTGCTCTCAGGCTCAATCACCGTGCACGGCTCGGACCGGCGCGATGTCCGCGTCCTGACCAACGATGAGAAGCGCATCGAACTGCGCCGCAAAGATGGGACGGGCGGCAATACTCCCGCGACGCGCCTGCAAGTGCTCTTTTATGATTCGGATGAAAACGGCGGGCAGGCGGATGAATGTGGCGGCTCGACCGATGTCAAGATGGAAGTGCCGCGCGGCGCAACCGTCATACTCAAGACGCAGGAGGGCGACATAGATGTTTCAGATGTCGCGGAGGCCAGCGCCTATACTTCCAACGGCGATGTCTCGCTGCGCCGCGTCGCGCGTGCCGTCGAGGCCAAAAGCAATAGCGGCGATGTCACCCTCAGGGATGCCGGAGGCCACGTTCGCTTGAACACCATCAGCGGCAGCGTCGAGGCCATCAACGTCAGCGCGATTGACGGGGGCGACTTTCTACAGGCCAAGACCGTGAGCGGCGATGTGACGCTCGAAAGCATAGGCCCAGCGCGCGTCGAAGCCAGCACCATCAGCGGCGAACTGAACCTGACGGGTGCACTCGCGCCCGGCGGTCATTACGATTTCAACACGACCTCCGGCGACATCACGCTCACCCTGCCCGGCAGCGCTTCATTCAAACTGGCCGCGCAGGTTTTCACCTCCGGCGAGATTAACACCAGCTTTCCCATCAAACAGATTGGCAAGACTCCCAGTTCGTCACCCCCCAACGCCGGTGCTCTCATAGGCACTTACGGCTCCGGCGACGCCACCATCAACCTCAGTTCTTACAGCGGCACTCTCCGTCTCATCAAAAAGTAGGGAAGAGTCTGGAGTCAAGAGTCCTAAGTCCTGAGTCCTGAGCCTGAATTCTGGGAAGCCGTCTGTGCCCTGAAAGGGCAACCTGTGAGAGCCGGGGGCAGCGCCCACGGTACTAGCGCCACCACACATGCCGACCCTGAAGGGGTCGCACCTCAATATTGAGGTGCGAC
>DASYML010000208.1:0-41531 GCA_036009045.1 Pyrinomonadaceae bacterium
GCTTAAATTTCTACGGTTCTCGCTCGCAGCCCTCTTGCTCGTCGCGCTGAGCGCGCTGGCGGTGATGGCGCAGTCCACTGTGACGGGCGCCATCGGCGGCGTGATTACGAATCCCAATAAGGAGGTCGTGCCCGGCGCGACCGTGACGGTTCGTAACATCGGGACGAATAACGAGGAGACGGCCACATCGGATGGCGAAGGTCGTTTCCGGGTCGTCAATCTTCAGCCCGGCACGTACTCCGTGACGGTCAACTCGCAGGGCTTCAGTCCCTTCACACAGGAGAAGGTCGTCGTCGAGGTCGGTCAGGTTACCAGCCTCGACGTGCCGCTCTCTTTGACGGGCGTCAGCGGCACGGTCGAAGTGTCCAGCGAAGCACCCGTCATCAATACCAGCCAGCAGGACTTCTCCGCCAACGTCAACCAGACTTCGATCAACGAACTGCCCATCAACGGTCGTCGCTGGTCCAACTTTGCGCTTCTCACGCCCGGCACTGTGCCGGACGGCAACTTCGGCCTCATCAGTTTTCGCGGCGTCTCCGGCCTCTTGAACAACAACACGGTTGACGGCGGCGATAACAACCAGGCGTTCTTCTCCGAAGAGCGCGGGCGCACGCGCATCTCTTACGTCGTGAGCCAGGCTTCGATTCGAGAGTTTCAGGTCAACACCTCGAACTACTCCGCAGAGTACGGGCGCGCGGCGGGCGGCGTCGTCAACGCCGTCACCAAGAGCGGGACCAACGATTTCCACGGCCAGTTGTTCTATTACCAGCGCAACAACAAATGGGGCGCACGCAACCCCCTGGCCTTCCAGTCGGTCCTCGTCAACGGCATCGCGGACCGCGTCGGCATCAAGCCCGTTGATGTCCGCCACCAGTTTGGCGGCAACATCGGCGGTCCCATCGTCAAGAACAAGGTCTTCTTCTTCTTTAACTATGACCAGCAGAAGCGCAACTTCCCAGGTCTCGGCGTCTTCAGCAACGCCAATTATCTGAACACCATCAACGTCGCGACGACGGCGGGCACGACGCTCGCATCGCAGCAGAATTTCGACAACTCGCTCAAGAACCCGCGCCGCAACCTGTCGGACGCGCAGATTAACGGGGCGCTCGCGTTTCTCAACAGCCTGACGGGCACTGTCCCGCGTCGCGGCGACCAGAAGATTTTCCTGCCGAAGATTGACTGGCACATCACTTCTAACCACACGTTCACGGCGACCTACAACCGGATGCGCTGGGCCTCGCCCGCAGGCATTCAGACGCAGGCGACCAACACGCGCGGGCGCGCCAGTTTCGGCGATGACTTCGTCAACGTGGACGCGCTCAACCTGCGCCTCGCCTCGACCATTTCTTCGACACTCGTCAACGAGTTTCGCTTCCAGTACGGGCGCGATAACGAGTTCGAGTTCAGCCAGCCTTCGCTCCCCGGCGAGCCGACGACGGCTGGCGGCGGCAGGTCTCCAGACGTGTTCCTGACGGGCGGTCTCGAATTCGGCAAACCGACGTTTCTTGAGCGCACGGCCTTCCCGGATGAGAAGCGCTGGCAGTTCGCAGATACCATCACGCTCTCGGCTGGCAACCACACTTTGAAGTGGGGCGGCGACATCAACTACGTCAAAGATTTGCAGGACAACCTACGCAATGAGGCGGGCGCTTACAGCTACGCCAACATCAACGATTTCATCGTTGACTACGTCAACTTCACGAGCGGACTGGCCGCCACCGTGCCCTGTGTTTCGACCAACAACACGCGCACGACGCTCAACGGCACGGTCCCCGCCGCGACCAGATTCCGAGGTCGTTGCTACACCAGCAACTACAACCAGGGGTTCGGCCCGACCCGCTTCGAGTTTCCGACGACGGACGTGGCCTTCTTCCTTCAGGATGACTGGCGCGCGTCGCAGCGCCTGACGCTCAACTTGGGCCTGCGCTATGAGTACGAGCGCCTGCCGAATACCTTCCTGGGCAACTCTGCGCTGCCGCAAACGCTGAGCATGCCGGATGACCGTAATAATATCGGCCCGCGCGTCGGGTTCGCTTATGACGTGAAGGGCGATGGCAAGACCAGCCTGCGCGGCGGTTACGGCATCTACTACGGACGCATCATCAATTCGACGATTCTCAACGCGCTGACCAACACGGGCAATCCACTGGGACAGTCGCAAGTCTCTTTGGCCGGGAGCAATTCCACCGCGCCCATCTTCCCCAACGTGTTGGCGAGCGCTCCGGCGGGCGCGGCTGCCGTCCAGTATTTCTCCCGCAACTTCGCCAACCCGCAGGTCCACGAAGCGGATGTGGTCCTCGAACATGAGATCTCGCGTAACACTGTGGTCTCGGTCTCGTACCTCTTCAGCAACGGGCGTCGCCTGCCCTTCTTCGTTGACACCAACCTCAACCGTCCGACCTCTTCGCGCGTCTTTAATATCGTGGATGGTCCGTTCGCGGGACAGAATTTCTCCATCCCTTACTTCACGGGTGCGAGACCGAATACGGCCTACGGCGCGATTACGGAGATTCGCAGCAGCGTCTTCTCCAAGTATAGCGGGCTGGTCTTGCAGGCCAATCGTCGCTTGACGGACGGCTTGCAGTTCCAGGTCAACTACACGCTCTCCAGGTCCTCGGATAACGGCCAGGGTTCGGTGACGTTCACGAACACCAACGACCCGTTCAATGCCTTCGACCAGGGCGGCGAGAATTCGCTCTCCGGCTTTGACCGCCGTCACAAGTTCACGGCCAGCGTGGTTTACAACACGCACTTCTTCAGCCAGGGTGATAGCAGCATTGGCCGCGCCATCTTCGACGGTTGGACCATCGCGCCGATTTTCAACGCGATTTCGGGCGCGCGTTACACGGCGACCATCAACGGCAGCGCCAACACTTCGGCGGCCAATTTTGGACCGAATACGGCGGGCGGCCTCAACGGTTCCGGCGGCTCGACGCGCTTCGCGCTGCTGCCGCGCAACTTCTTCAAGCAGCCGAGAATCGTCAACACTGACCTGCGCCTCTCGCGCCGCTTCAGGTTCACGGAAACAGCGAACCTCGAACTGCTGGGCGAAGTCTTCAACCTCTTCAACCGGACACAGGTCTCGACTGTGGATACGCAAATCTACAGCGTGAGCGGGACGAGTCTGGTTTATCGCCCGACCTTCGGCACCATCACGGAAGCAGGCGGCACACTCTTCCGCGAGCGTCAGGTTCAATTCGCCGTGCGCTTCGAGTTCTAATCAACGAAGAACACACGCACCCTTACAACTCAAACCAGAAGAGGGCGACTGTCATGGTCGCCCTCTCCTTTTTGCGCCCTTCGTGTAGAGCGGTTCTCAATTGAGTGTCTGGAACAAGGCGTTCACCACAGAGGACGCACAGAGAAATGCATTCAACACTCTGTGCGTCCTCTGTGTCCTCTGTGTCTGCGGTGGTGAATATTGCTTTCCATGCGTTCAACTGCAATCCGCTCTAGAAGACAAATGCTTATAGCGCCTTCGCGATTGCGTGTGAATCTTCTTTGCGTCTTGGCGTGAGACTGTTTCTCGCTGGTGGCGCAAAGACGCAAAGTAAACAAGCGTTCGCCTATCGGCACACGCTCTTCAACTTTTGTCCGAAGACGAAGCAGGTCCATGAATTAACATGTACGGAAACATACGCGCGCAACAGTCTTCCACCACGGTCAACGCAAAACCAGTCACACTCGCATCCCGCTCTTAATAAAACACTTCGCGCGAGGGCCGGGCGCACGCGCGCCACCCGCCAGCACTGGCATAACGCTTGCGATTCTCTGGTCCGGGAAAACGAGCGAGTTATGTGCGCGCTTTGAGACGTGCCCTCGCTTCAGGCACAAATCAACTTGAAGGTCATCAAAGGAGGCTGAGTTATGGGTCTACCAAATAAGGATGAGATGGAAGGAAAATTCGATCAAGCGAAGGGCGCTGTCAAAGAGAACGTCGGTCGCGCCATAGACGACCGCGAGATGGAGACTGAGGGACAGGCAGACCGCGCTGGCGGCAACGTTCGGGAAGGCTTCGGCACGGCCCGGCGCAAAGTCGGAGAAGCCATCGAAGACATCGGCGATTCCATTAAGCACTAACAGAAACAAGCCAGCAACAAACGAAGAGAGGTAAGCGGTTTTGTTACTGCTTACCTCTCTCCGCATATTGACCCCCACAAAAAGTCAAGAGTCCAGAGTCAAAAACCGCGCGCCTTTAACTCCAGTAGTCGGATTTAACTTTAAACCATCAAACCTTCTTTGACTCCGATTTAACTCCGAACTCTTGACTCCCAGACTCCTGACTTATTCCTGCTTGATGTGTTCGCCTCCGAGGTCTTCCAGAAGTTGTTCGAGTTTGTCTGCGTCGTCGTTGGACCTGGATTCGACGCCGAGCAGGATGCCGCCGCTGCGCAGGCCCGCGTCATAGACCTTTGCACGATGCTCAGGGATGCCCGCGCCGACGAGTGCGCCGATGATGCCGCCCGTCGCCGCGCCCGCGCCGAGACCGGCCAGCGCTGCCGCGATTGGTCCCGCGATGAGAAGGCCGACACCCGGAATGGCGATGGTCGTTCCGACCGCGACGATGGCTGCGAGCGTCGCGCCGACCGCGCCGCCGATGGCTCCGCCGATGCCTGCGCCGTCCGCCGCGTGCGATCTTGTCTCGACCGCGAACTCTTTGTTTCTCGTCGCGTCGGACATGAGCACGCTGATGTCGTCTCTCGTATAACCCCGCTTGATAATCGCATCAACGGCTGCTTCCGCCGCCACGCGTGACTTGAAAAGACCTGTGACCAACTTGTTGGCTGTAGCCATAACTTTATCGCTCCTTCAAAAATTTTCGGTCCAAATAAAGGGGAAACAAACTCTACTTGCACGCCTCTTGCAACGGCAATCTTCGTGCCGACCGGGAGCGGTCGGACGAAACGGCGCGCGCCTTCTCAACAAATACGCGGAAAGCACAGGGATAGCCGCGCCTGTGAGCACATTACTGGCTAAATAAAGAGCGATGCGCGCCTTTAGTTTGTCGTATCAAAGCCAAACACGGAGGGCCATAACATTGATGCGCTGACGTTGAATAGAACACTTAATGGGGTCGTGCAAATCAAGATTGAACGCGCGGCGTGGTTGTCAGTTAAAAGCCTTATCTCAAAAAATTTCGGCAAGGGGAGAATCATGATTAAAGCCGTCATCTTCGACATTGATGGAACGCTCGTTGACTCCGTGGACCTCCACGCGCAGGCATGGAAGGAAGCCTTCAAGCAGTACGGCAAAGACATTCCTTATCAACAGGTCCGCCACCAGATAGGCAAGGGCGGCGACCAGTTAATGCCGGTCTTTTTCTCAAGGGAAGAACTGGAAGAGTTTGGCGAAGAGATGCAGGAGTATCGCGGCAAGATTTTCAAACGCGACTACATGCCGCGCGTGCGCGCCTTTCCCAACGTCCGCGAACTGTTCGAGCGCATCAGGCGCGACGGCAAGCGCATCGCCCTCGCCTCTTCCGCCAAAGAAGAGGAATTGAAAGAGTATAAAAAAATCGCGCACATAGAAGACCTCGTCGAAGAGCAGGCTTCCGCAGACGATGCCGATAAATCAAAGCCGCACCCAGACATCTTCCAGGCCGCGCTGAGCCAACTCGGCGACATCACTTCCCGTGAAGCGATTGTCATCGGTGATACGCCCTACGATGCGGAGGCAGCTGGCAAGATAAAGCTACGCACCATCGGCGTCCTCTGCGGCGGCTTTCCCGAAGACGAACTGCGCGCCGCAGGCTGCATGGCGATTTATCAAGACCCCGCCGATTTATTGGCCCACTACGATGAATCAATCATCGCTCAAGCAAACGAATAAGCCACAGCGCACGCAGAGGGCACAGAGAGAACTACAAGCGGTGCGTCTATTAATGAGAGAAAGAATCTCACGCCAAGGCGCAAAGCAGGCGCAAAGCAGTAAGTCGCACTCAACTGCTGCACGCTATAAAAGGAAATCTGCTGTGCTCTCTTTCTCTGTGTGCTCTGTGGCTGATTTTATCCCTTCACGCTTTGCGTTTTTACCGGGACATCTTTAACTTGACCGTGTGAGAATCCTGCACATCAGTTCGGCGCGTGCGCTTGGCGGCGGCGAGAGACATCTGGCCGGTCTGGTCTGCGAGTTGGCCGCGCGCGGACATGAAGTGCATGTCGGGCTGGCCCCGCAATCGCCGCTCGGTAAAGAACTGCACACGCTGCCCGCGCAGAATATCTTCAATATAAATTTGCGTAACGCGCTTGACGTGAAGGGTGCGCTCCAACTGGCGCGCGTTATCCGCGAGCGCCGGATAGAGATCGTTCACGCGCACATGGCGCGCGACTATCCGCCAGCGGCGTTTGCCGCGCGCCGCAACGAAAACGCGCGGCTCATCATCACGCGCCACGTACTCTTTCCGCTGAACAGGCTGCACGCGCTCACGCTCTCTCAAGCCTCGCGCGTCATCGCGGTCTCGCACGCGGTCGCGCGCCATCTCAACGCGCAAAAGATTTTTCCCGCAGACAAGCTGAGCGTCGTGCCGAACGGCTTGGACTTCAAACGCTTCGACGCCGCGCAGCGCGAGGCACACCGCGAGGCATTCCGTCGTCATCTCAACATCGCGCCGGGGAAATTACTAATCGGGACCATCGGAGAGATTAAAAAACAGAAGGGTCAAGAGGAATTCCTGCGCGCAGCGGCGAGCGTCGCCAGCATCTTTCCCGATGCGGAATTCATCATCGCGGGCGCGGACACGTCGCAGCAGGGCTTGCAACTGGCGGCATTACGCAATCTGGTCCAACAATTAAATCTCGTCTCGCGCGTGCATTTCACGGGCTGGCTCGACGATGTCTTTCCCTTGCTCTGCGCGCTCGATCTGTACGTCTCAGCCTCGCACACGGAATCCTTCGGCCTCTCGATTGCGGAAGCGATGGCGAGCGCGCTTCCGGTCGTCTCAACCGCCACCGAAGGCGCACGCGAAATCATGAGGGACGGGACGGGCCTTCTCGTCCCCGTCGGCGACACGGAAGCCATCACGCGCGCCCTCGTCTCGCTCATCGAAAATCCGCGCGAGCGAAATCGTCTCGCCGCCCACGCGCAGGAATCCGTGCGCCAGCGCTTCAGCCTCGAACAGATGGTCAACGCGACTGAACAGATTTATCTTGAAGCGATAGCAAAGTGATGATGGATAAAAGAATTGTTTTATAGTCGTTTGCGCTTGAATGAGACCATGAGCGTGAGTCGTCTGGTTTCACTTTGCGTCTTTGCGCCACCAGCGCGAACCAGTCTCACGCCAAGGCGCAAAGGTCATACGCAATTGCAAACCGCTATAAATAACAGTAAAAGCAAAGCTCTCTTCAGCCGGTTGAGTAATCACACTCTTCCCGCTCTTTCTTAAATTTATCCTTCCGCCTTCATCCTTCCTACTTGCTCTTGAACGGCCAGTGCTTGTCTGCGCGCAGTCTGAAAATCAGGTAGAGGACCACCGCCATGTTGATGAGGATGACGATTATTTTCGTGATGCTGAAGTGTTCGATTAGTTCGTAGACTTCGAGCGGAATGAAGGACGTGGTGATAATGATGGTCAGGTATTCAGCCCAGAGCTTGCGGAATAGCAGTCCGCCGCCTTCCGTCAGAAAGAGGCCCGCATAGATGAACGTGCCCGCGCTTATCTCTTCCAGTTTATGTTCATCCACCAGGCTGAGTTTCAACAGCAGTTTCTGAATGTGACGGTTGTCCGGGTCAACGCGGAGCAGGTTAATCCAACGCTCTGCCACAGCCGCGACATCCTTGTGGATCAGCGAGAGAGCGCCGATTCCGAGAGCTATCAGCATTAGCCCCTTGAGCAGTTTGAAGGCCGCGATGAGCAGGATGAGCTTATCGCCGCGCCCTTGAGCCTTTGCCTGATGCTTGCGGCGCATGGGTTCACTCGCTGACTATTTGGAGACGGAGTGTTTCGTTTTTTACCGGCGCTGGCTCATCAAGATGGCCGTCGCGCGGTCAATCTCAACTGCGACCTGCCGGATGGTTTGGGCGACGATCTGGATTTGCTCTTCGGCCTCTTTCCAGTTTCGCTGCTCGATGGCTTCTCTCACAGCGGGCAGGGTTTTGACGCCGTAACCTGTGTAGAAACCCGGCGCGTAGATTTGATGTTTGAACCATGAACGTCTCGGCAAGCCTTCCTCTCGCGTCATCGCGCGCTCTGTTTTCATTAGCACCTCATCAAGCGATTTTTGCGTCTCAAGCGCGCGCATCCCTTTGTTTTCGGGCATCGTGTTCTTCGTCAACTGATAATTCCGCGTGCTCTCCTGTAGTTGGACCAGCGCGTTCTGCAACGGCGTGAAGTTGAGATAGGGAACGGGCGTCTGCGGCTGCGCGATGACGTGAGTCTCCGTCGCATCGTTGACCGCTTCAAAAGTATGCTCGCTTATCAGGCGATTCTTCGTCGCCGTCTCTTCGCGCATCCCGTCCGCAAGCTTTATCACTTCGCGGACGTAGACGCCAAGCTCGTCCGTGAAGTCCGAGAATTCAATGGGGAGCACGTCCGCGTTGGCGAAGCGCAGGACGGCACGCCCGCCCGTCTGCGCGAGCGCGATGCCGTAATCGAAGTTCGGGTCCACGAACCTTGTGTAATGCGTGAACGAATCGTAGATCGAATGATACTGGCCGTCGCTGTTGTCCTGCCCTCCATAACCTATGTTGAGCGTGGCGATGCCCAGATGTTGTAAGAAGGGCGTGAAGTCCGAGCCGGAGCCGAGCGCGTCTATGCGCAGGTCCGGCCTCTCACGCGCGTCGCGCTGTTCATCGGCGTCGCCCTGGATTATCCTGCGCGCTCGCTCGCGTTCCCAGACAGACATCTTCTTTTCCGGGTCCAAGACATCGCGCGCGACCTCGTTGATAAATTTTTCGAGCGTGTGCGAGCCGCCCATATTCAGAAAGCCGCGCCCGTTCGTATCCGAGTTGATGTAGAGAGCGCCGTTCTTGCGCAGGATGTCCGCGTGCGTTTCGACCCATTCGGTAGAACCCAAGAGGCCCGGCTCTTCACCATCCCACGCGGCATAGACGATGGTCCTCTTCGGCTTCCACCCGCTCTTCAACAGTTCGCTGACGGCCCGCGCTTCTTCCATCAGAGCGACCTGCCCGCTGAGCGGATCGTTCGCACCGTTGACCCATGCATCATGATGATTGCCGCGTATCACCCACTGGTCCGGGCGCTCCGCGCCGCGCAGGCGCGCGATGACATCATAGGCGGGAACCGTTTTCCAATCGAACTCGACTTTGAGATGCACAATTGCTGGTCCAGGCCCAAGGTGATATGTGAGAGGCAGCGCGCCGCGCCAGTCTTCGGGCGCGAGCGGACCACCCATCGCGCGCAGGAGCGGCTGTGCATCCGCATAAGAGATCGGCAGCACCGGAATCTTCGTGAGGGTCGGAGCATTCTTGAGCGGCAATCGCTTTGCATTCTTCGTCGCGCCGACGCCCGGCGTCAAAGGGTCGCCCGGATAGAGCGGCATGTCCGCGACGGAGCCGCGCTGCGCGCCAGACTCATTACGCCAGGGGCCTTTCGGGTACACGTCGCCCTGAAAGTAACCGTCGCCTCTGGGGTCCGAATAGATGATGCAGCCGATTGCGCCGTGCTCCGCCGCGACCTTCGGCTTGATGCCGCGCCACGAGCCGCCATAGCGCGCGATGACGATTTTTCCTTTGACATCAACGCCGCGCTCCGCCAGCGCCTCGTAATCTCTGGGCACGCCGTAGTTGACGTAAACGAGTTGGCCCGTCACATCGCCGTCAATGGAGTAAGCGTTGTAGATGGGCAACTGCTCTGCCGATTGATTCGAGGTCGGGTCTTCGTTGAGCGCAGGCTCCGAGAGACGCGCCGTGAACTTTTCCGGCTGGACCAATTCCAGCAGCCGCGTCTTCGGCGTCGGGAAGAGCACGCCGAACTCCTCTATCTCCGTCTCGTATCCCCAGGAACGAAACTGCGCGGCGATGAACGACGCGTTCTCCTTCCCATAGGGAGAGCCTACTTGATGCGGCCTCGCCGAAAGGCGCTTCAGCCACTCGCGCAAATTCTCCCTCTTTAACGACGCATCAAAGCGTGACTCTAAATCGCGCTCCTCAGCCGCGTGCCCGCCGTCAAAGCCCAACAGCGTTCGCTCACCTGTCTGCGCAGCCTGCGCCAACATCGCCAGCGACACCCAGAAAATAATCAACGTGCGAAAGAGACGAAGATGCATTTCAACCTCCAACCTTATTAATTGCGGATTGCGGAATCTTTCGATTGCGGAATGCGGATTTGGGATTGCGGATTGGAAGACAAAGCATCAATACGCTTCAACTCGTTCGCTAATCCGCAATCCGAATTCCGCATTCCGCAATTCATAGCGCGTCTATCTTGGCGGCGAGGATGAAGTCGCTCTCTGTGAGGCCGTCAATCTTGTGCGTCCAGATGGTGATTTCGGCGCGGCCCCAGCCGAAGCAGATGTCCGGGTGATGACCCTGCTCTTCGGCCAGTTGGCCCACGCGATTGACGAAGCCCAGCGCTTCCTGAAAATCCTTGAACGTGTAGGTCTTGAGCAGGTGATGCTCGCCCGCTACATCCCATCCGCGCAGGTCTCTTAAGAGTTCCTTGATCTCATCACCTTGCAGCGGCGGCACCCCGCCACGACACGGCACACAATCACGGCTGGCTAAGTCTCCCAAGGCTTTGGTGCTCCTCTTTTTGTGCTAAATTTTTACGCCCAATGAGAGCCTGAGGGCGCACACTTTGATGCTGATTCATTTGACGGCCTGGCCCAACTATTCTACACGGATTTTGGCGCGCGTAGTAAATCCTTTCACGCGTCCCGGTGCGTCAAAGCCCGCGCGCACGCCGGGCCTCTGAAGTGGTCCGGAACGCGTCCTGCGGCGAGCCTGATGGATGCCGCAACTGATACCTGCAACGTGACTTGCAGAGCGTCTGAGGCCGCCGTCAACTTGAACTTTGGGCCATTTTAGTGCATTATATAGATGTTCAATCCTTCTCTCGCGCATCAACGGTGATGCGCCCCGCGCCTCGTAACCGGCGGCGGCGTTTAGATAGTTCGAGAGCAGGCTGTTTAAAATTCCGAAGAAGCCGCTCTTTACGAGCATCCGAACGCGAACCTTCGCTGCTACCGTTACACCGAAGCCACTTTGATTCGAGAGCTTCTCTTTATACTCCTGAACAGGGAGAGGTAAATCTACATGTCCATCAAACTATACGTCGGCAATCTGGCTTTTCAGACTTCGAGCGAGGATTTGCAGGAACTATTTTCACAGGCCGGAACTGTCGAGTCCGCGAGTGTCATTGAGGATCGTGAGACGGGACGCTCACGCGGTTTCGGTTTCGTCGAAATGGCTTCCAACGAAGAGGGCCAGAAGGCCATCGAACAATTCAACGGTAAAGAGTTTAACGGTCGTAACCTGAACGTCAATGAGGCCAAGCCGCGTGAAGATCGCGGCGGTCGCGGCGGCGGTGGTGGTGGTGGCCGTGGCGGCTTCGGCGGCGGCGGTGGTCGCGGCGGTGGCGGCGGTCGTGGCGGCGGCGGTGGCAATCGCGGCGGCGGCGGTGGTTATGGCGGCGGTGGCGGCAGCGACCGCAACCCTCGCTGGTAATCCTTCGTCCCACTACAGACCACCGGCGACACTTCAACAAAAGCGCTCCCGGCAACGGAACGAAATCCCAGCCGGGGGCGCTTTACACTATCGAGTGATAACTGGTCCAACAATTTTTCAGACTCTTAAGGAGAAACATTTGTCCAAAGAAGATTTAATCCCGGCAGAAGGCTTAGTGATAGATAAATTGCCGAACGCTTTCTTCAAAGTGCGCCTGGATGGCAGCGATCATGTGGTCCTGGCCCAGATTGGCGGCAAGATGCGCAAGCACTTTATACGCATTCTTCCCGGCGACCGCGTCAGCGTCGAGTTGTCGCCCTACGATCTCTCAAGAGGTCGCATTACTTACAGGTACAAATAAGAGTCCGAGAGTCTGAGGGTTAAGAGTCATGAGTCAAAAGCAAGAGCTTGTCTTTGACTCTCGACTCCGAGACTCCGAGACTCCTGACTTGTTTAGGAGATTTTATGGAGAAGCAGACATACGCAGTTGGTGATCGTGTGGAAAAGATGTGCGCGTTGTGCGGCGAGGAGCGCGGCCATGTCGTCGCGTCAATCACCAAGAAGGGGCAGGTCTCGCGCGTCAGTTGTCCGAAGTGCGGAACGCGTAGTTCCTTCAAATCCGGCGTCGCCACCAGCGGCAGGTCGGGCGGCGAGAAACTGAGCGCGCCTTATGATCGCACGCGCACCTATCGCGCCGGGCAAACCATGATGCATCCGACTTACGGCCTCGGAGAAGTGACGGCGATTATCGAGCCGAAAAAGATTGACGTGCTCTTCGCGGATCGCATGCGTCGGCTCATACATGGGAATGTTTAAGCGTGGCGGGCGGCTGCGGCAAAGCCTCGGTCAGGGGCAGACGCAGTCGGCCACGACGTGGACCAACGTCGGCATGAGCCTGACGTTTCGCGCCGAAGTGATGCCCGGACGCGAGCGAGCCGAGCGCACCTTTCAAGTCGCGCGTGTGCTCGCCAGCGGACGCGTCGAACTCATCGGGATGGCGGGCCAGCACACAGAGACGGAGTTTGAACCGTCTCGCTCCTGATGAAGACCCGCGCACGTTTTTGAAAGGTTGTGGTCAGAATTAAAGGTCCGCGCTGCGTCCTGCGGCATGGCGATTTTTCCAAACGGCGAAAGCTATCAAGCTGGTCCAATTATCCAAACGCGCGTCCCGCACCGGAATAAAAATTCGTCGCACACGCCATCCGCCGCTTCTCAAGAGGCCGGGACTCTTCCGCCGGGGAAAAGGGTTCCGGCCTTGCTTATGAGCGCACAAGCGTTTAGTCTTAAAGCAAGCTTTTCAGCAATCAATGGTCATCCATGAACGTGTCGAGAGGTCCGACTCTTTGACCGCTCCGTGCGGCTCAGCGACGGTTTCCGACGTTTGATTGCGTATCTTGTTGAAGGAGAATATTCGCGTGGCAGTGATACGACCTTTCGCTGCGCTGCGCCCGCCGGTCGAACGTGCCGAACTGGTTGCCAGCGTCCCTTATGATGTCGTCAACACGGAAGAAGCGCGCTCTCTCGCGGCGGACAATCCCTTCAGTTTCCTGCATGTCTCGCGCCCCGAAATTGATCTCCCGCCGGGCACGGACATCCACAGCGATGTCGTCTACGCGAAGGCCGGGGAGAACTACGAGCGCCTCAAGGAGACGTGCCCGCTCATCACGGAAGAGACGCCGAGCATTTATCTATACCGTCTGGTGATGGGCGAGCAGGAGCAAATAGGCATCGTCGCCTGTTGCTCGGTTGACGAGTATGACCGGGACATCATACGCAAACACGAACGCACGCGGCGCGATAAGGAAGACGACCGCACACGTCATCTACTGATGCTGAGCGCGCAAACTGGTCCAGTATTTTTAACCTACAGATCTAACCCCAACATAGATCTAATGATTCTGGAAACCACCGCCAGCGCGGCCCTCTACGACTTTACGGCCCCGGACGGCGTGCAGCATACGATCTGGCGCGTGCCGGATGCCGTGCGCTTCGTCCACGAATTTCGTGAGGTTCCATATCTCTACATCGCGGACGGGCATCACCGCGCCGCCAGCGCCAGTCGCGCGCGCGCCGAACTGCGAGAGAGAAGCTTCAGCCACACCGGCGATGAAGAGTACAACTTTTTCCTGACCGTGCTCTTTCCCTCGGACCAGTTGCGTATCCTCCCCTACAATCGTGTCGTGCGCGACCTCAACAATCTCACGCCGGAACAGTTTTTCGCGGCCATCGGGGAACAGTTCGACTTTCAAAGGAACGCTTCGCCAGCGCCCAAAGCGAGAGGCCGCTTCAGCATGTATCTGGGCGGAAGCTGGCACGGCCTGACTCTCAAAGAAGGCGTCGGGCGCAACATGGATGACCCTATCGCCTCGCTGGATGTGAGCGTCTTGCAGGATTACCTGCTTGACCCCATCCTCGGTATCAAAGACGTGCGGACGGACAAGCGCATAGATTTCGTGGGCGGCATTCGCGGGACCGAGGAGCTTGAGAAATTAGTGGACCAGGGAAAGGCTGCGGTCGCCTTCTCGCTCTACCCGACGACCATTGAAGACCTCCTGCGCGTCTCCGACGCCGGAGCCATCATGCCACCGAAGTCCACCTGGTTCGAGCCGAAGCTGCGCGACGGCCTGTTGATTCACACGATTTGAACGAGTCAGCAGTCCAGAGTCTGGAGCAGGAGTCAAAAGCGGTTGCCTTTAACTTGAGCAGTTCGCTTTAACTTAAACCTCAAAGCTGAGACTTGAAATCCTCTTTGACTCCTGACTCCAGACTCTTGATTCCAGACTCTGGACTTGAATGTTATGCGTGTACTGATCGCTGATAAATTCGAGCAGTCGGGGCGTGACGGCCTCGCTGGCCTGGGTTGCGAAGTCCTGTTCGAGCCGGACCTGAAGGATGAATCGCTGGTTGAGGCGATCAGAGCGAGCGAGCCTGACGTGCTCGTGGTTCGTTCGACGAAGGTGACGGAAGCGATGTTGGATGCGGGTGCGCTCAAGCTGGTCGTGCGGGCGGGCGCGGGCTATAACACGATTGATGTGGCGGCGGCCTCCAATCGCGGCATCTACGTCTCAAACTGTCCGGGCAAAAATTCCATCGCCGTCGCCGAACTCGCCTTCGCGCTCATCCTCTCGCTCGACCGTCGCATCGCGGACAACGTCATCTCTCTCAGGCGCGGCGAATGGAATAAGAAAGAGTTTTCCAAAGCGCGCGGTCTCTACGGGCGCACGCTGGGCCTCATCGGCGTCGGCCAAATCGGGCAGGAGATGATTCCGCGTGCGCGTGCGTTCGGTATGCCCGTCATCGCCTGGAGCCGCAGCCTGACGCCGCAACGTGCAGAAGAGCTTGGCGTTGAATACAAGGCGACGCCGCAGGAAGTGGCGAGCGCATCCGACATCGTCAGCGTGCATCTCGCGCTCAAGCCGGAAACGCGCGGCCTCATCAACGCGGAATTTTTCCAGCACATGCGCGAGGGCGCGTCCTTCATCAACACTTCGCGCGGCGAAATAGTGGAGCAATCCGCGCTGGTCCAGGCGATGCACGCGCGCGGCGTGCGCGCAGGGTTAGACGTGTACGCGGCGGAGCCTACTTCCGGGACGGGCGCGTTCACGGATGAGATAGCGAAAGAGGCTGGTCTCTATGGCACGCATCACATAGGCGCTTCGACGGACCAGGCGCAGGAAGCCATCGCGGCGGAGACCGTGCGTATCGTGCAGGCATTCAAGGAGACGGGCAAAGTGCCCAACGTCGTCAACCTGGCGAGACGCACGCCCGCCACGCATCGTCTCGTCGTCCGCCATAGAGACAGACCGGGCGTCCTCGCGCACGTTCTGGATGTCATCCGCATGGCGAACATCAACGTGCAGGAGATGGAGAATAAAATCTTTGAAGGCTCTGAGGCGGCGGTCGCGGGCATCAATCTGGAAGCCGCGCCGGACCCTGAAATGCTGGACCGCCTGCGCGCGGAGAACGCGGACATCCTCGAACTCAACCTGCTGGAAATCAACGGCTGACTTTTATTTTGGTCCTGTTATGAAAAAGAGCGCTGCCTCATTTCCGTTACTCCTGCTGGTCATCCTCTTATGGACTTACCAGGCCCGCATCGTCCGAGCGCAGCGACCCTCTCAAGACGGCTCAGCCAGCACATCTCTCAACGTCAATTGCCAGACGCCCGTGACGTTGACGGGGGCCGTGCTCTCTCCCGGTCGTTTTGAGTTGCGACGGCGCGTGCGTCTACAGGAATTGCTCACCATGACCGGCGGCCTCACCGAATGGGCGGCGCAGACTATTCGGATAACGCATGCTGTCGCAGCTTATGGCTGTGAGCAACCCGCGCCGGGCGATAAAGGTAAGAATGATGATAAGAAGGCTGAGGCTCTTGACATCTATCAAGTGGCGGATGTCATGCGCGGCGACGAGAAGGCTAATCCTTACCTGCGAGCAGGCGACACCGTCTACGTCCCGGCGATTGAGAGAGTCTATATAGTGGGCGAAATCGTCAAACCGCAGGCGATTACTTTCAAAGAGGGTCTGACCCTGTCTCAAACTATCTTGATGGCTGGCGGCCTGCGGAAAGAGGCAGAGGGCGGGCGGGCGCGCATTTTCCGGCAAGAAGGTTCAACCCGAACGGAAATTCTCGTTAATCTCAAGTCTCTCAAAAAACATCATGCGGAGGATGTAGTGCTTGAGCCAAACGATATTATTGATGTGCGGCGCAAGCTGAAGAAGGGGGAGTCAGGACCGCAAGTTTGGCGCGGCACTTTGGCAGTCGTAGAGAGTGAGCTTCCGTTGCGCGTCATTCAATAAATTTCTGGTCCATAATTTCCGAAGTATGCAGACGACACTCATCACAGGCGCATCGAGCGGCATCGGCGAAGTCTTCGCGCGTAAACTCGCGGCGCGCAAAGAGAATTTGTTGCTGGTCGCGCGCTCGGAGGACAAACTGGCGAACCTCTGCAACGAGTTGGGGCGGGCGCACGAGGTGAACGCGCAGTTCGTGGCGATGGACTTGAGCGAGGCGGGCGCGGGCGAGCGTTTGTACGAAGAGACGTTGAGGCGCGGGCTTGAAGTTGAGACGTTGATTAATAACGCGGGCTTCGGCTCGATGGGTGATTTCACGGGGCAGGAGATAGGGCGCGAGTTGAATATGATTGACCTAAACGTGAAGGCGCTCGTTGATCTGACCTATCGTTTTCTCTTGCCGATGCGCGAGCGCAAGCGCGGGGCGATTATCAACGTCGCCTCGACCGCCAGCTTTCAACCCGTGCCGTTCATGTCAACCTACGCGGCGACCAAGGCATTCGTCCTCTCTTTCTCAGAGGCGCTGTGGGAAGAGAATCGCCCTTACGGTATTAAAGTGCTGGCGCTCTGTCCGGGCGTCACGGAGACGAACTTTTTCGAGGCCGCGCAGATAGATCGCCCGCCCGGACGCGTCGTGCAAACGCCGGAGGCGGTCGTCGAGACGGCCCTCGGCGCGCTCGAACGCGGGAAGGGCCACGTCGTTTCCGGTTGGGCCAACTACTTGATGATCCAGGCCGAGCGACTCGTGCCGCGCTCCATCGTCGCACGCGCCGCAGGCGCAGCCCTCAGACCGCAGTATGGAAAGAAGGGAGCTGGAGGTTAGGGGTGAGGGTTGGGGAAGAATGAATTAAGCATTTCTTTTCTTCCCCAACCCCTCACCCCTGAACCCCCAGCCCCTAACTCCCATCCCCTTTTCGGAGAAAACGGATGACGGATAAAATTTATAATTTCAGCGCGGGTCCGGCGGTGTTGCCGCTGCCGGTGCTTGAAGAGGCTCAGCGTGATCTGGTGGCGCTGCCCGGAGTCGGGATGTCCATCATGGAGATCAGCCATCGCTCGAAAGCTTTCGATGATATTCATGAGGAGTCGAAGTCTAATTTAAGAGAGTTACTTGGTCTGCCGAACAATTATCACATCCTCTTTTTGCAGGGCGGCGCGAGCTTGCAGTTCTCCATGATTCCCATGAACCTGCTGCCGAAAGGCGGGAGCGCGGATTACATCGTGACCGGCAGTTGGGGACAAAAGGCGGTCAAGGAAGCCAAGCGCGAGGGCGCAGTCAACATCGCAGGGACCACGGAGGATGGAAATTTCTCGCGCGTTCCAGAGCAGGATGAACTCAAACTGGACCCGCACGCGGCTTACGCGCATTTCACGACCAACGAGACGATTCATGGCATCGAGTGGAAGCGGGAACCCGAAGTGGGCGACGTGCCGCTCATCGCGGACACTTCGTCCGACATGCTCTCGCGGCCCATCCCCGTGGAGAAGTACGCGCTCATCTATGCGGGGGCACAGAAGAACATGGGTCCAAGCGGCGTGACCCTGGTCATCATCCGCGACGATCTACTGCAACGCATCCCTGACGGCCTTCACACGATGCTGGACTATCGCACGCAGGTCGAGAATAATTCGCTCTATAACACGCCGAACACGTTCGGCATCTACATCATGAATCTGGTCTGCAAGTGGCTCAAGGGTAAAGGCGGCCTCGCCGGGATGCAGAGCGAGAACGAGGCGAAGGCGAAGATACTCTACGATGCGATTGACGCGACGGATTTCTATCGCGGGCACGCGGACGCGGACTCGCGCTCGCTGATGAACGTGACGTTCCGCCTGCCTTCCGAAGAGTTGGAAAAACAGTTTGCTAAGGAGGCGACCGCCGCCGGACTCGACGGACTCAAGGGCCACCGCTCCGTCGGCGGCCTCCGCGCCTCCATCTACAACGCCTTCCCGCGCGAGGGCGTAGCGGCTCTCGTCTCTTTCATGAAAGAGTTTGAGAGAAAGAATGGATAGCCTGTTGGCAATTCCAGCTTGATGATTTGCAATTGAATGTAAGCGAAGATGTCATTCACCACCGCAGACACAGAGCGCGCAGAAGACGCACAGAGTTATTGAATGATTAACTCTGTGGGTCCTCTGTGTCCTCTGTGTCTGCGGCGGTGAACTTACTTTCCCAACACATGATGACGGCTAAATCCTCTCTCCTCTGTTTGAGCTTATGAAAATATTGATAACGTTTCTCACTCTCATTCTGTCCAGCCTGCTCGCGCTCGCGCAAACCGGCGCGGGGCCATCGGCAGGCAAAGCCGCTTCGCTCGCGCTTCCGTCTGAGAAACATCTGCGTAATGTGCGGCAGTTGACGGACGGCGGCGAGAATGCGGAAGCATACTTTAGCGGCGATGGCCGCCAGCTTATCTTTCAATCGAAGCGCGACGGGCGCGAGTGCGATCAGATTTACACGATGCGCGCGGACGGCTCCGAAGTGCACATGATTTCGACCGGGGCGGGCCGCACGACCTGCTCTTATTTCTTCCCGCACAAAAACCGCGTGCTCTATTCGTCAACGCACATGGCCGCGCGCGAGTGCCCGCCGAGGCCGGATTATTCGCACGGCTATGTCTGGCCCATTTATCCCTCGTATGATATTTTCACCGCGCGTCCAGATGGCTCTGACTTAAAGCAGTTGACGAACGCGCCCGGTTACGACGCGGAGGCGACCATCTCCACCGACGGGCGCAAGATAGTCTTCACCTCTATGCGCGACGGCGACCTGGACATCTACACGATGGACGCGGACGGACGCAACGTGCGTCGCCTGACCAACGAACTCGGTTATGATGGCGGACCCTTCTTCTCTGCGGACGGCAAGCAGATAGTCTATCGCGCCTTTCATCCGCAGAAACCCGCAGAGATAGCCCGTTATAAGCAGAAGCTGACGGAGAATCTTATCGAGCCGACCGTCTTTGAAATCTGGGTCATGAACTCCGACGGCACAAACAAGCGGCAGGTCACGCACCTCGGCGCGGCCAGCTTCGCGCCCTACTTTTTCCCGGACGGCAAGCGCATCATCTTCGCCTCTAACGTCAATGACCCGAAGGGCCGCAACTTCGATCTCTACGTGGTCAGGACGGACGGGACGGGGCTGGAACAGATTACCTTCAACGAGACCTTCGACGGCTTCCCCATGTTTTCGCCCGATGGCAAAAAACTGGTCTTCGCCTCGAACCGCAACGGCAAAGCTCGCGGCGATACCAACGTCTTTATCGCTGACTGGATAGATTAAGAGCAGGGGATAGGAGCTAGGGGCTTGGGGGTGGGAGAAGAAACGAGATTCTTCATCCAAGCTTCCCCAACCCCCAACCCCTGAACCCTCTCCCCCATAAAATTTATGCGAAATAAATTTCTTCAGCTTACGCTCATCTGCCTGCTTGCGTTGAGCGCGTTGGGCCAACAGCCG
This sequence comes from Pyrinomonadaceae bacterium, assembly GCA_036009045.1. Taxonomy (GTDB): domain Bacteria; phylum Acidobacteriota; class Blastocatellia; order Pyrinomonadales; family Pyrinomonadaceae; genus DASYML01. Next base: position 19,874 of record DASYML010000208.1, read on the forward strand.
GGAGGCTTGAGGGATAACGCGACGACGGTTGAGCGGTTGCGCGCGCACATCGGCTACCTGGCTTCGGACAAGCTGGAAGGGCGCAGGACGGGGACGCAGGGCGCTGAGATGGCCGCCGCCTATATCGCCGCAGAGTTCGCGCGTGACGGGCTGCGTCCCGGCGTTATGTATCAATCGGAGCGCCATCGGAATACGAGCGCGTCGGACCTGAAATATTTGCAGCCGTTTCCCTTCGTCGCGGGCGTTGAGTTGGGAAAGGGTAATCAGATGTTATTCACGCCGGGCGGGAATGCCGAGGGCGCGACTGCGGCGGTCGAATCACACGCGAGCGCGGGGGATAAGAGCGGCGCATCTCTGGACCTGCGCCTGGGTGAAGACTGGATGCCGCTGGGCTTTTCGCCGAGCGCGAATGTCTCGAATGTGCCCGTCACGTTTGTCGGCTACGGCATCACCGCCAACGATTTGAAGTATGACGATTATGCTGGCGCGGATGCCGGGGGGCGCATCGCCGTCGCCTTCGCGGGCACGCCTGACGGCGATAATCCGCACGGCGACTTCGCGCGTTACGCGGACGTGCGTTGGAAGACGATTGCCGCGCGCGACCACGGCGCGAAGGCCCTCGTCATCATCGCGCGCGAAGAGAATTTTAAGGATGACAGGCTCTCGCGTTTGAGTTATGACAACAGTTCGGGCGATGCGGGGCTGCTGGTCGTCGCCATCTCAAGACAGGCGGCGCAGCGCGTGCTGAACGCGGGCGGACTCGCGCCGCTCGCAGAATTGGAGAAGGCTTTGAATGAGCGACGCTCGCAGGCTCATTCTACGGCGGGCGATGCTGCGGCGACCTCATCAGTGGTCCAGAAAAGCCTGTCCTCTGCGCTCAGGCAAGTCTCGCTCAGTATCAGGACGGACATCTCGCGTCGTGATGCTCCGGGCGCCAACGTGATAGGCATTCTCGAAGGCACGGACCCGAAGTTGAAAGAAGAGGCCATCATCATCGGCGCGCATTACGATCACCTCGGACACGGCGGCGAAGGCAGCCTCGCGCCGCGCGAAGGCGAAGTGCATCACGGCGCGGATGATAACGCTTCGGGCGTCGCGGGCGTGCTCGAACTCGCCAGGATGTTTTCCGGGAAGGGCGCGAAACTCTACACGGGCGCGCACATGAGGGCCAGACGCACGCTCATCTTTATCGCCTTCAGCGGCGAAGAGGAGGGCTTGCTCGGCTCAAATTTTTATGTCAATCATCCCGTCTGGCCGCTGGCTCGAACCGTGGCGATGATTAACATGGACATGATTGGCCGTATGAAAGAACAGAATCTCATCGTCGGCGGCGTGGGCACGGCGCAGGAGTGGCGCTCATGGGTCAACGAAGACAATCGGTTGGGCCCGGTTCTCGGTTCGGTCGGAGAAAAGAGTTCTGGGAGCAACAGTCCGCCGGTTGCCGATTCAAAGGTCTTGACGAACGTCGGCCCTGCCAAACTCATGACATCATCTTCCGACCTCTTCAAGCTGACGCTCAACGAAGACGGTTATGGGCCAAGCGATCACTCTTCGTTTTATGCGAAGCAAGTGCCTGTGCTCTTTTTCTGGACCGGCACGCACGCCGATTATCACAAGCCCTCGGACACAGCCGATAAGATTAACTACGAAGATGAAGCGCACATTATTCACTTCATCTCAGCTATCATCCATTCGATTGACGCGAGCGAAGGGCGGCCCACTTATACCGTCGCCAGGAGCGAAAGCGCCGGACGCTCTATGGGCTTTCGCGTCTATCTCGGCACGATTCCGAATTACGCAGAGACGGGCGAGGGATTGAAACTCGACGGCGTGCGCGATGATTCGCCCGCCGCTGCCGCCGGACTCAAAGCTGGCGATCTGGTCGTCAAACTCGCTGGCAGAGAGATACGCAATGTCTACGACTACACGTACGCGCTCGGAGAGATGAAGGCGGGGCAAGCGTACGAAGTGGAAATCGTGCGCGGCGCGGAACATCTCAAACTCAAGATCATTCCCACGACGCGAAAATAGTGACGAGTGACAAGTGACGAGTGACAAGCAAGAACAACAACTTCTTCTTCTTGCTTGTCACTCGTCACTTGTCACTCGTCACTGTTCTTGATTTACCAGCGCGGTTCGCGGTCGTTGCGGCCACCACCACCGCCGCCACGGTCGCCGCCACCGCCACCACCGTAGCCACCGCCGCCGCCATAGCCGCCGCGACCACCGCCACCGCCGCCTCGATCAGTCTTCGGCTTGGCCTCGTTGACGGTCAGATTACGACCGCCGAATTCCTTTCCGTTGAACTGCTCTATGGCCGCCTGCGCTTCCTCAGGCGTCGCCATTTCAACGAAGCCGAAGCCGCGCGAGCGTCCCGTCTCGCGGTCTTCGACCACCGACACGGATTCGACATTGCCAGCCTGCGAGAACATTTCTTGCAGGTCGTCGCCCGTCGTGCGGAACGACAGATTTCCAACATAGAGTCTCGTACCCATTTTATTTTTAGTCCTTTTTTGAGTTAAAGGAAGCGCGGGCAAGGTAGAATCGCGCGAGTCGGGTGGGAGACCAACCCTTCGGTGGCGAAACGCGACACGCCCGGTGCTCTGTAGCAAACTAGCGAGAGCGGCTTCTAACAAATTGACAACTGCCTCACTCTCTCCTCAGCCGAACCATCGTCGCTGTACGATCACGGGCAGGCGCTGATCACCTCTGACGCGCGAGAGCAGGAATCTAACGGCCCAAGTATGCCTCACCTTTCTCGCCGCGCGCAAGCCCCTCAACGCATGCGCTCGTCCTGGTAGTGGCTTAGTTTGGTCATGAGTGTAGAAGACAGTGTGATTCACCACCGCAGACACAGAGCGCACAGAGTCAACACAGAGAGTTGAATGCTTATCTCTGTGCGTCCTCTGTGTCCTCTGTGTCTGCGGTGGTGAACCCTGCTTTCATACTCCCTCAACTTAAATTGACCCGCTCCTCTCGTCTCCTCCTCTTTTGGGTGTGTGGAGCGGATGAGGTATGCTTAATCAAAATCGTTGCACTTCAATCTTGAGGCCGCGACCCTTTCGCGGCTGTGGAATGGAAGAAATACCAGTGGCTAAAAAAGAGAGCATCAACATAGGCATCATCGGCGCGGGCTTTGCGCGCACGACGCAGATTCCGGGATTCCGCGCATGCGAGGGCGCGCGCATCGTCTCGATTGCGAGCGGGCACAGGGAGAACGCGGAGCGTGTTGCACGCGAGTTTGACATAGAGCACGTCGCGGGCGACTGGCGCGAAATCGTCTCGCGCGCGGATGTTGATTTAGTCAGCATCGTGACGCCGCCTGCGACGCATCTGGAGATGGCGCTGGCCGCGCTGGATGCGGGCAAGGCAGTGCTGTGCGAAAAACCTATGGCGATGAATGCTGCCGAGGCTGAAGAGATGCGCCGTCGCGCGCGAGAGAAGGGCGCGCTCGCGTTGATAGATCATGAGTTGCGTTTCGTGGGTGGCAGGCGAAAGATGCGAGAGATGCTGCGCGGCGGCGAGATAGGCCGCGTGCGTCATGCGAAGCTCATCTTCCGCTCGGACTCGCGCGCGTCCGCAGAGCGTCCCTGGAATTGGTGGTCCGACGAAAAGGCTGGCGGCGGCGTGCTGGGGGCCATCGGGTCGCACGCCATTGACGGCCTGCACTCGATGCTCTCGACGCACGTCGCAAGCGTCTTCTGCCAGCTTGCCACGCACGTCCCTGAACGTCCAGACAAGGATTCGGGTGCGATGCGCCCGGTGACGACTGATGATGAGGCGAATCTGGTCCTGCGTTTCAAGGACGGCGAGTTGACGACGGGCGCGACCGGAACCGTTTCGATGTCTATGATTGAATCTGGACGCGCGGAGCACCGGCTGGAAATCTACGGTTCGGATGGCGCGTTGAAGTTAGAGGGCGCGGGCCAGTTGTGGCACGCGGCGGCGGGCGCGGGCGGGTGGAAATCCGTTGAAACCGAAGACGGGGAACTGGCGACGGGCATGCATGACAACGAATGGTCGCGCGGCTTCACGGCGTTCGCGCGCCGCATCGTCGAAGCCTTGCGCGAGGGATGCACGGAAATCGCGGACGCTGCCACCTTCGATGATGGATACCGCACGCAACTCGTCCTGGACGCCGCGCGCAGTTCACATCAAAAGGGATGCTGGTCCAATCTTGAGAGTTGAAACTAGTCAGTACGGCCTGCGGTAGCGGGCGGGTGATGCTGGACCAGAAACCCACCCAGCTTAAGCAGGCGGTACTGACATGAGTTTCAATCTTTTGCAAAGTGAATCGCGTTGACTTAACTGCTCCTGCACAGCGTGTGATGATCACAAAGTCGAAGCAGAGTGAAGACGGAGCGGCGAAGCGGCGCGTGCGCGTCGGCGTGGATACGGGCGGGACGTTCACGGATTTCATCTTTGAGGCGGGCGCTCGCCTGCGTCTCTTTAAGATCGCTTCGACGCCGGGCGACCCGTCTCTGGCGATTATGGAAGGATTGCGGCGCATCGCTGCGGAGACGGGCGCGCGCCTGCCGGATATAGAAGTGGTCCACGGCACGACCGTGGGCACGAACGCGTTGCTCCAACGTCGCGGCGCGCGCACGGCCCTCGTGACGACCAGAGGGTTTGAGGATGTGCTCGCCATCGGACGCCAGGCGCGGCCCGCGCTCTACGATCTCAACGCGGTCAAGCCTGCGCCGCTCGTCCCGTTTGAATGGCGCTGCGGCGTGCGCGAACGCATCAACTCTTCCGGTGAAATCCTGCTGGCGCTGGACCAATCGGAACTCGACGCGCTGGTAAGCAAATTAAAGGACCAGCAAATCGAATCCGTCGCCATCTGCCTGCTCTTCTCTTTCGCCAACCCGGAACATGAGCGGCGCATTGCTTCCGCGCTCAAAGAACTCTATGTTCCGCTCTCCGTCTCGCACAAAATTCTTCCAGAGTATAGAGAGTACGAACGGACCTCTACCGTCACCATCAACGCTTACCTGCAACCGTTGATGGGCACATATCTCAAACGCCTGCGCGGACACGCGCCGCAATTGAGGGTGATGCAATCTTCGGGCGGGAGTATCTCCGCAAGGGTGGCGGGCGATGAGCCTGTGCGGACGATTCTTTCAGGGCCTGCGGGCGGAGTGGTCGGGGCCATGCGCGCGGCGAAAGCCATCGGTGAGGAGAACCTCATCACCTTCGACATGGGCGGCACTTCGACCGACGTGGCGCTGTCGGACCGGCAGGGAATGCGCATGACCAACGAGGCGACCATCGCGGGATTGCCGGTCGCGGTAGCCGTGATGGATATTCACACGGTAGGGGCTGGCGGCGGTTCGATTGCGCGCGTGGATGAGGGAGGCTCGCTGCGCGTTGGACCAGAATCGGCGGGAGCTATTCCTGGTCCGGCCTGTTATGGACGCTCGCTCTTGCCGACGGTCACGGATGCGAATCTGGTCGCGGGGCGCTTCGGGGGCGCGGGGCTGTTGGGCGGAGAGTTTGAGCTTGATGAGAGACGCGCTGGCGAAGCGTTGGGCCAACTGGCGCGGGAGATGAGCCTGGCGGCGGGACGCGCTGTCAACATCAGGGAAGCGGCGCTGGGCGTTATCAGCGTGGTCAACGCGAACATGGAACGCGCGCTGAGAGTCATCTCCGTCGAGCGTGGATACGACACGCGCGAATTCGCTCTCTTGCCCTTCGGAGGCGCGGGCGGCTTGCACGCGGTCGAACTGGCGCGCGCTCTGCGTATTCCGCGTATCATCGCGCCGACATCTGCGGGCGCTCTCTCGGCGCTGGGCGCGCTCGCCTCCGACGTGGTCAAGGATTGGAGCCGCACAGTGATGCTCTTAGCATCGGAGAAGAATTGTGCCGCGCTCGAAAAGGCTTTCCGCGAGATGGAACGCGCGGCGCGGGCGGCGCTGAGTCGCGAAGGCTTCGTTGAAAAAGAGCAGCGTCATCAAAGAATGCTCGCCGCGCGTTATCAGGGCCAGTCGTTCGAGTTGGAGATTAAATGGAAGAACGCCGGAGACATCGCACGGGAATTTCATCGCGCACATCACGCGCGCTACGGTTACGCTCAGGAAGCTAACCCGGTCGAAATCGTCAGCGCGCGCCTGCGTTCCAGCGGGCTGGTGAAAAAAATAAGAACAACGCGCGCCAGCAGTTCGCCAGGCGCAAGAGGCAAGACCAGGAATAAGGCAAAGCCACATGCTCAGATGCTGGTCCAATATCATGAAGGTGAGGCTCACACAGCCGTCTATCATCGTGATGAGCTTCAGGCGAATGATGCTTTAAGCTCGCCCTGCATCGTGACGGAATATTCCGCGACGACGCTCATTCCGCCGGGCGCGCATGCGATTCTGGACCAGTATGGAAATCTCCTGATAGAGCCATGAACGTGAAGAAGCGAGACGACAAAACGCGCGGTGTGCGAAGCGATAGCAAGAGCGTGCGAAGCACGAAGGCCCGCAGGGCGAAGGCCCGAAGCGTGCGCGAGCGAGGCTTGCCGCCGCATGGCTTTGACCCGACGATGCTGGAAATTTACCGCGCTCTCTATACTTCGGTCGCGGAGGAGATGGGCATCGCGTTGAGGCGGACGGCCTTCTCGCCGAATATCAAAGAGCGGCGCGATTATTCCTGTGCCGTCTTCGACGCGGCGGGGCGCGTCATCGCGCAGGGCGATCACATGCCCGTCCATCTAGGCTCGATGCCGATGGCCGTCGCCGCCGCGCTGGACCAGTTAAAGATCGCGCCCGGCGATGTCGTCGCCCTCAACGACCCCTTCGCGGGCGGCACGCACCTGCCGGACGTGACGCTCCTGACAGGAGTCTATGAAGAGGGGATGGGGGATGGGGGATGGGGGTTGGGGAAGAAAGAAATGAACGGGAAGGAAATGGGGAAGAACAAAAAAAATTCTTCATCACTCTTTCCCCAACCCCTAACCCCCATCCCCCATCCCCCCAACCCTCATCCCCTCTTCTATGTTGCCAACCGGGCGCATCACGCGGACATAGGCGGGGCGACGCCGGGTTCTATGGGAATGGCGACGGACGTGTATGGCGAGGGCTTGCGGATTCCTCCCGTAAGGATTGCGCGGGGCGGCGTGCTTGATGAAGACATGATGCGATTGCTGCTGGCGAACATGCGCGGGGCGAGCGAAAGGCGCGCGGACTTACTGGCGCAGATGGGTTCTCTCAAGACGGGGGCGATGCGCCTTCTGGAGATTGTGTCGAGGCGCGGCGCGACGGATGCGCTCGATTACGCGGCGCGCTTGAGAGAGTACTCGTCGCGTATGATGAGGCGTACGATTCTGCTGATTCCTGACGGAGAATATACAGGCGAAGACGCGCTCGATGATGACGGCGTGAGCGCGGGTGAAATCAGGATACGCGTGCGCGTGACGATTAAGGGCGAGCGTGCGCGCGTGGATTTTACAGGGAGCGCGCCGCAGGTCCTGGGCGCGATTAATGCCGTCGAGGCGATTACGGTCTCCGCCGTCTCGTATGTTTTCCGCTGCCTCGTCGGGGCGGATGTCCCCGCGAGCGCCGGGTTGATGGAGCCAATCGAAGTCGTCTCAACGCGCGGCACAATCGTCAACGCAAGTCATCCCGCCGCAGTCGCGGGCGGAAACGTGGAGACCTCGCAACGCATCGTTGACACGCTCTTGAAAGCGTTGGCCCAGGCCGTGCCATCGAGGATTCCGGCGGCGAGCCAGGGCACTATGAATAACCTCACCATCGGCGGCAGAGACCCGCGCACCGGAGCGGAATTCGCTTACTACGAAACGGTGGCGGGCGGCATGGGCGCGCGTCCACAACTTGAAGGCATGAGCGCGGTCCATACGCACATGACGAACAGCCTCAACACGCCAGCAGAAGCTTTAGAGTATGCTTATCCTTTACGCGTGCGCGAGTACAGCATACGCAAAGGCTCTGGCGGGGCGGGGCAGACGCGCGGCGGCGATGGTGTCGTGCGCGAGATAGAGACGCTCGTGCCCGCGCGTATGTCCCTGCTCGCGGACAGAAGAACCCTCGCGCCCTACGGCTTAAACGGAGGCGAGGCGGGAAACAGCGGCCAGGATTCAATCATTCGAGACGACAACGCGCGCCGCATCCCCTCTAAGGGAAGCTGGCAACTCGAAGCGGGCGACCGCGTCCGCATCGAAACACCCGGCGGCGGCGGATACGGAAGGGCAAGTCGGAAGGATGAAGGATGAAAGCGTGACTATTCAACCTTAATAGTCACGCTTTCATCCTTCGGAAACTTTGTTGAGATGCCGCACTGGTCCGAATTCGAGAATCATGATGAGAAGCGAGCCAGCGACCTGGCCGCGTTGCGGGCGCGAGACGGGGCGCTCCAGGGTTGGAATTCGTCAAAGAGATAGTCGCGGGCGTCACTAATTTTGCGGAGGCAAGGGAACTCTGGAATAAACTTTGCGCGCCGCTGGCGGAAGCCTCTCCCGCCGTCTGGGAGGTCGCGGATGGCCCGGCGGTGCGGCTCGTCCAGGCTTCGCACAATGTCATTCAGGCGCTCGTGTTGAAGGTCGCTTCATTATCACGAGCGGAGACATTTTTGCGCGAAAAGGGTATGCTTGGCATGGTCACGGAAGAACAGGTTTCGATTGCTCCGGCGGCCATTTACGGTCTAGATATACGGCTGGTCCAGTAATGTTGAGAGGGCGCGGAACAGGGACTATGTTTCAAGCGTAGAGGGAGCAGAGAGGTCTCAAATCATGCGGGTCACTATCGGACAAATCAATACCATCAACGGCGATTATGAGAGTAATACTGCGGGCATCCTGCGCGCCATCGAGCGGGCCCGGAATGACGGCTCCGATCTGGTTGTGGTGCCGGAGGTCTGTGTCCAGGGCTACATGTCCTTCGACTGGTTTCAGGACCGGGATGTGGTACGCAACTCTCTCAAGCCTCTGGATAAAATCATAGCGGCGACGGAAGGTTTGACGGCAGTAGTCGGCACCGTGAGGCCCAACGAAGAGACGACGGGCCGTCGTCTTTTCAACTCGGCGGCAATTATCCGCAATCGTCAATTGATAGGTTACGCGGACAAGACCCTGTTGCCGGAATACGATGTCTTCGATGACCCGCGATACTTCGAGCCTGCGCGCGAGCGGCGTCTCTTCCAACTGCCGGGCGCGGCCCTCGGCGTGGCTATCTGTGAAGACATCTGGAACGATAAGACTTTCTGGAAAGAGCGGCTCTACGCGAACGACCCTGCGGACGAGTTGATAGCGATGGGCGCGAGCGTGCTGGTCTCAATCAACGCCTCGCCTTTCAATAAAGGAAAGATGGGCCAACGTTGCTCTATGGTGTCGCATCGCGCGAAGGCTTCCGGGCTGCCCATCGTCTTCGTCAATCTGGTCGGCGCGAACGACGGGATTATCTTCGACGGCGCGAGCCTCGTCGCAGATTGCAAGGGCGAGATAATTTTGCAAGCGCCGCCCTTTGAAGAATTCTACGGCACTGTGGACCTGGATTGCGGCACTGCGGATGATCGCTGCCTGCCGGGCGATGACATAGAGACAGTGCATCGCGCGCTGGTCATGGGGATACATGATTACGCGCGCAAGAATCGCTTCACGAGCGCCGTGCTGGGCCTGTCGGGCGGGATTGATTCGGCGGTCGTGGCCGCGCTGGCATGCGAGGCGCTCGGTTCACAGAACGTCCTCTCGGTGATGATGCCGTCGCCCTTCTCCTCGCGCGGCAGCATTGAAGACTCTCTGGCCCTGGCACGCAACCTCGGCATGAAGACGATAGAGCATCCGATTACGGAAGCCTTCGAGGTGCTCACAAGGGAACTCGATCTGACGAAGCCGACGAAGGGCGGTTCATCTCTCGCGGCGGAAAATTTACAGTCGCGGCTGCGCGGCAATATCCTGATGACCATCTCCAACAAGGAGGGGCGACTGCTGCTCTCGACCGGAAATAAATCCGAACTGGCGCTCGGCTATTGCACGCTCTACGGCGACACGAACGGCGGCCTCGCGGTGATAGGCGACCTCTTGAAGACGGAAGTCTACGCGCTGGCCCGCCACTACAATCTTGAAGGCGAGATACTGCCGAGCGCGATTATCGAAAAGAAGCCTTCTGCGGAATTAGCGCCGGGCCAGTTTGACGAACAATCGCTGCCGCCTTATGAAAAGATAGACCCTATACTTGAGCTTTACTTTGAGCGGAAGGCGACGCCCGAAGAGATCATCGCGGCGGGCCACGACCCCTCGCTCGTCTACGATTTGCTCAATCGCGTCGAATCGCCCGCCAACGAATTCAAGCGTCGCCAACTGCCGCCGACGCTGATAATTTCCAGGAACGCGATAGGCATCGGTCGCCGCCGTCCCGTCACGCACCATTATCACAGGGAGCCTGCGAAGGCGGATGAGCCAGCCGGACCATCGTCCGCCGTGCGCGCCGTCTAGCTTTCATTGAAACAGGCTGTTTCGTATATAAAATATAGCGCTTTGCCGTTGAATGCGACCATCTTCTTCGCGTCTTCTTTGCGCCTTTGCGCCTTGGCTTGAGATGGCTTCGCTCTCATTGAAGTGAGCATGAAAACTATTACGGACAAGCTCTCGCAAAGGCGCAAAGGCGCAAAGAAGAGAGTCGCATCCATTTGCCAGTTGCTCTAAATGAGATGAAAGATCGAAGCGAAATCCAGCTCATCAAAACGGAGCGATTAGTGCTCACCCTTCCAGAGAGCGAGGCCGCGCCGCGAATGTTGGCCCACCTTGAAGAGAATCGTGAGCACCTGGCACGTTGGACGCCGCCCGCGCCCGCAGACTATTACACGGAAGATTACTGGCGCGCGCGTTTCACCAACGCGCGCGAGGCGTTTGAGCGCGGCCAATCCATGAGCCTCGTCCTCTTTCCGCGCGAAGACCCAAAGGGGCCTGTGCTCGGCGTCTGTAATTTCAGCAACATCGTGCGCGGTCCTTTCCAGGCGTGTTATCTTGGCTATCATCTGGATTACCGCGCGGAAGGCAGCGGCATCATGCGTGAGGCGCTCGCGGCAGCCATCAATTATGCGTTTGAGAGTTTGAGGCTGCATCGCATCATGGCGAACTACCTGCCCGTCAACGAGCGCAGCGGCAGGCTCTTGCGGCGATTGGGATTCGTCATCGAAGGCTACGCCCGCGACTATCTTGTAATCGAAGACCGCTGGCAGGACCACATCCTGACCTCGCTGACCAACCCGAACTTACATCCGAAGGATATTCGGTAAGAATATTCAGTGAGGATTTTCAGAGATGATTAATCAACCCGAATTGTCTGATGGCACAGTTTTAATCAGGCCGTTTCGTCACACAGATGTCAACGCGGTCTACGAAGCCGTCCGCGAATCAATGAATGAACTGCGCACCTGGATGCCCTGGTGTCATGCCGGTTATTCGATAGAGGATACGGCGGTCTGGCTCATGTCGCGCGACGAGGCTCTAGCCAAAGGCACGGACTACAGCTTTGCCATCTGCGATGAGCGGACGGGCACTTTCTTAGGCTCCATCGGATTGAGTAAAATTGATCATCTGAACCGCAGCGCGAATCTGGGCTACTGGGTGCGCACGAATTCCATCAGGCGCGGTGTGGCGACGAGCGCGACGCGCCTGCTGGCCCTGTGGGGTTTCAACGTGCTCGGTCTACAACGCATAGAGATCGTCGCCTCCGTGGAAAATCTAGCCAGCCAGCGAGTCGCCGCCAAAGCGGGCGCACAGCGCGAGGGCATCATGCGTCATGCGCTCTGGCTTAACGAGAGGGCACACGATGCGGTCCTCACCTCGCTCGTCCCGGAAGACCTCAACGGCGCGTAAACTTTTGCACCTTGATGGTGAATCAATCTCTACTCATCCTTCTTAATCTTCACACGTCTGACGATTGTCCTGGCGGGCAGGAGGCTTAAAGTGCCTTCCATCGCATTTCCCCTGACGGTGTATTCCCAGACGCCATGATACCTGCTGTTCTGAAACTCACCGACGAGCGTCCTCTTCGCGGCGTCGTACTTGAAATCCAGCACGTACATAGGTTCTGGCTTGCCATCCACGATTTTATTCGCCGCGATTATCACTTGGCCCGCATCATCAGTTGACCTGGAGATGTGATAGACCACCTTTTCATCATGACAGGCGGGATTATTTCCCACACAGATAGACTCGCCGGTCCAATTACCGATGAGCTTCGCCACGTCATCCCTCAACATCCCACTGCGCGAATCGCTGCGGCCTGTTGCCAGTCCGGTCGCATAGAGCAAGAGGATTCCAACTGCCGCCACATACGCAATCAATCGTTGAAGTGTTTTCGCGTCGCTCATGTTAATAAATTTCACTCTCCGTTTAGCGCCCTTCGCACGAACGCCTGTTGCAAAGGGGTCAGGTCATCTATGGCCGCCTCATCAATGCGCGTCGTGCGGTCGAGCAGGGACGGCCCGAAGGAGTCCGGGTCGCCGTCGCTCTCTTCCTCGTAGAAGGTCGCGCCGAAGATTGACGCGCCGGTTAAGTCTGCCCCGCGCAAATCTGCGCCACGGAAATTAGCGCCCTCTGCATCCGCTTTGAGGAACGTGGCGTGGCGCAGGTTCGAGCCTTCCAGAAAGGCGTTCGAGAGATTGGCTTCGTCAAAGCATGCGCGCTCAAGGTTGACGCGCTGAAAGTTCGCGGCACGCAGCAACGCGCCGCGCGCGTTGAGCCTTGCGAGGTCTAAGCCCCTCGCGTCCAGGCTCTGAAAATTCTTGCCCGTAAAATCACGCCCCGCCAGAGCTTCGCTCAATGCCTTCTTATTCAGGTTGGGCGCGATGTAGCGTTGCTCGCGCCAGGGGTCCGCTCCATTGTGATAACCCGCCTCTTTCTCCCAATAGCCCAGGCGGTCTTCTGCCAGAAGCTCTATGCGCTCCAGCCACTTCAAACTTTTGTAAAAATATTTTCCCTGTATGACCATGCGAACCGGCCCGCCATGGATGGCTTCGAGTGGTTCACCTTCGTACGCCAGAGCGACCAGCGCATCCAGTCGCAACGCATCTTCCAGCCCGAGCGACGTGCTGTGGTTCTGCTCACTGCGCGCTAAGAATGAGATGAATCGCGCCTCCGGTAGAGGGCGGCACTGGTCCAGTAATCTTGAGAGCGGGACGCCGTTGAACTGCGCGCCGAGTTTGGACCAGCGAGTGACGCAGTGAATGTCTATGACACGCTCGACGCGCGGCATCGCCATCATCTCATCAAGCGTCCAGGTCCCCGGCGCAGAGACGAGCCCGCCAACGGAAACGCGCCAGGGCGCATCGCTCCGGCGCGGAGATTTCTCACCCACGACGGGCCATTTCCCAGACGCGGCTAATTGTTGATGAGGCGGTAAAGACCTCTTCTCGTTCATAAAATCTTGTTGTCATCTGAGGGTAGTAGTTCAAGTTTAGTCTTGAGTGAGTGGGACGGTGTCATTCACCACCGCAGACACAGAGTAAGCACAGAGAAAAACTGATTTAAATCTCTTGCGTCCGCTGTGTCCGCTGTGTCTGCGGTGGTGAATTCTTCTTTCATCCTCACTCGAGACTAAACTGAACCACTACTCTTTTGAGAGACAAGCGGCTGGAAAAACTCTCGTCGCAGGGCTGTCCGTCAGGCAGCGTAGCGCGCATAAACCGTCTTGACCTTTTCCAGAAAATCTCTACGGTCCAGTATGTAGTAGAGCTTGACCGCGCCCTCCGCGCCCGTGAGATGTTCGACCAGTTTCTCAAGCACGTCAAACTGGTCGCGCTCGGTGATGCCCTGAGCGTTGAGGTGCCCGCGATGGCGCATGCGGCGGACGAGTTCCTGAAGGGTGAGACGGCCTTCGAGCGTGCGCCCGCCGTGTTTGTGCGAGCGGCTGACGAGATACTGCACGAGCAGCGCGTCATCATATAAAGCGGGGGCGAGGAAAAGACGCGCGCCATCGCGCTCGTAACCTTCCTCAATGCGGTTGGAGCGGCGCACGGCGCGCAACCCCTCGAAGATTGTGGTCCAATCCGTCTTCGGCTCCGTGCGGGCCAGGAAGGCTCGCGTCGTTTCGATGAGCCACGCATCATCCTCGAAATCCAGCGTGCGCCCCAGCGAGTCCAGCCATTCAAAGAGGAGCGCGCGGCGATCCGTCTTCGTCTCTATCATCGTAAACTGCTCTTCGGACTTCGGGAGGGTTTTGAGAAGCGCGCGACGGGCCGCGTCCGTCGCCTTGCCGCCTTCTATGCGATAGGTGTCCAGGCGCGCGTGCCAGCGCTTGGCCGAGTCGCAATAAGGGCAACGCGGGTGCTTCTCCTCGCTCTCAAAATATGGCCGCTGAGTTTTGCCGCCGGTCAATTCTTCAACGGTCGGCGCATAGCGTTTGACTTCGGAATAGGCCGTGCGCGGGGCCAGTCCCAACTGCGCCGTGAAGACATCGAAGATACAGGCAAGGCAAAGCAGCTTTGTATATTCCGTGACCGCGCCGGTCGGAAAACTACTGAAATCGAGTTCGCGTTTTTTCGCGGCAGTCGCCATATCAATAATGCGGATTGCGGAATTCGGATTGCGGATTTAAGAATAAAACCCAATCGCTTTTCAATCCGCAATCATGAGAGCGAGACGAGCACTGGTCCTGTCTCCACACCCCCTGTGTGGCCGAGGGCCGTGTCGAGTTCGGCTTCGATGTCTCCGACGCCCGGCGAGAGTTTCCTGAAATCGAAGATGTCCGGGTCCAGCAGATGCGACGGCACCGTGTTGCCGAGCGCGGTCAACATAGAACTGCGTATGTGTGGAATCTCTTTTTCCAGTTCCGCGATGAGGTGTTTGACGCGCACGCGTTTGAGGTTCGTCTGCGAGCCGCACAGGTCGCAGGGGATAATCGGAAAATCCTTCTCGGCGGCAAACTGCGCGATGTCCGCTTCGCGGCAATATGCGAGCGGGCGAATGACCGTATTGCGCCCGTCCATCGAGCGCAGGATGGGAGGCATCGCCTTGAGCGAACCGATGAAAAACAGATTGAGCAGGAAGGTCTGGATGAGGTCGTCGGCGTGATGGCCCAGGGCGATCTTAGTGCATTTCTCTTCGACGGCGATGTTATAGAGAATGCCGCGCCGGAGCCTGGAACAGACCGCGCAGTAAGTCTTGCCTTCGGGCACCAGACTCTTGACGATAGAATAGGTGTCCCGCTCGACGATGCGGAAGGAAACATTCCTGCTCCGCAAATATGCTGGCAGCACGTCGGCGGGAAAGTTGGGCTGTTTCTGGTCCAGATTGACGGCCAGCACTTCAAAGCGGACGGGCGCGCGTTGCTGCACGTCCAGCAGCAGGTCCAGTAAAGTATAGCTGTCTTTGCCGCCAGACAGGCAGACCATCACGCGGTCGCCCTCTTCGATCATCTGAAAATCCTTGATCGCTTCGCCCATCCGTCTGAGCAGCTTCGTCTTAATCTTACTCTCCACAAACATCTACCGGAAAACATCCCTTCACAGCGATTTATCTCTGGCTATCAGGATGCCACGCCCCGCACCTACAGGCAAGTAGGAAGGATGAAAGAAAAACTATGCGTCTTGAATAGCCGCACTCTCATCCTTCCGCCTTCCGCCTTCCGCCTTCATCCTTGCTTTTGTTGGCCCAGTTTATTTATCATGGGGCACGCTTTCAACTAAAGCGTCGGCCCTCTATGAGGCGGCTGATTTCTCCGGCTAGTTTTGAAGACCTAGCTCTCGTTCAACATGCCCAAGGCTCGCGCGTTGTTATAACCTGTCTGACCCGGCCCGGTTAGCACCTGTGAGTCGTCTCTTTGCAACGCTGATAAGGGAGATTAACTTATGCTTAGAATGGGGAAAAATCCGAAAGCAGATCAAGCAGCGGATACCGAACATAACACTGATAGTCAAGCGACTCAATACAACGCGCAACGGACCAATTATGCGCCGTACCAACCGGTGGAGACTCCGGCTCCGAGGCAGACCGATGCCTCCGCCTCCGCCTCGCGCGCCGTCACCGAAAGCGAATCGCTCGCGCGCGACATTAAGGAAGGCGTCCTGAGCGGGTTTGTCGGCAACGGCACGACCCTCACGGGCGAAGCCTCCTTTAAGGGCATGCTGCGCGTGGACGGGCATCTCTCCGGGCGCGTCAGTTCAGAAGGCGGCACGCTCATCGTCGGTAACAACGGGCAGGTTGATGCCAACATCGAAGTCGCCGTCGCAGTTATCCAGGGCAGCGTCAATGGCGACATCATCGCCAGCCAGCGGCTCGAACTGGGCCGCGCCGCCAAAGTCAACGGCAACGTCCAGACTCCTTCGCTGGTGATCGAGCAGGGCGCTGTCTTCGAGGGCAGTTGTAAGATGACGCAACTGCGGGCCGCGCAGGACAAGCAGCGCGCGGACCAGGCGCGCGGCATTAGCAGTAGCAGTAGCAGCGGCGGCAGTGAACTTGATACGAGCAGCATGGAGCCTGTCTCGGACACCTCGAATGGAGAGACGGAAATTTCCAGCGTCTCAGGTGCCGCCAGCTAAAACCTGCCGCGAATCTTCAATCAAGAGGGCGCTTCGGGCTTCGGACCCGTTGCGCCTTCTGCTTTTGCAAATGAATTTGCGGCCCAGGCGGGTTAAATCAACTCGCTTCTGATAAAATATTTTAGACGCCGAACCAGCGTCCAGCCTTCAAATCAGACAATCCCGAATGCGACGAAAGCAGACTAAAATTCAACCGAAAAGATTATTGCAGAAGATGAGCATGAGAGTCCGCCTCGCCCTCCACATGATGCTCGCCTGCGCGCTCTGTCTCTCTCTCACGCAAAGCGGCGCGGGACAGAAAGCGTCTCAGTCGCGCGCGAATCAAACGCGCGCGGCCAACCCGCCGCTCCCCGTCGTGGATGAGATTATGCTGCGCATCATGCGCGCGGAGGACGAGCGACGCTGGGATGCTGCGGACCTCGGCGCATTGTTGTTTGACAGGGACGCGCGCGTGCGTCGTCGTGCGTCCCTCGCCGCCGGGCGCATCGGGGATGAGCGCGCGGTCTCTTCGCTGGTCCAATTACTTGAGAGCGATAAGGAGCAAGGGGTGCGCGCGATGGCCGCCTTCGCGCTGGGCGAGACTGAATCCCTCAACGCGGCTGACGCGTTGCTGGCCGCGCTCCGGCGCGAGAACGAAGCGGGCGTCGTGCGCGCGCGCGTCCTGGAGGCTTTAGGCAAGATTGCCGCCGCCGCTCCCAAATCCGACGAAGCACGCGCACGCAGCCTCGGCGAAGCGATTACGAATACGCTCGCGGCTGAGTCCGCGCGCAAGACCGCAACCGACCGTGAAGTGATTCTACTGGGCCTGACGGCTGCGCTCCGCGCGCGTCCCGCCAACGCCGCTCCCGTAGTCGCAAAGTTTCTCTCTCATACGGATGCGCGCGTCCGCGCCGATGCCGCGAACACGCTGGCGCGTCTGCGTTCCAAAGAGGCTACGGATAAACTGCGCCTGCTGCTCAACGACGCGGACGCGGTCGTGCGAGCCAACGCCGCGCGCGCTCTTGGCGTGGCGGAGGATGGACCGGCCTTCGAGTTTCTGCTCGCACGCAGCACGGGCGACACGGACGAACGCGTGCGCGTCAGCGCGATACGCGCGCTCGGTTCTTTGAAGGATGCGCGCGCCGCACAACCGCTGCTTGATCGTGCGACCAAACTCTTCCAGTCATATCGCGCGGCGAAAACGAGCGCCGCAGTGGAGCCGCCGGAGACTAACGAACTGTTGGAGGTCGCGACGACGCTGGGCCGCCTGCTCGTCAACACGAGCAACGCGCCCGCGCTCGCGTTCCTCCGCGAATTTCGTGAAGCCGAAGCGCTCACCGCGCCGGAAATAGAGATCGCCTTCGCGCGTCTCTCGCCCGCGCTCTACCTGCGCGAGAAACCCTTCGATAAACTTTCAGACCCCAACACGCGCGCCATGATGCAGAAGGACTGGCGCACCACTTCGAGCATCGCGCAGGGTCTCGGCGAAATCAACGGGATGAACGGAGAGACATCCGGCAGCGGCATCATCAGCAATCAGGCCGACGCGCAGATCATCTTGAAATCTTTGCTCGATGATAAGTCCGTCCCCGCGCTGGCCGTGCCCGACGTGCTGCGCGCCTTTGCGACCATCAAATCAGGCGAGACAGCAGAAGCCCTGCGCCAGCAGTTGAGCGCGACTGATGTCATCGTCCGCGCGACCGCAGCGGAGTTGTTGGGCGGGATGACGCCTGTTGAAGCCAACACGCGCGCCCTCGCGTCGGCCCTGCCCGTTGCGATGCGTGACGAGTTGAACGACGCGGCGCTCGCCATTCTCGAAGCCCTCGGCAAACAAAAATCTGCGGCGGCCAACGAGGCGATTAAAACGGCCCTGGATTCGCCGGACCAACTCCTGCGCCGTCGCGCCGTCGCGCTCCTGCAAGCGAACGGGGCTGGCGATTTTCAGTCGCGCATAGGGACCGTCGCGCCGCGCAATACGCTGGCCGATTACCAGCGCGCGCTGACCCGCAGGGATAAGCAGGTGCGCGCGCTGGTGGCGACTGACAAGGGCATCTTTACCATCGAGTTGCTCGCGGAGGACGCGCCGCTCAACGTTGATAATTTCGTCCAGTTGGCCCGACGCAATTTCTTCAACGGCATCACGTTTCATCGCGTCGTGCCCAACTTCGTGGTCCAGGGCGGCGACCCGCGCGGCGATGGCAACGGCGGACCCGGCTATCAAATTCGCTGCGAGATTAACGAAGTCTCTTATGAACGCGGCGCGGTCGGGATGGCCCTCTCCGGCAAAGACACAGGCGGCTCGCAGTGGTTCGTCACGCATTCGCCGCAGCCACACCTGGACGGCGGCTATACTGTCTTCGGTCGCGTCGTCAACGGCATGAACGTCGTGGACCAGATAGCGCGCGGCGATCACATTCGCAGCATCAGCATCACTGAGACCGCCCGCCCGGCATCTAAAGCCGAGAAGCCATCACAAAAAAGGAAGGGCGGCCAGAACTGAAAAGTTTTATTGGACCAGCGCGATGAAGAAAAGCGTGCGTGGAATTTGAAACACACGAGCCGACAAGTAAATTCACTGCGGAGAGCCACCCGTCGCTGCTTGATTCTCTGCGTCGCGTTGTTCACGGCGGCGACGATGTGCGGCGCTGTGCCCGGAGCGTCACATGAACGAGCGTCACATGAACGAGTCTCACATAAACATGAGCCGCCGGATGCCGCTCAAGCCGACAAGAAGGGCGCTCATACCTGGTATCAAATCAACCTCACGCTGGATTTGGACGCGCGTTCCTACACGGGCTTGGAACGCGTGCGCTGGACCAACCGCGACGACCATCCCGCCTCCGTCCTCTACTTTCACCTGTACTCGAACACGCGCGCGCAGCGTAACGCCAATGCTCCCGCAAGCCGCGAGACGCAGAGTAATAACGGCGGCAGTAATAACAGTAGTAGCAGCGTTGGCTTGGCGGAGGATGAGCCGCGTCTCGAAATCATCGGCGTCAGTTCTGCCGCCAAAGACACGTCCATCCCTTATTCTCTTGACGAGCAGGCGACCATCCTGCGCGTCAATCTGCGCGAGCCTGTCGCGCCGGGTGCGAGCACCGAAGTCTTCATCAAGTTCAGGGGAAGCGTGCCGGAGATAGATTCTGAAGAGACGACCCTGAGTTCGCATGTCCTTCAACAAGTTGGCGCGGCCTTGCGCAGCGAGCGCGAGACGAGGCGCGCGCGCGACCTCAACTTTCGCTGTCGCGGAGTGATACTGCTCGGCACTGCTTACCCCGTGCTCGCCACGCGCTACGGCGATGACTGGCAGCGCAAGGTCGAGATGAGCATCGGCGATATGGTCTTTACCGAGACGGCGGATTACCGCGTCAAGATTGATGCGCCCGCCGATGTCGCCCTCTTCACTTCCGGCGAATCTATTATTGGACCAGCGCGCGAGGAAGCCACGGCGGGGACCGCTACTGCTGCTGATGCCAATCCCTCTTCTAAGGCGCGCGAATTCGGCGGAGCGAACCTGCGCGATTTCGCCATCGTCGCCGGGCGCTCCCTGCGCGCGACAGAGCGCCGTGTGGGCGATGTCAACGTGCGCTCTATCTTCATGGCCGAGCATGAGACGACGGCGCGGCGCGTGCTCAATGTAGCGGCGGAAGCCGCGCGCGTCTACGCTGCGCGTTTCGGGCCGCTGCCCTATAAAACCATCAGCGTCGTTGAACTGCCTCTCGTCGCGGGCATGAGCAGCACGGAGTTCGCGGGTCTGGGCGCGATGGCCTCTGCCTTTTATGTTGACTTCGATTCGCCGCTCATGCGCAACCTCCCTGAGATAGTGCGCGAGCAGCGCGCCTCTCTCGAAGACAGTCTTGAATTCACAGTGGCCCACCTCGTCGCGCATCAATGGTGGGGCGCAGCCGTGGGCAACGACCCCGCGCGCAATCCAGTGCTCGACGAAGCCCTCGCAAACTGGTCCGCGCTGCTTTATTATCAGGACGTGTATGGAGAAGCGCGCGCGCAAATTGCGCTCGACGATCAACTGCGCGGCGTCTATAAAATTTATCGCACCTTCGGCGGCGAAGATATGGAAGCGACGCGCGCCGCCCGCGACTATCGCAACGCCTTCCAGTATGCGGCCATCGTTGCCAGCAAGGGAGCCTTGATGTTTGCGGCCCTGCGCCGCCTCCTCGGCGACGAGAAATACTTCGCCGCGCTCGGCAATTATTATCGCGCCAACATCTTCTCAATCGTCGAAGTGGACGACCTCCGCAACGCCTTTCTGGCGGCTGCTCCCCCCGCGCAGAAACGCGATGTCGCGCGCCTCTTCGCGCGCTGGCTCAACAGCAAAC
Source organism: Pyrinomonadaceae bacterium (assembly GCA_036009045.1). Lineage (GTDB taxonomy): Bacteria > Acidobacteriota > Blastocatellia > Pyrinomonadales > Pyrinomonadaceae > DASYML01. Next base: position 40,666 of record DASYML010000208.1, read on the forward strand.
GCGGCGACGAAGACATAGCCCCCCCGGACCCGAACCTCGCCGCCGCGCTCGGCGTCAAAACCAACGCTGGCAAGGGAGGCGACCACAACGCCTTCACACGCCTCGGCAAATTCTTCTGGCAACAGATGACGCGCATCAGATGAGAGGATGAAAAATTATTCTATGGAGTTAGCGCCGCAGAGGAGCGTCGGAGAAAAAATCGCGCGGCCTTCGCACATCGAGATCGAGCGTGAATTGGAAGTCCTGAGCCGTTGGATGGACAACCAGTTTCGCATCCCCGTCATCGGGTGGCGCTTCGGGGCGAACGCGATTATTGATTTGATACCGGGCATCGGCGATACCCTCACGACGCTGGTCGCGCTGTACGTGCTCGCGTCCGCCGTGCGCTATCGCGTCCCGAAGGTGACGTTGCTGCGGATGGGCCTCAACATCGCCGTCTATTTCGTAGTCGGATTAATTCCGTGGGTCGGCGATCTGTTCGACGCGTGGTGGAAACCGAACATCAGGAATATCACGCTGCTCCGAAGCCGCGCCACGGTCTCTGCGGAAGAGGCGCGGCAGGGAAGGACCAGTGACTGGCTCTTTGTCGGATTGATTATACTGGTCCTGTTAGGAATGCTCTGCGGTTCGCTCTTACTGCTCTACTTCGTCATGCGTTTCGTCGCCAGTCATCTTTAACATAGAGCATAGGGAACAAAGCGTTCACCACCGCAGACACAGAGGACGCACAGAGATAATTATTAAAACTCTGTGCGTCCTCTGCGTCTTCTCGCCTCCGACCATCGCGCGGAAGATAGGCCAGCGCGCATGACAGTCTTTATAGCGGTTTGCAATTGAGTACGACTGCGTGTCAGTCCCGCCTGCTT
>DASYML010000209.1:0-6145 GCA_036009045.1 Pyrinomonadaceae bacterium
TCGCTTTATTGAACCAGTGAAATTGCGGATTGCGGATTGCGGATTGCGGATTGCGGATTGAAGAGACGAGAGGTCTTATAAATCTGCAATCTATGGCGGTTCTCAATTGGATGGGACCATTGCGGCAAGCGTCCTTGTCAGTCCCGCCTGCTTAAGCTGGGCGGGTTCCTGGCTAAGCTAGAGACCCGCCCAGCTGAAGCAGGCGGGACTGACACGTAGTCGCACTCAACTGCAAACCGCTCTACATTCCTTATTCTGAATAATCCGCAATCCGCATTCCGCAATCGCGTCTATGGCTGATTTTCAGGTTTTGAAATAAGATGGTTGTGGGAAAGGCCATGAGGGAAAATCGTCCGGCGATAACCAGTTTGTTGTTCCGTTGCCTGATGCTGCGTTGTCCTGTTTGCGGCGGGGAGTCAATCGCCCAGAGGCCGTTTCAGATCAGACATCATTGCACTTCGTGCGGCGCGCTGTTCAAGCGTGAGGACGGTTTTTTCGTGGGTGCGATTATGGCTAACGTGATGACGACGGAGTTTTTGATTCTGGTTGTGTATCTCATCTCTTTGCCGCTCTTCAGCTTTGAAGATCAACTCGTCATCCGGCTTCTGGTTGTCCTCGCCGTCCTTTTTCCACTGGCTTTTTATCATCATAGCTGGAGTCTCTGGCTGAGCTTCGATCACCTGATAGAGACTTTGCCGAAATATGTGGACCAACATTCCAGGCCCGCGATGAAGGACAGCGAAGATCAACGAAAGCCGCCCGCACCTTTACGTCCGAATCGCTACTTTGATAATCGCAACTGAGAGGCCCCGGAGCGCTCTCTCTCTGTGGCCCCGCAGCCTGACAATCATATTTAGACAGGGAACAATCCTCAATGACTTCGATAGCAGAATTGGGACGCGATGAGGCGGGGCGTTTGAGTCTTAAAGGCGAAAGGCTCAAGACGGCTGTGCTGGGCGCGACTGGGATCGTCGGCCAGCAGTTGATACGTATGCTGAGGGAGCATCCCTGGTTTGAGATTGTGCTCGTCGCCGCCTCGCACAACTCCGCAGGGAAATCTTATCGAGAAGCGGTGGACGGGCGCTGGTCCATGAATTTCGACATCCCGGAAAACATCGCGGGCCTGACGGTCCTGGATGTGCAGGAAGTGGACCACATCGCCTCGCGTGTTGACCTGGTGTTCTGCGCGCTCAACCTGGATCAGGAGAGCATCAGAACTTTAGAGCACGCCTATGCCGAAAAGGGCGTCTGGGTCACGTCTAATAACTCCGCCTTTCGTGAGGACTCTTTCGTGCCGATGGTCATCCCTGCGGTCAACCCGCAGCACCTCGACGTGATTCCGACGCAGCGCCTTGCGCGGGGTTACGAGACGGGCGCGATTCTGGTCAAGAGTAATTGTTCGATTCAGAGCTACGTCATCGCGCTCGAACCGCTGAGGGAATTCGGCATCGAAAAAATCAGGGTCCACAGCGAGCAGGCCATCTCCGGCGCGGGCAAGACCTTCGAGACCTGGCCCGCCATGGACCGTAACTTAATCCCCTTCATCAATGGCGAAGAGCATAAGTCCGAGACGGAACCCCTGAAGATTTGGGGCACGGTCGGGGGCGACGGCATAGAGCCTTCTGCTGGTCCAAAAATCAAAGCCAGGTGCGTGCGCGTGAGCGTCCTTGACGGGCATACCGCTTACGCGCTGGTCCAATTTAAGAGCACCCCGGCGAAGCATGAAATCCTGTCGCGCTGGGAGAGTTACGCGCGCTCTCAAGATTTGCCGAGCGCGCCTCGCAGGCTCATACATTACCTGCCGGAACCGGACCGCCCGCAGCCCCTGCAAGACCTGATGAGGGAAAACGGGATGGCCGTCAGCATCGGCCAGTTGGAGATTGACGCGGATGGTCTGGTCAGCTTCACGGGCCTCACGCACAACGTCTTGCTGGGCGCGGCGGGCGGCGCTGTGTGGGCCACGGAGGCTGCCGTCGCCAGGGGGTTAGTTTATAGAAGAGTTTGAACTGCGGACGAGAGATAAGACAATCGAGGATGAGAGACAAGCTACAGGTCATGAAGTTCGGGGGCACTTCGGTGGGGGATGCGACGTGCCTGCGGCGTGCGGCGCAGATCGTCGCAGATGCCGCGCGCGAGTGGCGCGTGGTCGCGGTCGTCTCCGCGATGAGCGGCGTCACGACGCGCCTGATAGAGACTGCGCGGCGCGCGTCCAAGGGAGACTTGAGCGCTGCACAGGAGATTGCGGATGCGCTCGCCAGCCAACACATGACGGCTCTTGAAAAGCTGGTGGCAGACAGTGAGCGGCGCGCGCGGCTCGTCTCGGAAATGGAAAGCATCATCGGCGAAGTCTCCGCCTTCTGTCATGGCAGCGCGTTGCTCAGAGAGTTGACGCCGCGCACGCTCGACATGATTTCAAGCGCGGGCGAGCGCCTTTCTGCCAGGCTGCTGGCGGGTGCGCTCTGCGAACTTGGCACGCGGGCCGTGGCCGTGGATGCCAGCGAGATTATCGTCACGGACGACGCGCACGGGCAGGCTGAGCCGTTCATGGAACAGACGAGGGCGGCAGCGAAGGGGCGTTTGCTTCCGCTCATAGAGTCCGGGCTGGTCCCCATCGTGACGGGCTTTATAGGGGCGAACGTGGAAGGGACTCTGACGACGCTCGGTCGCGGCGGCTCAGACTATTCCGCGACTATCCTGGGGGCGACACTCGAAGCATCCGAGGTCATCATCTGGACGGACGTGGACGGCGTCATGACGGCTGATCCGAGGCTCGTGCCCGAAGCGAGACTCTTACGCGAAATTTCTTATAACGAAGCGGGCGACCTGGCCTACTTCGGCGCGAAAGTTTTGCACCCGAAAACCCTGCGCCCGGTGGTGGACGCGTCTATCCCCGTCTGGATTCGCAATAGCTTCGCGCCGGAAAAACCCGGCACGAAGATTACGCGTGAGGGACGACCCGCGCCCGATGGCGTGAAGGCGATTACGGCCATCGCCAACGTCAGTCTCATCACGGTCGGAGGACGCGGCATCGTCGGGCTGATTGGCGTCGCGGCCAAAACCTTCACCGCCGCCGCGAGCGTGCGCGCCAACGTCCTGCTCATCTCTCAGTCTTCGTCGGAGAACGACATCTGTTTCATAGTTGATTCGGCGGACGCGGCGCACACGGTCAAGGCTCTGCGACAGGCGTTCGCTCATGATCTGGCTCACCAGCAGGTGGAACACATCACCGTCAACTCAAACATCGCCATCATCGCGGTCATCGGTGAAAGAATGCGCGGCACGCCTGGCATCGCCGGGCGTAGCTTCAGCGCGCTCGGAAGAGACTACATCAACGTCATCGCCGTCGCGCAAGGCTCTTCGGAATACAACGTCTCATTCGTCGTCGGGGCAGAGGACATGCGCGCCGCTGTCCTGGCCGTCCATAGCGAATTTAATTTGGACCAGCGATCGTCGAATTTGGAAAATGAAGATGACGCGCTCGCGCGTCTTTGAGTTTGGTAACACATAATGTTGAGAGGTCGTGGAAGAATATGAGCGCCGCGCGCCGTAGTTTCGCCAGCGATAACAATGCCGGAGTGCATCCGCGAATCATGCGTGCCATTGAGGCGGCGAACGCGGGGCACGTCGTGGCGTATGGCGATGATGCTTTCACCGTCGCCGCGCTTGAAAAATTTCGTGAGCACTTCGGCGAGAGTGTGGACGTTCACTTCGTCTTCGGCGGGACGGGCGCGAACGTGCTCGGACTCAAGAGCATGACCAGGCCGCACCAGGCCATCATCTGCACGACGTTGGCCCACATCAATGTAGACGAGTGCGGCGCGCCGGAAAATTTTACAGGATGCAAACTGCTCACCGTTGAGACGAGCGACGGCAAGCTCACGCCAGAGCAAGTTAAATCCTGCCTGCATGGCCTGGGCGACCAGCATCACGTCCAGCCGAAGGTCGTTTCCATTTCGCAGGCGACCGAACTCGGCACTGTCTATACTCCGCTTGAGATATTGAAGTTGGCCCAATGCGCCCATGACAACGGACTCCTGCTGCACATGGACGGCGCGCGGATAGCCAACGCGGCGGCGTCTCTCAACGTCTCTCTGAAAGAGTTGACGTTGGACGCGGGCCTGGACGCGCTCTCTTTCGGCGGGACCAAAAACGGGATGATGTACGGTGAGGCCGTCGTCTTTTTTAAGCGCGACCTCGCGCCGGATTTCAAGTTTATACGCAAGCAGGGTATGCAACTGGCTTCAAAAATGCGATTTATTTCCGCGCAGTTCACAGCGCTGCTCTCAGATGGGCTGTGGCTCGAAACAGCGAGCCACGCCAACCGCATGGCCGGGATTCTGGCCGCAGAGATCGAGCGCCTTCCGCAGTTGAAAATCACGCGCCGGACGCAGGCCAACGCCGTCTTCGTGCGTCTGCCGCCAGAATCAATTCCCTTGATTCAACGGGAATATTTTTTCTATGTCTGGGATGAAGAGACTTCGGAAGTGCGGCTGATGGCCTCCTTCGATACGACGGAGGATGACATCAGGGACTTGGTGTCCGTGCTCAAAAGGGCGCTTGATTGAAGAGTTCTCTAAAAATCCTGTTGCATCGGATGGATGACCATTTCATCAACGACGAGATGCTCCGGCTGGTCCAGTAATTCGGCTATCCTCTCGGCCAGCATCGCGGGCGGCAGTGCCCACGTCTCCTCGCGCGTCCCTTCCTGCGAATCGTTGAAATTCGTGTCAATGATTCCGGGCATCACCGTACAGATTTTAACGCCGTGTTGTTTGACTTCGCGCAACAACGAACCGGAGAATCCGAGGACGCCGAACTTGGCCGCGACGTAAGGGGCCATCTGCGGCAGGAAGCGACGGCTCAGGTCGGAAGCGATGTTGATAACAAGGCCGCGCCTGGCTTCTATCATCCCGGCCAGCGCGGCCTTTGTGCAGAGCATGAGCGCCGTCAGGTTGACGTTCGCGGTGTCAATAATTTCCTCTTCCGTCCATTCCATGAACGGCTTGTAGCGACCGATTCCGGCGTTGTTGACGAGCACATCCGCCGGACCAAATTTGTTTGATGTAGACTCGAAGAGCGCGCCGATGGACCGGGGTTCGCGCAGGTCCGTGACCGCGTAGGCCACGCGCGCGCCATGCTCACGCGCGAGCGTTTCTCTGACCTCGCGCAATTCGTCTTCGGCGCGTGCGGCGAGCATGACGTTCAATCCGCGCGCGGCGACGGCTCCGGCCAGAGCCTTCCCCAGCCCGCGCGACGCGCCCGTGATGATGGCTGTTTGATAGCGCACGACGCCTCCCACGATTAATCCTCTTTCGCCAATTTCAGGACCACTGAATTGATGCAGTAACGCTGATTCGTAGGCTTCGGGCCGTCATCAAAGACGTGGCCCAGATGCGCCTCGCAACTGTTGCACAAAACTTCCACGCGCGTCATCCCGTGGCTCTGATCAATCTCCGTGCGGACGTTGTCTTCCGCAGACGGTTCTGTAAAACTGGGCCAGCCGCAGCCGGAATCAAACTTCGCTTCGGAACTGAACAACTCATTACCACAGGCCGCGCATTGATACACGCCTGGTTCCTGAGAGTTGTTATATTCGCCCGTGAAGGGCCGCTCCGTGCCCTTCATGCGCGCCACGCGGTATTGTTCCGGCGTCAACTGCTGTCGCCACTCTGCATCCGTCTTGACGACCTTTTTTTTCATCTCAAGTATCCTTTCCCACAACACACTAAATTCATCTCGCTGAAACTACAGATAGCGTATCCCGCCGGAGCCGTCACCGCTTCCGTGCAAACTTGAGGGCCACCCCGTTCATACAGTAACGCAGCCCCGTAGGTTTCGGGCCATCGTCAAAGACATGGCCCAGATGCGCTTCGCACCTCGCGCACAGGACTTCCGTGCGCGTCTCGCCGAGGCTCTTATCAACTTCCTCATGCACGTTCCGTTTATCAATCGGGGCATAAAAGCTCGGCCACCCCGTCTGAGAATCAAACTTCGTGCTGGAACTAAATAAGGGCAATTCGCAAGAGACGCACAGGAAGGTTCCCTTATCGTGAATCTTATTGAGCGGGCTTGAATAGGGAGCCTCCGTCCCTTTCTGCCTCGTAATGTAATACTGCTCAGGCGTGAGCAGACGTTTCCACTCCGC
>DASYML010000210.1:0-16700 GCA_036009045.1 Pyrinomonadaceae bacterium
GAACTCCTGGGGCGCGAGCCGACCTTTGTCGAGTTGGGCATCTTCTCCGTGATGTGGTCGGAGCACTGTTCCTATAAATCTTCGCGCGTGCATTTGAAGAGACTGCCGACGACGGGAGAGCGTGTCATCGTGCCGCCCGGAGAGAATGCCGGAGTGGTTGACGTGGGCGACGGTTGGTGCGCGGCCTTCAAGGTCGAATCGCATAATCACCCGTCGTTTATCGAACCGTTTCAGGGCGCGGCGACGGGCGTCGGCGGCATCCTCCGAGACATCTTCACGATGGGCGCGCGTCCCATCGCGGCGATGAACTCTCTGCGCTTCGGCTCGTTGGACCATGAGCGTTACGGACGGCGCAACCGTGCTTTGCTCGCAGGGGTCGTCGCGGGAATCGCGCACTACGGCAACGCGTTCGGCGTCCCGACCATCGGCGGCGAAGTCGCCTTTGACGACGCTTACGCTTTCAACCCGCTGGTCAACGCCTTCGCCCTCGGCCTCGTCCGCCGCGACCAGATATTCTTCGGCGTCGCGAGCGGCATCGGGAATCCGATTCTTTACGTCGGCGCAAAGACGGGACGCGATGGTATCCATGGCGCGACGATGGCTTCCGCAGAGTTTGACGACGAAGCCCTGGAGAAGCGACCGACGGTCCAGGTCGGCGACCCGTTTCTGGAAAAGCTACTGCTCGAAGCCTGCCTCGAAGCGATGCGGAGCGGCGCGGTCGCTGGCATACAGGACATGGGCGCGGCTGGTCTCACCTCATCATCATGCGAGATGGCCGCGCGCGCGGGCACAGGCATCGAACTCAATCTCTCGCTCGTGCCACAGCGCGAACAGAACATGACCGCCTACGAGATGCTCCTCTCCGAATCTCAGGAGCGCATGCTCATCGTCGCGCACAGTGGCCGCGAACGAGAGGTCGTGGACATCTTCCGCAAGTGGGAACTGGATGCCGTCGTCATCGGTCGCGTCCGCGAAGGCAACTCCATGCGCGTCATACATAACGGTCAAGTCGTCGCGGATATTCCCGTCTCCGCCCTCGCTGATGAAGCCCCGCGTTATGAACGCGCCATGAAAGCCCCGCGCCAGAGTCAGGAGTCAGGAGTCAGGAGTCAGGAGTCAGAGGTCCAAAGTCCAGGGTCCAAGGTCCAGGGTCAGGAGACGGACACGGTTTTTGACTCCAGACTCTGGACTCTGGACTCTGGACTTCAAAACGAAGTTTTGAGGCGGATGTTGGCCGCGCCGAATATCGCGTCGAAGGAGTGGGTCTACAGGCAATACGATCACATGGTGAGGACGAACACGGCGGTCCTGCCGGGCGCGGATGCGGCGGTGGTGCGGATTAAAGAGACGCGGCGGGCGCTGGCGATGACGCTGGACGGCAACGGGCTGTACTGTGCCGCCAATCCGCGCGAGGGCGCAAAGTTGATCGTCGCGGAAGCCGCGCGCAACGTCGTCTGCGTCGGAGCCAGACCCGTCGCCATCACCAACTGTCTGAACTTCGCTTCGCCCGAACGCCCGTCCGTCATGTGGTCCTTTTCCGAAGTGATAGATGGAATGGCCGAAGCCTGTCTGGCGTTCAATACCCCTGTCGTCTCAGGCAACGTCTCCTTCTATAACGAGACGGAAGGGCGCGGCATTCCGCCCACGCCCGTCATAGGGATGGTGGGCCTCGTCGAAGATGTGCGGCGCGTCTTGCAGCATGGCTTCAAGACCGAAGGCGACATCATCGCGCTGCTCGGAGAGACGCGCGACGACCTTTCCATCAGCGAGTACGCGACGACCATCCTCGGACGCAAACTCGAAGAGATGATGAAAGATGGACGCGTGCCCGCGCTGAACCTGGAACGCGAGCGCACAGTGCAGTCCACCGCCTTGCGCGCGATTGAAGCGGGCCTGCTCCGCTCCGCTCACGATTGTTCGGACGGAGGTCTCGCCGTGGCGCTCGCCGAAGGTTGTTTCTCGTCTCTCAACCGCCAAGGCGTAGGCGCGCAAGTAAATCTGACGGGCGATCAACTCTCCGTGGCCGCGCGCCTCTTCAGCGAATCACCCTCGCGCATTATCATCAGCCTGGACGAAGCAGCGCTCGGCCAGTTGGAAGAGATCGCCGCGCTCTCCAACTGCACGCTGACACGGCTCGGACGCACCGGCGGAGATCAACTGCGTATTCAATCCGACGGCCAGGACATTATCCGTCTGCCCGTACACGAACTCGAATCCGCCTGGCGCTCATCTCTATCAACCCGCCTTCAGTCCGAAGTGCTGGCCTGAAAGGCAAGTAGGAAGGATGAAGGCTGAAGGATGAAAGCTTGATTGCTCAAGTTGAATAATCCTTCTTTCATCCTTCATCCTTCCTACTTCCGACTTGCTCTTATGCACGCGAGCATTTATCTCAACGAGAAGATTGTGTTGGCGAGAGAGGCGCGCGTCGCTCCCGTTTCGGCGGCGATGCTGTACGGGCGCGGCGTCTTTACGACCCTCGCGGTCTACGACGGACGCCCCTTTCTATGGCCGCAACACTGGCAAAGATTACTGGACCACGCATCCCGCACCGGCGTGGAGACGGGCGAGTTTGAAGAACAGAGCGTCGGCGCTGCGCTCACAGAACTCATCGCAGCCAATCGAGTCTCGGACGGGCGGGCGCGCGTCACGCTCCTCCGCCGCAGCCTCGAAGACGGCCCCTGGAAGATTGTTGAGGACGAATCAACAGCAGCAGCGGGCGCGCGCCTGACGGACCTTATCATCATGACGGGCGACGCGCACGTTGCTTCGACGGACAGCCTTGCGCTGACCGTCTCGCCCTACCGGGTCAATTCACACTCTCCGCTCGCGGGCGTCAAGAGCATCAATTACCTGGACTACATACTCGCTCTTGAAGAGACGCGCGCGCGCGGCTTCGATGAAGCGGTGAGGCTCAACGAGCGCGGCGAGGTCGTCTCCGCGACGATGGCGAATCTCTTCTGGGTGACGGATGGCAAAGTTCACACGCCCGCCCTTCAGACCGCCGCGCTCGCGGGCACGACGCGCGCGAGCATCATCGCAATCGCGCACGACCTCTCCATCCCCTTGCTCGAAGGCGTCTATGAACTATCCGACCTGGGCGAGGCGCACGAAATCTTTCTCACCTCATCGGGTCTCGGCCTCGCCGTCGTCACGACCTTCGATTTTCACCAGTACACGGTCCCCGTCGGCAGCATCGCCCTCCGCCTGCGCGAAGCCTTCCGCCAGTTGACGTTTAGCGTTGACGTTTAGTACGGGCTGAAAGTATCTGCGAGTTGGTTTCGATGTGATAAAATCACGGGCGTTGCGCTGCTTGCGAGTGAGGACAAACCTGATGACTGATGCACTGAAACAGATTTATAACGCCTGTGATCCTTACCTGCCAGCGACCGCCGAGTATTATTACAACTGTGCCGAAGCGCGCGGGAGCAGCGCCCTGGCCCAGGAATTCAAAAATCATCTCAGGCTGGCGAAAGATTATAAGTTCATTTACTTTCTCTTCTCCGGTCATATCGGGTGCGGAAAATCTTCGGAACTGGAACACCTCGCGCGCGCTTTGACGCAGGCTTCAGCGCCGGATGCCTGCTACTTTCCCATCCTCATTAACGTCAGCGAATATCTGGATGACTACGACACCGCCCCGACGGACATCCTGCTTGCCATTGTCACAGAGTTGGCCGACACCTTGCGCCGGAGGCTCGGCTTTGAACTCAAAGACAACTACTTCGTGAGCCGTTTTAATGAAATCAAGCAATTCTTCCTCAGCGATGTAGAGATAAATGAGGGCGAGTTACAACTCGGCTTCGCCAAGGCCAAGGTTCAAAGACTCAAGAAAGACCCGACGGCTCGCCAGCAGGTGCGCGCGGTCTTAGAGCCGAAGATGTCCACCATGTTAGAGGAGATTAACACCATCTTCGACGAGGCCCGGCTGGCTGTCAAAAAAGGCGCAGCCGGACCTGAGAAACAGTCTTGTGCGGACATCGTGCTGATTCTGGACAATCTGGAGAAGATTCGTAAAATCGGTGGCCTTGATGAAGGCTTAACTTCACAACGCGAACTATTCCTTGAGCGTTACACTCAACTGACGGGAATGAAGGCGCACTTTATCTACACCGTACCCCTGCGACTGGTCCGCTCTGCTGATGGCCCACAACTGGAACAGCGCTATGGTCCGCTCTTCGTCCTGCCGATGATTAAAGTCGTAGAGCATGGCACACGTCAACCCTATCAATCGGGCGTTGCCTCCCTGCGTGCGTTGCTGCAAAAGCGGTTGGGCAAACTCACACTGGATCAGGTCTTCATACACGAAGCGCTGGACTTTCTACTGACCTATAGCGGCGGGCACGTCCGCAATTTGATGAGCTTCGTGCAGAACGCCTGCACCTACACGGAGAGCCTGCCGATTCCTCTCAGCGCCGCTCAGAAAGCGATTCAACAGACCGTGCGAACGTACAGCACGGCCATACCCGAACATCACTGGGAAAAACTCGCGCGCCTGGATCTCTCACCGGACCAGAAAATACCGAACGGCGATAATGATTATCTGGTGATGCTGGAAAACCTCAGCGTGCTCGAATACATCAACGGCGGCGGAGACGACCCCTTCGCTCTCGCGGAACCCTGGTACGCCGTCAATCCGATTGTCCGCCAGTTACAAAAATTCAAGGCCGCCGTCCAACAACTCAGAGACGAGGCACAGCAGCCGAAGGCCGCGACCAACGCTCCCTCCGTAGAGCCAGCGACATGAGCGATAATCCGCCAGCCATGCTTGACCCCTTCGCGCCCACAGCGCTGGACGAAGCGACGGAGTTGCGCGCCCTCTCGCAAGCGCTGCAATTGGCCCAGGGTTTCAAACTCATCTTTGCACGCTGCAACCAACCGGATCAACGCCAGAAACTCATCGCCGCCCTGCGCGCCGAATTGCCGGGATTGAAGGTACAGGAGATTCATTTCAACGAACCCGTCCCTCACCTGCTAGACGCCCTCCGTGAACGCATCAAGAGTCCCACGCCGGATGCTCTCTTCGTCTCCGGCCTTGAATACTCTCTCCCCACAGCCGCAGAGGCACACGCCACGCCCTTCGTCGCCAATCTCAACGCTTCCCGCAACTCTTTCCCACAGGTCATCCCCTGCCCGCTCGTGCTCTGGCTGCCGGAATACATCTTGAACGCAATTATGCTCGGCGCACCTGACTTCTTTTCCATTCGTTCAGGAAGCTATTTCTTCGCTGCCACTGCCGGTGATACGGCTGACGTTGCCAGTTCTCTCGTGAGGGAGCATGAATGGGTGGCAGCAAGCCTATCTTTAGCCGAAAAGGAAAGCCGCATCGCTGCGATTCAGAGTTTGCTGTCAGATTATGAAGCGCTGGTTTCCGACCAACGCGACCCCCCTACGGAAATGAGATTGCATGTGCGCCTGGGTGATTTATTTCATGCCATAGGCTCATACAGTTCGGCCCGCCAGCATTATGAGCAAGCTTTAACTATCGCCAGAGATTTGAAAATTCGAGATTGGGAATGCGTTGCCGCCGCGTATGTGGGTAATATCGCCCGGCATCAGGGGCTATGGGCGGAAGCGGAGAAGTTTTATAAAACAAGCTTGATGATTTCGCGCGACCTTGACGATAAATCGAGGGAAGGCATGGCCCTTGGGAGCCTCGCAAATTTATACCGCGCTCAGGGTCGTCTGGATGAAGCAGAAAAATATTACCAGCAAGTTCTAACTACCTTTCGTGAAGATGATGATGAATTCAATGAGAGCGTAGCCCTCAGTAATCTTGGCAATACATATACAGCTTTAGGAAGATACGACGAAGCGGAAAATCATTTGCAGCAGAGCCTGACTATTGATCGTAAGCTTGGCAACCGCGACGGTGAGGGGACTACCCTGAATAATCTCGGCAGAATTTACAGGCGGCGAAAGAGGTGGAGCGAGGCAGAGACGTACTATCAATCAAGCCTGACGATTTGCCGCGAGATTGGCGCTAAATTTAATGAAGGGGCAACTCTTAATAATCTTGGCTTGATGTATGTGGAACAGGGAAGGCTGGAAGAAGCCAATCAGGTTTATCAGCAGAGTCTGGCAATCCACCGGGAAATCAGAGATTGTGTCGGTGAAGCGACGACGTTAATAAGTTTAGCTCGCCTGTACAGCGCGCAAGGGGATTTAGCAAAGGCTGTAACAGCTATCCGGCAAGCGGTTGAGATTTTGAAAGAGACTGAAGATGGGCAGAAGTTGATTACTACACAGAAGCTACTGGAAGATTTAGAGCGAGAGGATAAAGAGCAGGGAAAACCGGAAACAACAGAGCAGTAAAATCAAGTTACCTGCAAGACAGTGAGCGGGGCATGCAACATCATATTGCGTGCCCCGCTCACTGTTTCCGGTTAATGAAAAAATTCTATCTCTATCTCAATCTCTGCTATGTCCTTGAGCTGGCCCCTTATTTTTTCGCCAGCACGACGGGGGATTGTTCTGCGGCGCGGATGCGCTCGAAGAAGGTGCGGACGGCGGCGTACTGGTTGGCGGGGATGGTGGTGGCGCGCAGGGTCAGCGTGCGTGTGAATGTGAGTTGGTCGTCCTTGACGGCGTAGGTGGTGGCGTAGGCGCCGAAGGGCGTGTCGAGTTTGAGTGCATCGGGGAGTTCGTCTACGTCGAATCCGGCGGGGAGTTTGACGCGGACGGTTTCCGTGTAGGCGTGGGATTCCAGGACCACCGGGGCGGTGCGCGATTTTTCCGTGAGGAAGAGCGATTCGCGGCGCGAGACGATGGCGGGCTTGAAGACCAGCAGGCGGCCCTGCATCAATTGCGCGTAAGCCGGGTCGTTGAATTCGACGGCGAGGGCGAAGGATGCATCTGCGGTGTTGTCCACGGGTTCGACCTTGGAGACCTTCGCGCCGGTGGCTCCCGCCGTAATCCAGCGTTCGATGAGTTTCATGTAATCGGGGCGCGAACTGCCGCGAAACGCGCGGCGCTCGGAGACGGCTGATTGTCCGATGGACCGCTCCTGCACGCTGGCGTTGATGGAGCCTTCGGGCGTCAGGACTACGTCGGCCTGTCGCTCAAGACGATTGGCTTCGGGCGGCGTGGTGGGCATGCGGACGAGCGTCCCGCTCTCTCCCGCGACGATGAGCGCGAAGCTGTTCTGTTCATAATCCGGCAGGTCTCCGACGGGCGTGTTCTCTTCGGTCGGGTCGAAGATAAGGAGACGGCCCAGCGTCGGATGAGTGATGATGGTCGGCCCCTGCGTGTCGTCGCTCACCTTGACGGCGATGATGACGTGGTTGAACTGTTGCGGCGAGGCCCACTCTTCTCTCACATAGGTCGGGTCGCCGGAATAGATGGCGACGAGATAAGAGGGAATCTTGACGGCCTTGAGCATCGTCCGCATGAGGTTCGCTTTGTCTTTACAGTCGCCGTAGGACTTGGCTAAAACCTCCGTAGCGGAGTGCGGGCGATAACCGCCGCCGCGACCGATGCCCGTCTGAATCGAGATGTAATGAATGTTGCGCGCGAAGTGTCCTATGGCGCGGATGCGTTCGAGTTCCGTCTTAGAGTTTGCCGTCAACTCGCGCACTTTGCCCGCGAGAGTATCATCGAGCATGGATTGCGGCTCGCTCAGGTTCGTCAGCCAGCGAGAGACTTCGGTCCAATTACTGAACGTCGGACTGCCTGGGGTTTGTGGACCATTCTGCGGCGGAAAGTAACTGACGGCGAGACGCGGCGCGATGTTCGTGACCGCAGGGCTGGCCGGTTCCTCCTCTATGTACGGCAGGTCGTGCAACTCCCAGGAGTAGGTGCTGGCGTTGACGGTCGGTTCCAGCTTGTCGTGATTGAAGGTCACGCTCTGCGCGCGCCAGCCCGCAGGCAGCGTGAGTTGATAGCGCGAGATGAGCGTCGGCAGACGGCCCTGAAAATTCCACTCGAACTGTGTGAAGATGGAGCGGTCCTCGCTCGTCACCTGATAGCCGAAGACGACGCCCGCATCCGCGTCCCGCTCCGCGAAGATGGCCTTGAGGCGCGCTTCGTTATACACGTCGTCGGGAGCGAGCGCCATGTCCATCACTTCGTCCTTGCCATATTTTTTAACTTCGCCGGATGGCCTCAAGAGCCAGGCGTGCATCTCCCGCACCTTGCCCGTGTCCGTGTTATAGACTTCGCGCGCAAACGCCGCCTCGCGTCCCTCGCGCGCGAGAATCCGCACGGCGTAATTGGTGACGGTCGTCACGCGCCCGTCATCACCGACCGTCACCTGCTGCTCGTCGAGCAGGACCACGGCGGGCACCTTCTTGTCATACACGGGCGTAGCGGCGGACGCGGCCTGCCGCAGCCACGCCGGAACATCATCACCGGCGGCGAAGGCAGGGACCGCCATTCCCAAGATTAGAACCGCGAAGCAAAGACCGAAAATCCGGTAAAGCATGTCTGTTATCCTCAAAAGCAAAAGACTAGGGTCTAGAGTCTAGAGTCAGGGGCTTGGAGTCAAAAACAGATTCTTTCTTTTGACTCCAGACCCCTGACTCCTGACTTCATAGTTATGGTTTGGCGGGCGCTGCCGCCGTCGTGCCGCCCTGTTTGATTGAGAGCGTGTGATTGTCTGCCTTGTTGAGCGCGTCGAAATACTGTTTGAGCGCGGGATAGGCGGTCGTCGGAAAGAGTATATTGCCGCCGCCGCCGAAGAAGAACTTGCGTTTGTAGATGAGCGTGCGCTCGTCCTTCGTAATCATAATTTTAATATCGAACTGGCTAATCTCTCCCGCGTTGACGCCGCCGGGCGTATCCGCGTTGTCCAGCTTGAAGCCTTCGGGCAGGATAATCTCCACGTCGTCTTCCTCCGACCACGGATAATTGAAATAGACCGCGTGCTTGCGTTCGCTCGTGGGGAAGAGCGGTGCCGCGCCGTGCTCGAAGAAGGCTGGCTGGAGGAAGAGCCGCTTACCCGTGCGTTGCGCGTAGCCTGGAACTTTCACATGATAGGCATAGATGAAAGGCTTGACCGGGTCCGCGACGTTCTCTATTTGAACGTTGGAAAGCTCAGCCGTGCTCATGCGTTCTTTGACCATCGTGCGCAGGGTCTCTTCGCGCTGCGTCGGGGAATCGTCGTCATTATACTCCTTCTTCTCCGCCGCGAGATGGCCCGTATACTCTATCCGCACGTCGCCTTCGAGCGTGCCGTCGTCGCTCAAGGTGAGCTTCGCCGTGCGCTTTTCCAGAGATTGTTTAGGCGTCGAGAGCGGAGTGTCAACGAAGACCGGTTCCTTGGAATCAAGAATCAATGCGGGCTGAGATTCCGCCGTCCAGGGCAGCATCCCGTAGGGCAGGTAAGTGTTCGACGGGCTGAAGAAACGCCAGTCGCTGCCGACCTTGACGGCTATCGCGTAGGTGTTGAGAAAGTAGTCGTCCGCGATGCTCTTATCGAAGAAGATGTCGCTGCGGTCCGGCATGTTGGCGACGCGCACTTCCATCCCGGCAGCGACGGCCAGCGCGCCGAAGAGCGTGTCAATGCCCTGGTCCGTGCCCATGCCGCGCTTGAGCGTCTCCGAGGGCGATTTGATCTCCTTCGCCAGCTTCACGCGCTGCTCGCCCGTCATCCCGTTGGCATCATCATAGATGCGCTTGATGCCCGTCCGGCAAAATTCAAAAAGCTTGCTCAACTGTTCTTCGGGCGAGGTCGCGCCGCCGACTAGCTCCGCAGACTTTTTGCGTATCTCGTCGTTGACCTTGAGCAAGGGCTTCATCGTATCATACATGCGCTTGCCGTAATCCTTGAAGAACTGGTCCGGGTTGAGTTTCTTATCTTCGGAATAATAGACCAGCATCCAGATGCGCTCCTGATCTTCGGGCGGCATGCGCGGCTCTACGTGAAAGGCCGGGACGTTGTTCAGCGTCGTGCTGTAAAAGCCCTCCTTCTCTTTGGTGAAGGCTTTGAACTTGCCGTTGAAGAATTGCGCGCGCATTCCGTAATCGAAGCCGGGCACGCTGATCGGCTTGATGTAATACTTGACCGTCTGAACCGGGATGTCTCTCTGAAACTGCAAGCGGTCGTAGAAGGTGAGGTGGTCGCCGCGTTCCTCGCGCCAGCGATACTCTATAATGGAACCCGTCTCGACGCCCGGCATGGCGAACGATGTGGCCTTGACCTTAATCCCGTTGGCCTTAATCAACGTCCGCTCGTGTACGTCTTCCTTCTTGAGTTCGATAATCGAGCCGTCGGGTTTGACCGTGCGCCCCGCCACATCTTTAATCCGGGTGTTCTTGTAGAGCGGAATGATGTCTATCTTGCTCTGCGATTCCTTGCCCCGATCCGTGAAAATTTTGATGCGGATGTAATGCTTGAGGACCGTGCGCGGGTCGCCGCCTTCGGCCTCGTCCGCCACGTACACTTCCCAGAAGAGGGCTTCGGCGTCGGCATCCTTTTCCACGACGGGCGCTTTGAGAGCGAGTTCGGAGGGGTCAATCGGCTTCCACCCGTCACCGTAGGCGAGCGCGCTCGTGGGCGCGTTCATCGCCATCGTGAGACAGCAGAGGGCCAGCGAAAAATAGACTAAAGAGCGAGGAATATTCATCGAATTGGGCCTTTCAATAAATCAGTATGGGCTATGGGACGGACCTGAGAAGCTAACTGGACTTGAGATCGGGTGTGCCATCCAGGCGAAGACTTCAAGGCCAGATTTTACCGGAGCACAGCGAGCAACGCAAGCCTTCAGAAGAGATTTGCAGGGTCTATTCATTGACAGAAGATGAACCACAGAGTTCACACAACACTCAGAGCAGGAAAAGCCTCATCTATATTTATTCCCCCGCTGTGCGCGCTGTGCCCTCTGTGGTTAATTTCCAGATTAATGCTATACTTTGCGCTTCAAGCTTATCCAAGGCAATAGACTTTAAAGCGGGGGCAACCGAAGGCCCTTTTGCGTACCAGGAGGATTTGCAACAGACATGGCAACCGAACTCAAACGCGCCGGTGAGACTTCGCTCAGCCGCATAGAAGAAATGTTAGGCCAGGACGCGCGCCTGCTGCTGGACCATAAATCGAACACCATCGCCAGAGAGCATGTTCAAATACCCGGCCCGGACTTTGTGGACCGCGTCTGGCTCCAGTCGGACCGCACGCCTTCTGTCCTGCGCTCGCTTCAGTCGCTCTTCGATACCGGACGACTGGGCGGCACGGGCTATCTCTCAATCCTTCCGGTGGACCAGGGCATAGAACATTCCGCAGGCTCAAGCTTCGCGCCCAACCCGCAATACTTCGACCCGGACAATATCATCAAACTGGCGATTGAAGGCGGCTGCAACGCCGTGGCCTCTACCTTCGGCGTGCTCGGCATCGTGGCGCGCAGGTACGCGCACAAGATTCCCTTCGTCGTCAAGATTAACCACAACGAACTGTTGACCTATCCGAACAAGTTCGACCAGGTCTTGTTCGGGACGGTGGACCAGGCGAAGGACATGGGCGCGGTCGCCGTCGGCGCGACCATCTACTTCGGCTCGGACGAATCCACGCGGCAGATTACGGAAATCAGCCGATGCTTCGCCTACGCGCACGAACTCGGCATGGCGACCATCCTCTGGTGCTACCTGCGTAACCCCGCCTTCAAGACCCCGCAGGGCGACATGCACGCTTCGGCTGACCTGACGGGTCAGGCCAACCATCTCGGCGTGACCATCCAGGCGGACATCATCAAGCAGAAATTGCCGGAACGTAACGGTGGCTATCTCGCGCTCAACATGGAAGGCTCTGCCTATGGCAAGACGAGCAAGAAGATTTATGAAGAGTTGACGACGGACAATCCGATTGACCTCGTGCGCTATCAGGTCGCTAACTGCTACATGGGCCGTTGCGGTCTCATCAACTCCGGCGGCGAATCCAAGGGCGAGAGCGATATGGCGGAAGCCGTCCGCACCGCCGTCATCAACAAACGCGGCGGCGGGATGGGCCTCATCTCCGGTCGCAAAGCCTTCCAACGCCCCATGAATGAAGGCATCCAACTTCTCAACGCCATCCAGGACGTGTACCTCTCAGAAGAAATAACGGTCGCCTGAAAAGGAAAGAGCAGAGGCTGGAGACTAGAGGCTAGTGAGGAACAGTTGTCTTTGACTAGTCTCCAGTCTCTAGCCTCCAGCCTCTGCTCTTTGCGCGGGATTCTTGCTATGATGCCCATGCTCTTGCCAGACGAGTTGAAGGTTGATTTGTTATCGCGTTGATTCCCGAACAAGCGCAAATACCGGATGTTCAACTGCTGCAATCCATCAAGGATGGAGACGAGCAGGCGTTGGCATCGCTCTATGATCGTTACAGGTTAATCCTTTTCGGCCTCATCCTGCGTATATTACATAGCCAGAGCGAGGCTGAAGATGTCTTGCAGGAGGTTTTCTTGCAGGTCTGGCAACGGGCGAGCAATTTTGACGAGACGCGCGGGCGTCCCTTCACCTGGCTCGTGACACTGGCGCGCAGTCGCGCCATAGATCGCCTGCGTTCCCTCGGTTCGCGCGACCGCACGGCCAACGAGGCGGGGCGCGAAGCCGAAGTGAGAGGGGAGACGCGGGACGCTGTGGATGATGTTATCAGGAGCGAGCAGGGTGAGACGGTGCGTCGCGCGCTCGCCGCCTTGCCCGATGAACAGCGCAGCACGCTCGTGCTCGCTTACTTTGAAGGACTGACGCAGACGGAGATCGCGGAACGCCTCGGCGCGCCGCTCGGCACGGTCAAGACGCGCATGCGCTCCGGGATGATGAAACTGCGCGAATTACTGGGCCAGTCGATCTGAGGCCGCGACATACCTTGCGGTCCGAGAGAGAGAGTTTTGAGTGTGACGCGTTTGGATGAGGCAGCCGGATGGTTTGACATTGTCGGTGATTTGAGGGAGACGCGCCGGGCAGCAAAAGCGTTTGCTCGCGGCGTCTAAAGCTTTGTAGTGAAACACGAAGATTACAGGGAGATGTTGACGGCACAGGCGCTCGGCGCGCTTGAGCGCGAGGAGGCGCTTATGCTCGAAGAGCATCTGGCGACGTGCCCTGAGTGTCGCGCGGAGTTGGACCAGTGGTACGGGACAGCCGCCGCGCTCGCTTACTCCGTGCCGCCAGCAGAGCCGTCAGCGAATCTCAGATCGCGTATTCTACAGAACGCGCGTCACAGCCAGCAGGTTGATGAGAGCATCAAGAGAGAAGATGAAGGCATCGGCGCGAGCGGAAGCCGGACGCTTGAGGCTTCGAGAACATCTGCCACATCCAGAGAAGCTTCCTCTTCATCTACGAGCACAGCATCTTCGACTTCGTCAAAGAACGTGTTGCCCTTCGCGCCGCCTGTCAAACGCCAGTGGAGCGCACCAGCCATCTTCGGCACGCTGGCCGCTTCGCTGGCTTTCGTCGCGCTCGTCGTCTCGCTCTTCGTGCTCTGGCAGCGCAACCATCGCATGGAAGCGGAGATGGCCTCGCTCCAGGAACGTTTGAACCAGACGCAGGGAGAATTAGCGCGCCAGCTTGAGAAGCAAGCGCCGCTCGCCTCGCCCGAATCGCAGGCGGCTCTGCTCGCCGGAACCAACGTCGCGCCTCGCGCACGCGCCATGCTCGCCTTTGATAGAAAGACAGGGCGTGCCATGCTCATCGCCAACGATTTGCCGCCCGCGCCCGCAGGCAAGGCTTATCAACTCTGGTTCATCGCCGGTGGACACGTCATGCCCGGCGGTGTCTTTACGCCGGACGCGCGCGGTCACGCAGAGATGCGCGACCAGATGCCAGCGGAGGGACTCAGAGCACCTTCCGCCATCTTCGCCGTGACGCTCGAACCGGCTGGCGGCGTGGGCGCGCCGACCGGCGAAAAGTATCTGCTCAGCCAGACATCGTAACTAAGCCGACAACATTTCGTCTCGCTCGTCATTCTCTTTCGACAGGCCCGGCAATTCAATAACACAATTGATGCGTAAATAGTCTGGACCAGCCAGCAAACGTTCAAGACTGCGTCTTCGTCGCCACAGACGCTTTGCGTCTCGAAGGATTGCGGTGTGAGTTTTTGCGCGACGGGAATTTGCGTGTTCACCTCAACGCGCAAAATCTCTGCTATCTGATGATGCCTTTCCCACCTGGTCGCCGGATTCAAGCAAGCTCGCTTTCTCCAGCGACCGGAGCGGCAACGCGGACATCTTCTCTATCAATGCTGACGGCAGCAGTCCCGTCAACCTGACCAACAATCCGGCGGACGACGATTTTCCCGCGTGGTCTCCCGACGGCTCGAAGATAGCCTTTTCCAGCGACCGCGATGGGACCTCCTTCAACATCTACCTGCTGAACCCGAACGGGGCGCGCCAACGCGTTTCAGCGTTTCTCAAACAGAAGAGACCTTCGTCGCGTGGTCGCCGGATTCAAAGCGCCTGGTCTTTATGCAAGGCGTTCTGACCAATGACGGCTTTGCTCATAACGACCTCATCGCGGTTGATGTGAGCGGCGCGCACCCTGCGACCGTCACGCTCGGAGGCGGCGACGACATTACGCCCGACTGGCAATCGCTCTCCGTCAGTACGGGTCCATTCGCCAACCCGATAGACGACCCGCGATTCTTCGTTCAACAGCAATATCTGGACTTCCTGAATCGTGAGCCGGACCAGGGAGGCTCCGATTACTGGACCAGCCAGATGACGAAGTGCGGCAACGACGAGCGATCCATCAACGAGCAACGCATCAACGTCTCCTCACGCAGGGGCAACGACCAGCGCAACGAAGGTTCATTCCGCCAGGTCTCGCGCCTCTGCAACCCGCTCGTCAACGAGGTCGTCATTCCGCTCAAGCTGAAGGACACCTTCAACGCTTCCAAGCCGTCGGACGACGCGCAGTTCGCATCCTTCGTGGTTGACCTGCAACTCGCCAAACTGCTCAAAGCAGTCTTCGGCATCAACATCCCTCCGGCCCCGCGCAACGATCTGGTCGCCATCTCCGCCACCGGAATCCCTGCGGGCGCAGTGCCCGGAGCGCCCAACTACACGACCTTCCTTTCCGACGGCAAGCCGCACGAGATGCTGCGTCTCAACGTCGCCATTCCGCCCAACACGATCAATCCGAGTCGCCTGGGTCTCTTGAATAATGACATCGCCGGATACTCGAACGGGCGTCGCCTCTTCGACGATGTGACGGACATAGCCTTGCGCGCCGTCGCTGGCGGGACCCCTTTCACGCCTTCGACCAACGCCGTCGCCGAACAACGCGCTCGGCGACGGCGTGGCGAATAACGACGTGCCGTACCTGGACCGCTTCCCTTAGCTGGGAACACCGCATTCGGGCAACAGCACGAGCGGCGCACCGCACCAGCATCAACCGGGTGATGCTCGTCCGCCGCTACCATAAAGACAGCCCGCATGTAGCGTAGCGGCAGCCCGTTTGAGTGAAGAGTCCGGGCACTTCTCCCCCGGCTTTTCACTCGAACGGAAACTTAGAATCAATTTCAGCATGAGTATATGGAAGAAGGCATTCACCACAGAGACACAGAGGACACCTCCAGGCTCCAGACTCAAGACTTTTTTCCGGTGCGCTTATGAAGAATGTTCGCTCAAGTTTGATTCGCCCGTGGCGATTCCCAAATGGGTCTCCAACTGGCTGGAATTCTGTGTCGCCCTGATGATGATTGACTCGTTGATTCATCGGCTCATTGATTCATTGATTTAATGAGCCGATGAACCGATGAGCAAATGAATCAATGAGCCGATGAACCGATGAGTCAATCCTTTTTATCTTTTTTTGTTGCTTGATAAATCCTTCGCGGCGGGTGGCTGCGTATATTGTGCAGATTAAGCAAAACCAACGCAGTCAGAGTGGCAACCGCTGACCGTAGTCGCACAGGGCGACGGGTTTTAAATGGTTCCGTCGGTATGAGGCTTTTGAATCTCTCTCTCTTTAACAGAGGAGAGAGAGTCTCTCGCTTCATGGGAATTCAATGGCTCTGCGAATCGCTTGCAAAGAGTTGGGCCATTCTAACAATTTAAAATCACGAGAGGATGAAAAAATGAAGAAAACGTTTGTCATGATGCTGCTCGCGGTGGCGGCACTCGCTTTTGCGAACTCGCATGCGTTCGCGCAGATGAGCAGCAACCAGATGGGCGGCAATAATCCGATGGTCGGCGGCGCGGCGATGTATCGCAACAAAGACATCGTGGATAACGCTGTCAATTCGCCGATTCACACGACGCTGGTCGCCGCCGTCAAAGCGGCTGGACTGGTCCCGACGCTCAAAGGGAAAGGCCCTTTCACAGTCTTCGCTCCGACCGATGATGCCTTCAACAAGCTTCCCGCCGGAACGGTTGATATGCTCGTCAAGCCTGAGAATAAGGCCATGCTCACAAAGATTCTGACCTATCATGTGGTGGCCGGAAAGTATGACTCGAAGAAGCTGATGGGTCTGATCAAAAAGGGTCACGGCAGCGCGATGCTCAAGACCGTCAGCGGTGGCGCCTTGACAGCCAGGATGGACGGCAGCAACATCGTCCTGACGGATGAAAAGGGCGGCACGTCAACCGTCACGACCGCCGACGTGATGCAGTCGAACGGCGTCATCCACGTCATCGACACCGTGCTGATGCCGTAAGGGCACCCACGCGCGAGCCGCTCGGCCCCCAGGCCGGGCGGCTTCTTCTGTGAGACGCTGCACGACGCTGGGGCCAACTGGACCCGCCCCGTGGCCGCGGCGCACCGGCGCCTCACGGCCGAGATCATCCCAAGGC
>DASYML010000211.1:0-4887 GCA_036009045.1 Pyrinomonadaceae bacterium
CCTTAAACTTCAAACCTTGAGCTTCAAACTTTCTTCCGACTCATGACTCATGACTCCGAGATTCCTGACTGTTTTATGTTGAGTGGCGAACGGCGAGATGACGAGATAGCGGAACTGTTAAGCAGGACCAGCGTGCGTGTCTCGCCCGCGATTTATTTTCTGGTTGGGATGCGTCACGAAGATTGGCTGCGCCTGTTGGAGAATCCAGAACTCAGCCCGCGCGGGAACGCGCCCTTCATGCTCCTCCGGGACGAGCATGAAGTGACGCTCCTGCTGGACGAAACGGACTGGCGTGCGATGCGGCACGCGGCGCGGGATGCGCGTGTCGAAGGCAACTTTCGCCTCGTCACGCTGGACCTGGAATTGGACTGGAATGTGGTCGGCTATCTGGCGCGCGTGACCGCCATCCTCTCGCAAGCGGGCATCAGCGTCGGCGCTCTCTCGGCTTTCTCCCGCGACCATTTATTGATTAAACAGGATGATCTGGGCCAGGCC
This sequence comes from Pyrinomonadaceae bacterium, assembly GCA_036009045.1. Lineage (GTDB taxonomy): Bacteria > Acidobacteriota > Blastocatellia > Pyrinomonadales > Pyrinomonadaceae > DASYML01. The sequence continues at coordinate 496 of DASYML010000211.1, forward strand.
CTCCGCGTCCTGGGTGAACACGTCGCCGAACTATGCTAGAACAGTCGGGAGTCCAGAGTCAGGAGCCAGGAATCGGAAGAAAGCTTGAAACTCAAGGTTTTAAGTTTAAAGGCGACATGATAGCTAAAGACTCTTGCTTTTGACTCCTGACTCCAGACCCTATAGCAGTTTGCAATTGAGTGTAACTCAGGTCAGTCCCGCCTGCTTAAGTCGGGCGGGTCTGCGGGCGAACGTTACCCGCCCGCTACCGCAGGCGGTACTGACCTGGACGCTTTCATCAGGGGTCACATGCCATTGCAACCCGCTATAGACTCCAGACTTCTTATGAACATTGATTGGTCCAATAAAGTCGTTTTCATCACGGGTGCGTCGAGCGGCATCGGGCGTTCGCTCGCCATTGAGTTGGGGCGGAGAGGCGCGGCGCTGGGGCTGCTGGCGCGGCGCGCGGACAATTTGCGTGAGCTTGAGGCGGAAGTGAGGGCTGCGGGTGGGCGGGCGCTCGCGCTTCCGGCTGACGTGAGGGACGCCGCTGCGGTGCGTGCGGCAGCCGATGAGTTGCGCGCACATTTTGGTAAGCTTGATGTGATGGTCGCCAACGCGGGGCTGATCGTGACGACTCCGACGACCGCTTTGGAGCCGGGCGAAGTGGCGGATGTGATGAACGTCAACGTGCTCGGCGCGGTCAACTGCGTGACGGCGGTGGTCCCGGAAATGTTGAAACAGAGGAGCGGCCAACTGGTCGCCATTTCGAGCCTCGCCGCTTATCGTGGGCTGGCTAAATCCGGCGCGTACTGCGCCAGCAAAGCGGCCCTCTCGACATTTTTTGAAAGCCTGCGAGTGGACCTGCGCGGCTCTGGCGTTGATGTGACGATTATTCATCCGGGCTTTATCAACACGGCATCAACGTCGGAGAGGAAGGCCAAACGTCCCTTCCTAGTGGAACTGGACGAGGCGACGCAGAAGATTATCCGCGCTATCGAAGCGCGCAAGAAGTCTTACGCTTTTCCCTGGCAACTTGCCAGCATCTGTCGCATCGGCCTGCTGGTTCCAAATTCTTTGTATGATCGCATCGCGGCAAAGAATTCATTCCGCGAGTAATCGCAAAATTCAACTTCTGATATTCATCTTATGTCAATTCTTCAAGCTATCATCCTCGGCATCGTTCAGGGTCTCACGGAATTTATTCCCATCAGTTCGACGGCGCACCTGATTTTCGCGAGCCGCGCGATGGGCTTAAGTTTAAGCGCGGAGAATAAGACGGCTACTATCGCCGTCGTTCAACTCGGCACGCTCGTCGCCGTGCTCATCTATTTCGCGGGCGACATCTGGAATATTACGCTGGCTTTTATACGCGACCACCTGGCTTTATTAAGCGGGCGCGCGGATGATGCAGCGCCTCGTTCGACGATGGAGAGTTGGCGTCCGTCGCGTCTCTCGCAGGAAGCATGGCTCGGCTGGCTGGTGATTATCGGGTCCATCCCGGTGGGCGTCGTGGGGCTGCTCTTCAAAAAACAGATTGAAGGGACATTCACTAAAAATTTATGGGTCATCGCGACGATGATGGTCGTGGTCGCGCTGCTACTGCTCGTTGCGGAGTTGGTGGGAAGGCGCGAGCGCGGGATGGAGCAACTGGGAATCTTTGATGCGCTCGTGGTCGGATGCGCGCAGGTGCTCGCGTTGATTCCGGGTTCGAGCCGTTCCGGTTCGACCATCATGGGTGGACTCTTCGCGGGAGAAAAACGCGAGACCGCCGCGCGCTTCTCGTTCCTGTTATCCATGCCCGCCATCGCCGCGAGCGGCCTGCTCGAACTCAAAGGTGCTTTGAAGAACTTGCCGCAGGGGAGCCTCTTGCCGCTCGCCCTGGCGACCGTCATCTCAGGCATCGTCGGCTATCTCTCCATCTGGTTCCTACTCCGTTTCCTACGCACGCATACGACCGGAATCTTTATCGGCTACAGGCTGATTGTGGGCGTCACATTGCTGGTCCTTTTATCGCTCGGCAGAATCGCTCCTCTGGACGAGCCGCAGCCCGCGACTCAGGCATCGCCCGCCGCGCATCATGCGTCAATTATAAAAGGCGACGCGGTGGCCCAAAGCGTAAGCAGGGGATGGGAGATAGGGCTTGGGGGTTGGAAAAATCAGGTTTGTTGCTCCAACCCCAACCCCTAAGCCCCTTCCCCCATTACAATATTGAGCGGGATTCTGTAAACTTATTCAGCCCTTCCTCACAGAGGACGCGAGAGTAGTCTGAGAAATGTTTGAAGGGGCAGAGTAAGTTGCATGAATGATGAAACAAAACGTGAGGATGATGGGCCATCTCAACGCCCGCGCAGCCCGCGCGTCCCGGTTGATTTTGCGGTCGAGTTAGAGGGCCAGACCGCGAGCGGCGAACCCTTCCAGGTGCAAGCCAAAGCCATCAGGATTAGTCGTGGCGGCGCGACCATCGTGACGGATGTGACGGTGGCCGTCGGCGCAGTCGTACGCCTGACGCCGCCTTTCGGGCGCACGCTGGAGGCCGAAGTCAACGGCGTGTGGACGGAAGAAATCGCAGGCGCTCAGCAATGCGTCGGCGTCAAACTGCTCGACGCCAACGGCTGGTTCGCGGAATGAAGGAAAGTTTTCAGTTTTGAGTTTTCAGTTAAGAACAACTTGTCTTTTCTGAAATTGAAAACTGAAAACTGAAAACTGATGAATAAACGTTGGATTGTGCGTGAGCAGGACGAGCGGGGTGCGTTGGCGCTCGCGGAGTTGCTGGGCGTCTCGAAGGTGGTCGCGGGATTGCTGATGGCGCGCGGTTGTGTGGATGAATCATCGGCGCGAAAGTTTCTGCGCCCGTCGCATGACCAGTTACACGATCCGGCCCTGATGCTCGGCATGTCTGATGCTGTGAGTCGCATCCTGCGCGCGATTGATGCGGGCGAAAAGATTCTCGTCTACGGGGATTACGATGTTGACGGGACGACGGGCACTGTGGTCCTGCGTAAAGCTTTGCAACTTTTGGGAGCGAGCACGGGTTATCATGTGCCGCATCGTTTCACGGAGGGTTACGGCGTTCAGCAACCCGCTCTGGAAAAGGCCCTGGCCAATGGCTTCAAGGTCGTCGTCAGTGTTGACTGCGGCATACGCGCGCACGAACCCCTGCACTGGGCCAGGGCCAATGGCCTTGATGTCATCGTGACGGACCATCACCTGCCGGACGAAGGCGAGGGAGCGCCGCCTGCTTACGCCGTCCTCAATCCGAATCAGAAGGGTTGCGATTATCCTGACAAGAATCTGGCTGGCGTCGGCGTCGCTTTTAAGCTGGCGCACGCACTCTTGCGCGAGCGCGGGCGCGAATCTCTCATCGGTGGATTCTTGAAGATGGTCGCTATCGGGACGGTGGCCGATGTCGCGCAACTGGTGGGTGAGAACAGGACCATCGTGGCACTCGGTCTGGCGGATTTGCCGAAGGCTACTAATCCGGGCTTGCGCGCGTTGATGGATGTCGCGGGGTGTGGCGATGGGCGCAGCATGACCTCGACCGATCTGGGCTTTCGTCTTGGTCCAAGAATCAACGCGGCGGGCCGCATGGACGCCGCGCGAGCCGTCGTCGAACTCTTTGAAGCGACCGAAGCGGCGCAGGCGCAAAGGTTGGCCCAACATCTGGAAGAGCGCAACCGCGAACGCCAGAGCGTCCAACGCGAGATTGTCAAACTCGCTTTCGCGGAGTTGGAATCAACGAAGGATTCCGACCCGCACTATCGCGTCGCTGTCATCGCGGGCGACGGGTGGCACAGGGGCGTGATAGGCATCGCCGCTTCCAAGATTGCCGAAAGGATAAATCGCCCGTGCGTCGTCATCTCGCTCGATGAAGAGATGGGCCACGGCTCCGCGCGCAGTATAGAGGCTTATCACCTGCTCAGCGGTCTGACGGAGTGCGCGGATTTGTTTGAACGCTACGGCGGACATTCGCACGCCGCAGGGCTGTCTATCAAGCGCGACCGGATAGGGGATTTGCGCCGCCGTCTCAACGAACATGCGGCGCGTTGCCTGTGCGATGAAGACCTCGTCCCGGTGCTGCACATTGATGCGGAGTTACCGGCGGAGGCTCTGACGCTCAAACTGGCCGAAGAGCTAATCTCGCTTGAGCCATACGGGGCGGGCAATCCGCGCCCTGTCTTTATGACCAGGGGACTACGCCTGATGGGCGATCCGCGCGTCATGAAAGAACGTCATTATAAATTGAAATTAATGGGCCAGGATAATCGTCTACTGGAAGCAGTCTGGTGGGACGGCGTCGAAGAAGCGAAGCAAACGCCCAGCCCTAATGACCGCATCGAACTGGCTTACACGCTTGAACCCAACACCTGGCAGGGCGTCACGCGTTTGCAGTTGATAGTGAAAGATATGCGA
>DASYML010000212.1:0-6102 GCA_036009045.1 Pyrinomonadaceae bacterium
GCCGGACTCAAGCGGCTCGTCGGCGCAAGCGACGGCGAGGGAGTGTGGCTTGAAACCCTTTCAGCCATCGTGACGGTTTCGGACGACGGCGGCAGCTCCGGCCGGCTGCGCGACGAGTTGCAGATGCTCCCGCCCGGCGACATACGCAACTGTATGGTCGCGCTTTCGGAAGACTCGACACTCCTCTCAAGATTATTTCGTTATCGTTTTCGCGGCGACGGCGAACTCGGCGGTCACAGTTTCGGCAATCTCTTTCTGGCCGCGCTGACGGAGGTGACGGGAGATTTCGTCGAAGCCGTGCGTCTCTCTTCGGAAGTCCTGGCGAGCAAGGGCCGTATCTATCCGGCGACGATTAACGACGTACGCCTCGTCGCCCAACTGGAAGACGGCGCGTCTGTCTTTGGCGAGACGGAGATTACAGCCTCGCGCGTTCCGATACGCCGCCTGAGCCTCGAACCGGAACAATGCCTGCCCCTACCCGAAGCGCTCGCCGCCGTCCGCGCCGCAGACGTTATCACCATTGGTCCAGGCTCTCTCTATACGAGCATCCTTCCTAATTTACTGGTCCAGCGTGTCGCGGAGTCCATAGGCAGCGCGAGCGCCATCAAGATTTTCATTTGCAACCTGATGACGCAGCCGGGCGAGACCGACGGCTACACCGCGCGCCAGCACATAGAGGCGGTCAAACGATACGCGCCGGAGATAGCCTTTGATTATGTGGTCGCCAACAATCGTCTCATCAGCGATGAGCAGGTCGCGCTCTATAGCGCAGAGGGCGCGTATCAAATAGGGATGGATGACCACATGCTCGAAAAGACCTACGGGCATGAGACGGAGGTCGTGCGCGCTGACCTTCTGGACGAAGGAGAGAAGGTCCGGCACAGCCCCGAAAAGCTGGCGCGTGTTATAGTGGCTTGTTGTGAGCAGGCGCGCGCGCGCCCGTCAAAGGTTCCGCAGTTTTGAGTCTATGGAAAAACCATCGCAATTCAGCCTACAGGAAACGCCCGCTCCACTTGACGTACTAATCCTCGCCGCAGGCTTGGGGACACGTATGCGCTCGCAGACGGCCAAGGTGCTGCACAAACTCGGCGGGCGTCCGCTCATCGCACACGTCTGCCGCGCTGCCGCCGCGCTCAGCCCGCGCGCCATCTACGTCATCGTGGGCCATCAAGCCGAAGTTGTAGAGCAAGCCGTGCGCGAAGAGATGGGAGAGGGCGGCGCGGTCTGCATCAGGCAGGAAGTGCAACGCGGGACGGGCGATGCCGTGAAGGCCGCGCGCGAACATTTAGGTGGAGCTAATTCGACCTTGCTTATTCTTTCCGGCGATGTGCCTCTGGCCCGCCCGGAGACCCTCGGCGCGCTGGTCCACCAACATCGTACTCATCGCGCTCATGGCGCAGCCTGCACGTTGCTCTCAGTTAAACTGGAAGACCCGACGGGCTATGGCCGCATCGTGCGAGATGCGGAAGGCCGCTTTGAAAGAATCGTCGAACAGAAGGACGCGACGCCCGCCGAGAGACAGATTAAAGAATCCAACATGGGCATCTACTGCTTCGAGACGCGCGCGCTCTTTCCCGCGCTCGAACGCGTCTTGCCAGCCAACGCGCAGGGCGAGTATTACCTGACGGACGTGCCCGGCATCCTGCGCGCAGACGGTGAGGACATCAGCATCTACCTGCATGCTGACGCGCGCGAAGTCTCCGGCATCAACACGCGCGTAGAGCTTGCGGAGTTTGAGAATCTACTTCGCAGGCGCACCCTGCGGCGGCTCATGCTCGACAGCGGCGTGACCTTCATAGACCCCGCGCATACTTACATCAGCCCCGAAGCGCAGATGGGCCGCGACTGCGTCGTTCATCCTGACGTTCACATCGAAGGCTCTACTTCAATCGGCGACGGTTGCGAGATACGCTCCGGCACGCGCATCTCTGACTCGCGCATCGGCCACGGCGTCACCATCAACGATCATTGCGTCATCGTGGACAGCGAAATCTCCGACAACTGCACGGTTGGCCCATTCGCGCACCTCCGCATGGGAAGCAAGCTGGAAGAGAACGCGGCGGTCGGCAATTTCGTCGAGATGAAGAAATCGAGACTGGGCCGGGGTTCAAAGTCTATGCATCTGACTTACCTAGGCGACGCGACCATTGGCGACAAGACGAACATAGGCGCTGGGACCATCACCTGCAACTACGACGGCAAGAACAAACATCCGACGGTGATAGAGGATGATGTCAAGATCGGCTCCGACACGATGCTGGTCGCGCCCGTGCGTGTCGGCAGTGGTTCCATCACCGCCGCAGGCTCCGTCGTCATAGAAGATGTCCCGCCGGACACGCTCGTGGCCGGAGTCCCCGCCGTCATCAAGAAACAGCTTGGAGAGAGGACGCGCGCTGAATCAACCACAGGGTCTCAAAAGGAAGCGGCTCATGCGGAAACCCCGTCGGTCGTCAAGGGCGAAGCGGAACCCGAAGAACCCGCCATGAATGAGAACGCGGAAGCGACCACCATCAAGTGATGATGGCGTTTTAGATATTCATGACGTTTGAGAAACTAACGATCATCGAGTTGAGAAACTCAATCGAGTTGAGGAACTAAGGCGAAAGCAATCCTTTTCTTTCTCTCGCACTCTGCAAAAGCTCTCTTATCGCAAAGGAATAATTTTATGTGTGGCATCGTGGGTTATGTGGGTAACAAGCAGGTCGTGCCCGTTATCATAGACGGTCTGCGCAAGCTGGAATATCGCGGTTACGATTCCGCAGGGATCGCCGTCGTTGACGAGGACCACGACCTGGAGATTCGTCGCGCCGAAGGCAAACTGCGTAACCTTGAGGAAGCCATCCGGCTCAAACCTCTCGACGGCACATACGGCATCGGCCACACGCGTTGGGCCACGCACGGCAGGCCCACGGAAGAGAACGCGCACCCGCACCGAGACTGTACGGGCCGCGTCGTCGTGGTCCACAACGGGATTATCGAAAACTATCTGCGATTGAAGGAACGGCTACGCGGGCAGGACCACCGCTTCGTGACGGAGACGGACACGGAGATCGTCGCGCATCTCATAGAGGAATATTCAAGGACCAGCGATTCGTTTGAGAAGGCCGTGCGCCGCGCCATCGGGGACCTCAAGGGAATCTTCGCGCTCTCGATTCTCTCGGCTGACGAACCGGATATGATTATCGCCGTCAGGCAGGGTCCGCCCGTCGTGATAGGTCTCGGCGACGGCGAATACTTCGTCGCTTCAGATATTCCGCCGATTCTCCAACACACGCGCGACGTTTTCTTTCTCGGCGACGGCGAGATTGCGATTCTCACCAAGGATGCCGTGAGCGTCACGGACTTTGACGGCAACTCCGTAGAGCCTGCCATCCAGCGCATCACCTGGGACCCCATCATGGCGGAGAAGGGCGGCTTCAAGCATTTCATGCTCAAGGAGATTTATGAGCAGCCGCGCGCCGTGCGCGACACGGTGCAGGGCCGCATCTCTCTCGACACTGGGCGCGTCTATCTTGACGAGATGAACATCACGGAGTCTGACTTTAGCGCCTTCACCAACGTCAAGATTGCCGCTTGCGGGACAAGCTGGCACGCCGGACTGGCCGGTAAATATATGATCGAGCAACTGGCGCGGATTCCCGTAGAGGTTGACTACGCCTCAGAGTTTCGCTACCGCGACCCAGTGGTGGACGAGAACACTCTGCTCATCGTCATCTCGCAATCGGGCGAGACCGCAGACACCATCGCGGCCCTGCGCGAAGCCAAAGAGAAGGGCGCGAAAATCCTCGCCGTCTGCAACGTGCAAGGCTCCATGATTATGCGCGAATCGGACGGCACGATTCTCACGCACGCCGGACCGGAAATCGGCGTCGCCTCGACCAAAGCCTTCACCTCGCAGATGGTCGCGCTCTATCTCTTCGGACTCTATCTGGGCCAATTACGCGGCGTGCTCAACCAGCACGAAGCACGCCATCATGCCCAACAACTCGCGGAGCTTCCCGTCAAGATAGAGCATCTGCTGAACGAGGCGGACGAGATCGAAGACCTCTCGAAAGAGTTTTTCCGCTCGACAGATTTTCTCTACCTCGGACGCGGCATCAACTTTCCGGTGGCGCTCGAAGGCGCACTCAAGCTCAAGGAGATTTCCTACATTCACGCCGAAGGCTACCCGGCGGGCGAGATGAAGCATGGGCCGAACGCGCTGATTGACGAGCGCCTCCCCGTCGTCGTCGTCAACACGCGCGAAGCTGGCAACCACGCGAGCGAGTTGCGCTATGAAAAGACACACTCGAACATCGTCGAGGTCAAGGCGCGCGAGGGCGTCGTCCTCTCCGTGCTCACCGAAGGCGACGAGATGTCCGCGCTCGTCTCAGACCACGTCATCCGCATCCCCGAAGCGAGCGACCTGCTCTCGCCGATTCTCTCCGTCATCCCCTTGCAACTACTGGCCTATCACATCGCCGTCCGCCGTGGCTGCGACGTGGACCAGCCGCGCAACCTGGCTAAGTCCGTGACGGTCGAATAGCATCAGGACCAAAAAGGCTCATAGCGGTTTGCAATGGCGTGTGACCTTTGCGCCACCAGCGAGAAACAATCTCACGCTGGTGGCGCGAAGTAAAACAAGACTATGGACGCTCATGGTCTCAGCCAATCGCAAACGACTATAAGCTTTACCTCTGTCCCGGCGCGGCGTTGACGAATGAGCCTGCGATGTCCGTCGCGTTGTTTGTGATGCGGTTGTTCTGGAATGACACCGCCTGCGTGAACGAGGCCATGTTGACCCCTGCGTTGTTGTTGTCGTAGATGTCGCAGTTGGAGAGGAAAATCTTCTCCGCCCCTGCGGTTCCGAGTCCCCTGATACCGCTGTTGTTGTGCGCCGACGTGCAGTTCTCCAGAAACATCATAGAGTTTGTGCCGCCGCCGATGTTGAAGCCGACCGGCAAGCCGACCGCCTGATTGCCGATGGCCTCTGAGTCGCGGACGAAGACTTGCGCCCGCTCAACGGCATTGACGCCGACGCGGCAGTTCGTCATTGAAGTCTTGTTGATGGACGCCCTCGCCGTGCCCGTGGTGGTCGTGATGCGAATCGCCGCGTCCACGTTATCCGCCGAGCCGCAGTTGTTGATTCTTGAATTGAGCACGCGCAGATTGCCGCTGTTGGTGAGGTTCATGAAGATGCCGCTGCCGGTGACTCTTTCTATCTCAACGTTCTCGACGATGAGGTTGCCGCCCGCGTTGAACCAGTTGATGCCGTTGACGCCTGTGCCCGCGCCGTTGATGGAGATGTTGCGGACAATCACCGTATCGGTATTGGCGACGTTGATGTTGATGCCGTTCGTGCCAGCGGAGAGGATGGAAGCAAGCGTGCCAACGCCGTCAATGGTCACGGACTTGGTGATGGTGACTGCGCCGAAGCCGCCCGGATCAATGGCGTCAATTTCGCCTGCGGCGGCGGTCTTGGAGATGGCCCCGGCGAAGGTCTTGCAGGGAGCGGTGCGGCTGCACGGGTTAGCATCATCGCCGACGCCTGAGACCCAGGTGCGTGTCGCCTGTGCATGGGCGAGCGTGACACATGCCAGGGCAAAGACTGACATTGCGAGGAGTTTCAATGTTAATCTCGTCATGTTCATGGTGTTGCTATCTCCTTAGCTGGAAGGCGCTGTAAGTTTGATTACAGCGAGGGTTTCTGAGATGGGAGCGGCATGATTGGGCCAACTAAAGATGTGGGCCAGGCAAAGCCGATCCGTGTTCTTTTGAAGTGCGTGACAATATTCCAACTACTGAGAGCGATAGTCAATCTCTTTTTCCAAATTAATGGGCCTCTAATCCACTGGCGCTGGATGGAAACGAGAGAAAGGCTGTCTCAAGATTATTTTCTCGGTAGTGGTTAAGTTTAGTCTTGAGTGAAATGGACAGTGAATTCACCACAGAGACACAGAGCACGCAGAGGACGCACAGAGAAAAATATTCAACTCTCTGTGACACCTCTGTGTGCTCTGTATCTGCGGTGGTGAGAGCCTCTTTCATCCTCTCTCAAGCCAAATTGAACCACTATTATTTTCTACGTTGGCTGGCAACGAGCGATACTCAAAGGCTAGAATT
>DASYML010000213.1:0-15674 GCA_036009045.1 Pyrinomonadaceae bacterium
CTCTTGACTCCCGACTCTGGACTCCAGACTCCAGACTCTGATGATTGAACTTGAATTGCTCGGCAACATCGCCGTGGTCCGGCTTAAACGGCCTGAGAAGTTGAATGCGTTGACGCGCGTGATGTTGGATGAACTCTCTGCGGTGTTCGCTCGCGTTGAGGGGGAAGGCTCTGTGCGCGCGTTGATTTTGACGGGTGCGGGCGAGCGTGCCTTTTGTGCCGGGACGGACATAGAAGAGTTGGCCGGGCTGGATACGGAAGGGGCCAGGCTGGCGGCCTTGCGCGGGCAAGCGGTTTGCGAGCGGGTAGAAAATTGTCCTGTCCCGGTCATCGCGGCGGTCAACGGCATCGCGGCGGGCGGCGGTTGCGAATTAGCGCTCGCGTGCCACCTGCGCCTCGCTGCGACGCACGCGAAGTTCGGATTGCCGGAGACGAGGCTCGGCATCATTCCCGGTTACGGCGGGACACAACGCCTGGCGCGCATCGCGGGGAAGGGCCGCGCGTTGGAAGCGATGTTGACCGGCTCTCAAATCTCTGCCGAGGAAGCGCAACACCTAGGCATCGTCAATCGCGTCGTCGCGCCTGAGGAACTTTTGCCCGCAGCCATGTCTCTCGCAGGCGAGATAGCTCGACTCGCCCCACTCGCCATACGCGCGTGCCTCGCCGCCGTCACGCGCGGCATAGACCTGCCTCTCGCGGAAGGACTCGCGCTCGAAGTAGAGCTTTTCACCAAACTCTTCGACACTGAGGACATGCGCGAGGGCACACGCGCCTTTCTGGAAAAACGCGCGCCGGTCTTCAAAGGCAAGTAAACGCTCCTGCTTGTTAGTCAGAGTGTTCTAAAAGATAGTGGTCAAATTTGGTCTTGAGTGAACGTGAGAATAAGATTCACCACAGAAACACAGAGGACACAGAGGACGCACAGAGTTAAGCATTCAAGCCTCTGTGCTGACTCTGTGCGCTCTGTGTCTGCGGTGGTGAACGCCTCTTTCATCCTCACTCAATACAAACTGAACCATTCCTCCCACAAAGTTATTTCGATGCAACAAAATTTGCGTTTACCCGCTCAAGAACGTGGTGCTAGAATCAGGCTCAAGGAGGTTTGAGAGCCATGAGCGAAGACCTGACACAAAATTTACACGGCTCACAGGATGACGCACTCGCGCAAATCTTGAAAGTTGTGCAGGGCTTAGATACAAGAGTTCAAAGTCTGGACGCTAAAGTACAAAGTATGGATAACAGGCTTGGGACTTTGGAGCAGAAGGTGGACGAACGTCTCTTGGAGACTCGTCCTATCTGGGAAAAAGTTGTCGTGGATATAGAACGACTCCAGACAAATGTTTCTCAACTTCATGAAGGCCAGGAGACGTTGCGCCGGGAGGTTAATACGGGCTTGCGTGACATTGATCGCAAGTTCAGCGTCTTGAATGACAACCTGCTTCAGATGAAGGCTGATTATCGAGACGTGTTTGATCGCGTCCGCGACCTGGAGCGACAGCGCACCTGAGCGTGGGCGAAAGTTTTGCCGTCATTCATCCCTTGAGTTAAACCGTCACGGCACAGAGCCAGCCTTCTCACGCCTGCGAACCCGTCAAATCAATAACATGAATATTGAAAGAACATTTATCATCATCTGTCTCCTTGCGCTGAGCGTTTGCGCCCTCGCGGTAGAGGCGCAACAGGGCGAGACGTTGCCCCCTCAATTTGAGAAGGGTGATCTTTCAGAGCTTAAAGATAAGCAGCGTGTGTATGTCAACGCGACCTCCACGCATCAAAGCGAAAACATCCTCAAGGAGTTGAAGAAATATCCGGGCGTGCAGGTCGTGAGCGCGCAGGCTGATGCCGATTTCGTGGTTGCTTACAGGATCGAGAGGAAGCAGTTCGGAACCTCCGCAGACCCGCATAATCCCATCCAGAAAAATTGGACCTATTATGGGCGGCTGCTCGTATACGTCCCGCAGACAGGCGGCGTTGACAGGCTCTTATGGGAGACTTCCTTACAGTTTCAGATTCCTCCGCCGGTTGGCCCACCTCCTTTGCCTGACATGCGGCGGAACTGGGAGCAGCCGCTTGAGAAATCCGCGACCGGCAAGTTTATCAAGGCGCTGAAGAAATCTCGTGGCGAGAAATAATTTAGCCGGACCAGTTATTGGCCCGTCTGCCCTTTAGCCTGGTGGGGCTTGCACCTTATTCCCGTGGTCTCGACTTGTTCACCTTTAGAGATTTCGCCTATACTGAAAATGCTTTCACCAAACCCTTTGAAGCGGAGTGGTCTCGGAAAAACTCTTGCAGCCTGTCATTCATCAAGGTCGCCTGAACGCGGAAGGTTTTCGCTTCGCGTTGGTCGCCAGTCGCTGGAATGATTTTCTGACCTCGCGGCTGGTCGAAGGCGCGCTCGATGCGCTTGAGCGCTTGGGGGCGAGCGAACAGATGGTGTCCGTGTACAAGGTTCCGGGTTCGTTCGAGATTCCGTTGTTGGCCCACAAACTGGCGGCCTCCGGCAAGTACGATGCGATCATTTGTGTGGGCACGCTGATTCGCGGGCAGACACCGCATTTCGAGTACATCGCATCTGAAGTGACGAAGGGCATCGGGCATGCGGGGATGGAGACGGGAGTGCCCGTCCTGTACGGCATCGTGACGGCGGACACGCTGGAACAGGCCATTGACCGCGCGGGGGTGAAGGCCGGGAATAAGGGTTTTGAGGCCGCGATGTCTGCGGTCGAATTAGTCAATCTTTACAAGGACGGGTTGGGGTGAAGTTGTGGAGGAGGAGAAGATTCCTCGCGCCTCCTGACTCGCATCCTTTTTTTTAACCGGGAAATAAGCTTTATGGGTTCCAGGCGTAAGGCGCGTGAGTGCGCCTTGCAAATGCTCTTTGCGGCAGATGTTTCGGAGGCGTGCGTGGATGACCTCGTGCGGACCTACTGGAATGAACTGGGCGACGCGGATGTTGAACCGCCGTCGCGTGATTTTGCCACGCGCCTGGCGACCGGAACGCTCGCGCATCTCAAGGAGTTAGACGAGCGCATACGCTCACGCGCAGAGCACTGGCGCATTTCACGCATGGCCGTCGTGGACCGCAATATCCTGCGGCTCGCCGTCTATGAATTCATCCACGAGCCGACGCCGCGCACCGTCGCCATCAATGAAGCCCTCGAAATCGCTCGCCGCTTCTCCACCTACGAGGCTACGCAATTCATCAACGGCATCCTCGACGCCATCAAACGCGACCTCGACGAACAACAGCCACAACCGCACATAGAAGACCCGGAAGCCCCCGAAGAAGATGATGACGACGATGACGAACGCTCAAAGGCAGCGGCGAGTGACGAGTGACAGGCAGGAAAGAGCAGTGATGAGTCATGAGTGATGAGTGATGAGTAAGAGCCTATCTCTTATCACTCATCACTCATCACTCATCACTCATCACTTCTTTTATGGATCATCAACTCCTGCGCGAATTCCTGGCCGATGCCGAAGATTTGATTGAAGCCTTGAGCGGCGATATAGAGGAGTTGCGCGCGCGGCGTGCGATGGGGCGCGTGCGTCGCGCGTTGACGGGACGAATTTTTCGCCATGTGCATACGCTCAAGGGCGCTGCCGCTTCCGTCGAACTGGACGCTGCGGGGCAGATCGCGCATGAGTTTGAAAGCTTGCTGGACGGTGTCAGGCTGGGCCGCGTGGCGCTGGATGATACGGTCCTCGAAGCCTTCGCGGATGCGACCATCGCGTTCAACGAAACGCTCGTCGCCACTGCTCGCGGCGAAGCCCCGCCGCAAACCCGCACGCTCGTCGCACGTCTTAAAGAACTCGCTCTCAGGAAAGACGGCGGCGCATCGCCCGCGATTTCGGCGCGTCTCTTGAGCGCGCTGCCCGGCGTTCTCGCACGCTCGCTGAGCGCCTATGAGGTGGAGCGCCTGCGCGAAGCCATGCAGGATGGCTCGCATCTCTTCGCCATCAACATCAACTTCGACCTCTTCGACTTCGACCAGCGCTTTCGCGCTTTGGAGGATGCGCTCGCCGTAGACGGAGAGATTATCAACGCCTCTCCCGGCCTGGAAGGTTTACGCTCCGACCAGGTCGGATTCCGCATCATCTACGCCACCGAAGAGACCCGGACGGAACTCGCCGCGCGCGTCTCTCCCTTCGGCGCTGCTACGCTCGAAGAGATCGCCACGGACGCATTAAAGGACCAGGATACGCAGGACCGCTTCGCCCCGCCTGAGAGAGAAGAGCAGGAATCGTCAACGCACGAACAAGCGGCTGCGCGTGAATACGCGGCAGCGCGTCAACGGGAGACGGCGCGCGAATTTTCGGTCCAGCATAGATGGCACGGATCAATCGCGCCGCTGACGACGCACCTGCGGATAGAGTTGGATGAACTCGACGAGGCCATCCATGCGGCGCACGAACTGTTCAAGCAGACGACCGCGACGCTCGACCTGGCGCTTTCGGGCAGCGCCAGCGCCGAGAGAGAAGATTCCCTTGAAAGCCTCGCCACTGATATACGCAGCCGCTCCGTCGAACTCGAAGAGAGACTCATCGCGCTGCGTATGATTCCTGTCGAGCGTACTCTCAAGCGTGCCGCGCGTGCTGGTGCGCTGGCCGCGCGCCTGGTCCTCAAGGAAGTGGATTTTGAAGTGACGGGCGAAAATGTGCGGCTCGATAAATCCCTGGTGGATGCCGTCTCAGACCCTTTGTTACATCTGGTGCGAAACGCCGTGGACCACGGCATCGAAACAACTGTCGAACGCGAGCGGGCCAGCAAAAACGCGCGCGGACTCGTGCGGCTCTCCGCCATCGCCGAAGGGAGCCGCGTGCGCCTGCGCCTCTCTGACGACGGGCGTGGCATAGACCCTTCGCACATCACACGCGCGGCGCGCGAGCAGGGCATCATCAACGCGGACGCGAATCTGGATATGAGAGAGGCTCTGCGTCTCATCTTTCGTCCAGGCTTCTCCACCGCCGCTTCCGTGTCGAGCGTTTCGGGGCGCGGCATCGGCCTCGATGTGGTGGAACACGCGCTGGAGCAGGCGGGCGGAGAGATGCGCGTCTGGAGCGAGACGGGCGCAGGCACGACCTTCGAGATGCTGCTGCCGACGACGCTCGCGCTCGTTCACTCATTCGTGGTCCACTCCGCAGGTCAACGCTATTGCCTGGATGCGAGCCACATCGCGGACGCGTGCGCGGCGTTGATGAATGATGTCGAGCAAGCCGGTGATGCCTTCAAGTATCGCTGGCGCGGCGCGAGCCTCCCTCTCATACACCTGCACAGCCTGCTGGACCAGTCGCCGCAGACAGGGCCAGCCACACAACCCTTGCAACTCGTCGTCGCGCACTTCGCCTTTGGACCAAAAATCTCCGAAGATGATGAGCGTCGGGAGAGACGCACCGTCGCCATCGCTGTTGACGGGTGGGATGGTTATCAGAAAGTCCTCGTGCGCGGGCTTGGGAGACACTCTTCGCGCTGGCATGGAATCGGCGGCGCGAGCGAACTCAACGACGGCACGGTTGCGCTCCTGCTTGATCTGCCCGGATTGTTGGACCAGTTATGAAAGGTTTCGAGAGAGAGAGTCTTCTTTACGTGACCGAGCATTAAATCAAACGTCTTGAGAAAGGTTGGGAAACATTGATGGACACGCAAATCAGTATGCACGTAGCGCGCATGGCGCTCAACCGCGACCCGGAATTGCGTCAATGGGCCGAAAGCTGGCTCAAGCATAAAGAGCGTGAGGCGCAGGGCGCGATGAGCGATGAAGAGTTTGAGAAACACTGGTTGTACGTCCGGCCTGAGCGGATGCATGAGGGAGCCGTGGAGGCCGTCAGCGCCTACAGGCAATTGAACCCCGAACACTGAAGGGCGTGCGGCAGACAACAAATTATCACTCAATTCGCTCGCTGCACGCTGGCGCATCCCTCAAAGTTTTCCACAATCTTGCGAAGCATTTTCCACATGCGGAATTCCGTTCGCCCAACGTTCGCCATTGAGTTCCATGGATTGACGCTAATTTAAGTAAGCAATAAACTTAACTTGCCGGAACGCATCTCGAAATATTTCTTTACAGGATCAGGATGGAAGTGTTAGTTTCTCCGTGGTTTGCTGGTTAACCTTTTGATTAATCAAGACTTAGCTTTCATCGGCCACATTCTGTAGTAGCTTACCGCATCACCCAATACAGTATCTTGAGCTTTTCGAGTCAAGTCTCATCGAAGGGTTGAAGACTATCACCTCGTTATCTGTCCGACGGGTTAGATAAGTGTCCTGTCTCAAAGCATTTCCAAATTTTTGACGCGGGATGAAGGAGAGTTAAAAGGCATGGTCAAGCTGAAGAATTCGATTACAAGCCGCGCCTACAGATTTCTGGGCCGCTATATTCACGCCAGGCGATACGGCTTGAACCTGCCGCTCAGTGTTTCGTTACTGGACCAGAAAAAAACGGCTGTGAGCGTGCCTTGCTCCACGGAGATGTTCGGCCACCTGCGCGACATCAGCAAGACGGGGCTGTCTTTAATCGTCCCATCCATGCGCTTCGGCGATCGCTTTCTCATCAGCGGTCATGATCCTTTGCAGGTGTTGGTCGAACTCCCGAACAGGGTGCTTAATATTCAGGTCGAACCCGTCCGCTACGATAAGCTCAAGGAAGAGCAGAGCGAGCATAGATACCTGATCGGCGCGCGCATCATGCAAATGACCGATGCGGACCGAGAGCATCTCACAGACTACATACAGCAAAGTAAAAAGCACGGGACGCAGACTCTGAACTTCGCGCGCGACGCGAAATCAATCTGAATTTTTACGCGCGAACTTATCCTTTAATTAATCGGACATGACCTGCCAGAGCGCCTCTGCGCTGCTCTCAAAATCCATCTGCTCATTTAGCTCTGCGCGCCCGATGAAGTAGAATACTGGCGTGATGCGAATCATGCTATGGGCAGGGGTGGGTGTAGCCGTCACGGTCTTCCTGACGTACTACTTAATACGCACGCTCAGGACGCGCCGCAGACGTTATACGAGCGACCGTCATCAGTGGTGGGCTGGCTAACGCTGCCCTCCTTCAACCTTTTCGTCCCTGCCTGTAAAAAAATCTCTCTCTCGTCTTTGAGTTTCTCAGCCTGAGCCTCCTTTCCACTTCTGTGTTAAGGCGTGCCCCGTGTTATATTCTCGACAATAAATTCAACACGGCATGGGGAATCTAAAGGATGTCTGCGAACAGGGGAAAGACCATTTGCTTTATAGACAACGCGAATATTTTTCATGGTCAGCAGGATGTGGGTTGGCGCATAGACTGGGAGAAGTTCGCGCGCTATTTGAATCGTGAAGGCGAAATCTGGCAGACATACTTTTTCGCCTCCGAGCACAGTCCTCCGCTGCCAGCCGAGAGCAGCTTTTACCAGTTTCTCAAAGAGCAACTACGCTGGGAAGTCTCGCTCTACCAACTCGGCAAGAAGACCATCAGTTGTCAGAACTGCAACGAGTCTCACACGTTGCCAGCGGAGAAGGGCGTGGACGTGGGCCTCGCCACCAAGATGCTCATGCTCGGCATCAATCAAGCCTATGAGACGGCGGTCCTCGTCGCAGGAGACCGCGACTATCTTGAGACGGTCAAGTTTCTCAAAGGTCTGGGCCTGCGCGTGGAGGTCATCGCGTGGCGTCACGCCATCTCTAGCGACCTGGCGATGGAATCATCCTCCCCCGTGCTGTACTTGGATGACCTTGAGAAAGAGTTGATGAGAAAATAACGTCATGAAAAAGAGTCGGAGAGTCTTGCTGGCAATCATGATGTTAGCGGCCCTCGCCTTTGGCGTGTCCGCGCAAAAGGATTCGAGGCAGGCCAACTTGAACTCGCTGGTCCAGTCCGAGCGAGACTTTGCGCGCACGGCCAGCGCGAAAGGAATCAAGGATGCGTTCCTGGCCTTCGCCGCAGATGACGGGATAATCTTCCGACGCACCGCCGTCAACGCTAAACAGACATGGAGCCAGGCGGAAGCCCCCACAGGCTTGCTCTCATGGCAACCCGTCTTCGCGGATGTCTCGCGCGCGGGCGACCTCGGCTATACCACAGGCCCTTATGAATTCAGGGACCATGCCACGGATGAAAAGCCCACGGGCCAGGGCCAGTACATGACCATCTGGAAAAGGCAGCCCGACGATACATGGAAGTTCGCGCTCGATTTCGGGACCAGGAATCCGCAGACATCTACGCCCGTTCCCGCCCTTCGCTTCGCACCGGATAATAGTACGACTCACGGCGGCAAGAAATCCTCAGTCGAGATAGAAACCGCACGCGCAACGCTGATGAAGACGGAGCAAGAGTTTTCCGTTGAGGCGACGACGAAGGGCACGGCCAAAGCTTATCTCTCACACCTCGCGGACGATGCTAGATTTCTCAGACAGGATACCTTCCCGGTCATCGGCAAAGAACAGATTCGCGCCGCTCTCAACGGCAAAAACGGCGCGCTCACATCTCAACCCGCGATGGCTTATGTCTCTCTCTCCGGCGACCTCGGATACGCCTACGGCACTTACGAATCAAGAGACACAGCGGCGGATAGCAAGCCTTCCGAGCAGGGCAACTACGTCAGGATTTGGAAGCAAGAGCCTAACCATCAATGGAAAATCGTGGTGGATGTCACCATCCCCGTCCGCCCACCCGCAACCGGGCAGTAGTCGTAATAACAACAGCCGTTGCCCCACGCCTGCTTTATCTCAACAGCACTCACTGGCCCTTCAATTACTGAGGCCACCGCTCCGGGCTACGGCGGCCCCAAGCGGCACAGCTTTCCACCCCTCCAAGCGTGCCAGCTATTTCTTCTTCCTCTTTTTCAGTACTTTCACAATGACGCCTGAATCCGTCTTACTAAAAACAACATAATGACCGGGCTTCGCTCCCATGTCTCGAAGCAGCGGGGAAGGGACTTTGGCGCGTGTCATCCCGTTATCGTTTGAAATCCTGGCTTGATATTCTTCGAGGCTGGGGCGCGTCGTGCCATCTTTGTGTCCTTTCGATGAGGCTGTGGTATTCTTTCGCCCGTTCGAGTGTTTGATAAAAAGGACAACGGGTCTGATGCGTAGCTCACCCCTCAACCAAGAGTGATGAGCATCGCCGTTGAGCATGAGAGGTTCATACTCACGGCGGGAAAACTACGCATCTCCAGTCTAACCGAAGTTTCGGTCATTAGCAACCTGCGTCCATTAGGAGGAAACTCTTAATGGGCAGAGGAGCGCGTCTCAAGCCGGAACGTCTGAGCGAAAAACTTATCCAGATTCGGACGCAATTAGGACTTTCCCAAAACGAGCTAATCAAACAATTGGACGTTGACCTGACACAGAATAGGATTTCAGAATACGAAACAGGCACAGGCGAACCACCGCTACCGATTCTTCTAAAGTATGCACGAATGATAGGGATTTCAACGGACGTGCTGATTGATGACAAACTCGATTTACCGGACAAGTTAGGAAAGAAGCTGAATCGCGGTAGGAAGCCAGGCGCTTCTTAGAAAGTTAAAGGAATCAAAGTGCCGGAGGTCGGACTCGAACCGACATGAGTGTGACCTCGCTAGATTTTGAGTCTAGTGCGTATACCAATTTCGCCACTCCGGCAAGGGTTGGTGAGGACATGATAGTGGGAGAGCGCGTGAGGCGTCAACCGGCGCGGGGCGGGCATCCGTGGGCGGCGTTCGTGGGCGGGTTGGGGCGAGGATGAAAGTTGTTTACCTGGACCAGTAGGACGTTGTACAATGATGACAGATCACGAGGCGTTGGTGATTTTTGGAGTCCTGCCGGTGGTCGTTTCCTCTGACAACAATCCCCCAGCTTTTTGAAGGGGGACGTTGACTCCCCCGACGCGGGCCTCATTCTGATCAACTTTACGGGTGGTAATCCAGACATGCTTGATGCGAGCGTTGCCAGGTCGCGCATTTTGGTCGTTGACGACGAGCCGGAAATCAGGGGCGTGTTGTGCGACCTGCTCGGCGCGGAGTACGAGTGCGCGACGGCGGCTTCGGCGGAAGAGGCGCTGGACCATTTAAGCGGGCAGCAGTTTAACTTGATTATCAGCGACATCACCATGAGCGGGATGAGCGGGCTGGAGATGATCCCTTCGGTCTCTGCACAGTCCCCGGACGCCGTCGTGATTGTGATTAGCGGTTTGCAGACCATTGAGAGCGCGATTGAGGCTCTGCGCGTCGGCGCTTTCGACTACATCATGAAGCCGTTTGATTTGCGGCAGGTCGAGGCAGCCGTCAAGCGTGCGCTTGAGCATTATGAATTGCGTAGCGCCAAGCGTCGTTATGAAAACCACCTGGCGGAACTGGTCGAGCAGCGAACGGCAGAATTGGACCACGCCTTGAACTCGCTTGAGGAGGCGTATCGTTCGACCTTGAAAGCCTTGACCGCCGCGCTCGAAACAAGAGACGCGGAGACGCACGGCCATTCGGAACGCGTCGTGACGTTCAGCCTGCGGTTGGGCCGCGAATATGGCTTGACGAAGGACCAGCTTGTGGCGCTCGAATTCGGCTCGCTCCTGCACGACATAGGCAAGATAGGCGTGCCGGATTCCATCCTCCGTAAGCCCGCGCAGTTGAGCGATTCAGAGTGGGTGAGCATGCGAGAGCATCCCCTCCACGGCCAGCAAATCCTGCGCGAGATAGAATTTTTGGAGGGCGCGGCGCGCGTCGTCGCGCAGCATCATGAGAAGTGGGACGGCTCAGGTTATCCCCTCGGCATCTGCGGCGAAGAGATTGATTTAAACGCGCGTATCTTCGCCGTGGCAGACGCTTTCGATGCCATCACGAGCGACCGCGTCTATCGCGCGGGTAAGTCTTACGAGGAAGCCTTAGCGGAACTCGAACTCTGGGCGGGCAGGCAGTTTGATCCACGCGTCGTCGAAGCCTTTCGCCGCGTCCCTAATGAAGACTGGGAAGAATTGCGCCGCCATTCGCTCATCAAAAAACAGAATAAGGCCGCCGCACAGCGTCCCGTCGCAGCATAAAAAGAGTCTCAGGTCCAGGGTCCAAAGTCCAAAGTCAAGAGGCGGAAGATTGCCGTTGTTGACTTTGGACTTTGGACCCTGGACCTGGGAACTCTTTTTTATCGTGTGACGATGTAGCCGCGACGGGCGTGGATGGTGAGACCGGCGCGTCTGAGGGCGACGTTGATGCGGCGATATTGTCCGAGGGGGGCGTTGGCGAGCGGGCGCTTCGGTTGATAGGTGACGACGTATTGCGCGGCTATCTCGCGCGCTACTTCAGCGCCCTGTTGGATCATCTCCGCGTTCGTCTTCGGCAGCAGGATGCGCCCGCCCGTCTCTTCCGCGAGCGAGATTAATCTGGCCTCGCTCTGCTCCGTCGCCTTCGCATAGTCTCTCGCCTGCCGCCGTCTCTTGAGGTCCAGGTCCACTCCGAAAAACGTGAAAGATGGAGAGCGCGTCTGGCCGGGCGGCATGGTCGGATCGCCGCCGGGAATGGATTCCTTCGCGGGGTTATTCTTCGGCGGGGACTTGAGCAGCGAATCTGGATACTTCTGCTTGACGACCTCTCGTGTCATGGCCGTGTAGCTGATGATGTGGACGGTGGCCTGCGCGGCTATCAACTGTTTGATGGCATCTGAATAGTCAGACTTAACCGTGGGTGTCTCCATCCCGTCCGTGATGAGGACTACATGACGACTTCCGGCGGGCAGGTCCGCGAGCCTGGCGGCTGCCGCCGTTACGGCATCCGTCAGGCGCGCGCGCTTGCCGGAGGAGAGTTTGGTCTTGAGCGCGCGTTCGACGGACGCTTTCTCGCTGGTCCAATCCTGTATGAGTTCGACGCGGTCGTTGAATTGAAGGACGGCGATGCGGCTCTCCGCGCGCAGGCTGTTGACGAGACGCAGGGAGATGTCGCGCGTCGTGTTGACGCTCTTGGCGAGCGTCAGCGGGTTGCTCGTGTCGAGCAGCAGCAGGACGTTGGCCGGAACGCGGCGCAGGCTTCTAATCTCCTGTGGCACGTCGTCTTCGACCACCACGATGTCGTCCATCTCAAGCGTCTGCTCGAAGCGCCCGCGTTCGTCCGTCACGAAAATGGGCAGGCGCACTTCTTCAGTAAAGACCTTAACAGGCTCTTGCTCTTCGCGCTGCGCGGGCGTCTGTGGCGTCTGTGTTTGAGAGGGAGCGGCGGTCTGCGGCTTCTTCTCCTGCGCGCGTAATATTGGACCTGCGGTGAGCAACAGGAGAAGCGCGACGAGCGAGAGCAGAGCGACGCGAAAAGCTGAATGACGAAGCATGAGAGTGTGGCTATTCAAGACGAGCAATCTTTCTTTCATCCTTCATCCTTCCTATCTCATACTTGCTTTGCGCGCCTGTGCCTGGACCGCCGTGATGGCGACGGCGTCAACGATGTCTTCGGCTTTGCAGCCGCGCGAGAGGTCGTTGGCCGGTTTGTCTAGTCCCTGTAAAATTGGACCAATGGCGGTCGCCCCGGCCAATCTCTCCGTCAGCTTGTAAGCGATGTTGCCCGCTTGCAGGTCCGGGAAGATGAGCACGTTGGACCGTCCGGCGACGCTTGAGCCGGGAGCCTTGGACTCTCCGACGGATGCGACGAGCGCGGCGTCCGCCTGGAGCTCGCCGTCAATCTCCAACTCAGGAAGGCGTGCGCGCACAGTCTTCGTCGCTTCAATCACCTTATCTATCAACTTATGTTTCGCGCTGCCCTTGGTGGAGAACGAGAGCATAGCGACGCGCGGCTCCGTCTCAAGAAGCGCGCGACAGGATTCGGCGGAGGCGATGGCGATTTCCGCGAGTTCTGCCGCCGAAGGCTCTATCACGACGCCGCAATCCGCATAGATGAGCGCGCCCCCGTGGCCGAATTTCTGGTCCGGTAAAGCCATCACGAAGAAACTTGAGACGAGTTTGAAACCCGCGCGCACGCCGATGCAGTGGAGCGCGGCGCGCACGGTGTGGGCCGTCGTGTTGGTCGCGCCCGCCACGGAACCGTCCGCGCGTCCCATGCGGACCAGCAGGTTTCCGTAGAAGAGCGGGTCTTTGACGGTTGCTCGCGCCTCGTCCGCCATCATGCCCTTAGCCTTGCGCAGTTCGTGATAGAAGGAGGCCAGCTTGTCAAAGTCTGCGGCGCGCGTGTGGTCTATGATGTTGACTCCGCCGAGGTCCGCGCCAGCACTGTGTGCAGACGCGCGAATC
Source organism: Pyrinomonadaceae bacterium (assembly GCA_036009045.1). Lineage (GTDB taxonomy): Bacteria > Acidobacteriota > Blastocatellia > Pyrinomonadales > Pyrinomonadaceae > DASYML01. The sequence goes on from DASYML010000213.1 coordinate 13,181, forward strand.
TTATCTTCGCTGCCGAGCAGGGTCACGCGCGCGAGCCTTTGCCTGTGAATCAAAGAAGCGGCGAGGACCGTGCGCGGGTCTTCGCCTTCGGGCAAGACGATGTGCTGCGGGTCGGCAGCGGCGCGCTGGCGTATCTGTTCCAGAATACTCATACAAGTATGTAGACCGAATTCTCTCGTCAACAGTTGGCTTCAGAGCTTCAAACTATTATCGCTCGGAGAAGCGCGCTGCGTCTATTCGAGAAACCGCGTAGTAGTGGTCCAATTTAGTCTTGAGTGAATTGAGCATTATTCATCACCACAGAGACACAGAGGACACAGAGGACGCACAGAGTTGTTGAATCAATTTATCTGTGCGTCCTCTGTGCGCTCTGTGTCTGCGGTGGTGAACATCCCTTTCCCTACATTCAAGTGGAAATTGCTCTAAGACAACCTCAAGGCTGATGCGCACGTCTTATTAGCTGCGTGTGTGTGTAGAGATGGCCGCATGCGGAAAAGCCTGAGCGCAAAATCCCTGTCGTATTTAGTCTGATTGTTTGAGAAGAGGAAAAGAACGAGATGGCTAATTTGCAATTGAAGAGCCGCATGAAGAACCTGCTCATGTTCCTCCCGAACATGATCGCGTTGAGCGGGAAATTGATGACGGACCGGCGCGTTTCCACGACGGATAAAGTACTCTTCGCGGGCGCGATTCTTTACGCCGTGATGCCGCTCGATTTAATCCCGGACGTGATCCCCTTCGTCGGACAGATTGACGACGCGTATCTCATCGCGTTGACGCTCCTGCGCCTGATTAATCATACGGATGAGAATGTGCTGCGCGAACACTGGCGCGGCGGCGGCGACGTGGTCCAACTGGCCCAGGCCATCACCAGCATCGCGCCCAGGCTCCTGCCCAAACGCGTCCAACGCGTCCTCTCCTCGCAGGTCGAAATCAACCCTAAAGGCAAACGCACCCTCAAAGGCAAACACCTCCCCGCGCTCGTCGAACTGCCGGAAAAGCAGTAAGAGTCCAAGGTCCAAAGTCCAAAGTCAAGAGGCGGAAGATTGCTGTTCTTAACTTTGGACTTTGGACCTTGGACTTGGGACTACTGTATCGTACGTCTCTTCCTTGAAGGGCCGGAAGCCGCGTTTGAGGTAATTGGGGAGGGCGGCTTTGTCGTCGAGCGTGCAGGTATGCAGCCAGACGCGATGAGCCCCGTTGGCCCACGCGCGCTCGACGGCGCAGGTCAACAGATGTTTGCCGAGACCGCGTCCGATGAATTCCTGAAGGAGTCCGAAATAGGCTATCTCTATAGAGCCGTCGGCGTGCTCGCGTAATTCAAAATAACCTGCGGGCGAGCCGTCGTAGGACATCACCCACAGCGAAACTTCCGTCTGGACCAAATAAGCGCGAATCTCATCATCGCTCCATCCGAGGCGGTCTATCCAGTGATAATGGCGACCGACTTCCCTGTAGAGATAACGAAAGAAGGAGGCGGGGCACTCAAACGCACGCTCTAGGCGCACGCGCTGGTCCGCGATTCTGGCGGGCACAAGCTCCGATTGGTCCAGCATCTGCAAGTATGTCCGCCGGACCTCTATGGTTTCAACGCTCATAAAAATTCCCGGACCAAATTCAAGCGGCGAGCGAGTCGTCAATCAAGCCTTCGGCTATCGCGCCAAGCTCTGAGACGATGACCGGGTGGCTCGTTTTGAAGCCGCGCAGGTTGCGCTCTTCGAGCCCTGGCCCAGGCGTCGCATCTTCATCCGTGGCGATGAGGGCCGCGTGCAGCGTCCTGGAATCGGCGATGATGAAACACTCGCGCGCGAGCCTGTCTTTCTCATCGAAGGTGAGCAACTTGATGTGCGGGTGGCTCGGCGGTTTCCAGTCCGGCACGCCGAACACGTAGACGCGTTCCGAGAGGTCCGCGATACGCATGTAGCGGTCAATGACCGGCTCCATGCGCGACAGTTTCCCAAAGCCCGCGTAGACCCTCCCCGTCCGGTTGGCCCTCAGCAGCAGCGCGTTCTCAATCAACAGGCTCAGATACTCTATGGACGGAGCCTGCGCGCGAAAGAGAAAGGTCTCCCGCTCATCGAAATCACGCCGCGAGACATGCGCGACCCGGCCCACATCTTCAACCTGAGTTGAGCCTTGAGCGCATCCCAATGCCTGCTCGAACATGGAAAAATTTTTCACTACGCGCGACAACCTCCAGCGCCTTACGGTAAGGAGCTAAAGATACCAGCCGCACGCTTCGCCAGCGTTACAAATCTTTGATGAAAGTGTGGAGTCGGCCCAACGCCACGCTAATTTTCAAAGCCTTTCACCCGCCCTGGTCCAATGGCGCATCCCTCAATAATTTTTACATCCGGCGATTGATAGCCGTTTTAAATTCATGGGACCACTTCAGCGCTTATTATAGCGGTTCTCAATTGGGTGCGACCATTGCGACAAGCGTGAGGTCAGTCCCGCCTGCTTAAGCTGGGCGGGTTCCTGTCTGAGCTAGATA
>DASYML010000214.1:0-14719 GCA_036009045.1 Pyrinomonadaceae bacterium
TGACGCAAATCTGCTTCAGGAGATAGAGGGTTATCTATACCCTTATCGCCGCATCGGTCATGACCTGAGCGTGCACCCGGCGCGTTATGTTTCGCTGGACCTGGGGTTGAAGATCTGCGTCAAGCCTCAGTACCTGCGCGGCCATGTCGAAGCGGCTATCTTGGACCTGTTCAGCAATCGCGCCCTGCCGGATGGTCGCTACGGTCTCTTCCATCCGAACAATCTGAGCTTCGGCCAGAGCATCTACGTGAGCAAGCTGGTCGCCGCCGCGCAATCCGTAGAGGGCGTCCAGAGCGCCAGCGTGACGAAGTTGCAGCGTCTCTACGAGCGGTCCAATCATGAGTTAACGAATGGCCTGCTCACGCTTGGGCCATTGGAGGTGGCACGCCTCGACAACGACCCGAACTTTCACGAACGCGGCAAACTCTGCCTGAACATGGGAGTTGGAAAATGAATTACACCTGTGGTTGCTGTGAAGGCATAGAGGGCGTGACGCCCGTCAAGACACTCAACCGTCCGGGTCTAAGCGCGCTCTTTTATCGCGTCGGCACGCACGCGAGCTTTCTCGAAACGATGCTGGCGCGTCTCTCCAGTCTCTCCATCAACGTGGACGAGTTCGACGCCGGGGGCCAGCCAATCACGTCACAGATTAAACCTCTGCTGGGCCTCACGACGCGCGACACGGCGGACCCCGCGATAGCCCTCCTCGATGCGTGGGCCGTCCTCGCAGACGTGCTCACCTTTTATCAGGAGCGCATCGCCAACGAGGGCTTCTTGCGCACGGCGACGGAGCGGCTCTCGGTTCTGGAAATGGCGCGACTGGTCGGCTATCGCCTGCGACCGGGTCTGGCCGCGAGCGCCTACCTGGCTTACACCCTGGAAAAAGATGGAGAGGTGACGATACCCGCTGGCAGTCGTTCGCAGACGGTTCCGGGTCCGGGCGAGTTGCCGCAATCGTTCGAGACGGCGGACCCTTTGGAGGCGCGCGAGAAGTGGAATGTGCTGACGCCGCGCCAGACCCGGCCCCTAAAAATCGTTCCGGCCAACGCGCAGGAGATTAAGGCTCTGACCTTCGAGGGCATCCAGACGAATTTGAAGCCGAACGACCCGCTCCTCTTCGTGTTCGGTGAAGACAAAGGCCAGCAGGTCTTGCGCATGGTCGAAAAAGTTGACGTGCAAGCCGCCTTGAATCGCACGCGGGTGACTCTGCAAGTTGTCCCTGATCCGGGAGCGATGGCGGAGAGCATCCCGACCGGCAAGATGGAGGGACAGGGAAATCAAACGGGCCAGTCGAGCACACAACCATCCAATGGGGGACAATCCAACGGGGAACAGCAGAGCAATGCGACGAGTCTCCAGGAGTTTCTTGAGCCTTTACAAGTCCCCGCCTCGACTCCGCCATCCAGCCAGTTTCAGCTTGATCGTAAGGTCGAGCAGGTCTTCGACCCCAAAGGCGATATTGTTCCCAAACTCTTGACGGCCCTGCAACCGGCCTTGCAATCCTCGCTCTACCAGGCGATGGAGAACGCGAACGTGACTGAGCCGCCCGCCGTGCAGATTTATGCCCTGCGCGTCGTCGCGCCGCTCTTCGGCTACAACGCCATGCCGACGAGACCCCAGCCTTTCACACAGGATAAGTCCGACCCGGCTGTTATTATTCCGATGGTTTCGACCTCTGCTACGGCGGACACTCCTCCGCTACCGCAATCCATCCCGTACGACCCTGAGTGGCACGTCGTTGACCTCGTCTATTCTTTTATTAATGACCGGAGCCATAAAGGTTTTCAATTGAGCGGGAAGGTGGTTTACGAAGAACCGAATGTGATTAATCTGGATACCAGCTACGATAAGATTTTGCCGGACAGTTGGCTGGTCATCAAGACTCTCGATACGCCTATCACGGCCAAGGGAGTCTTAATCGCCAAGGCCAACAATCCGAACGCCATCGCGGGCCGCGCCGTCTACGGCATCCCAGGCAAGACGACGCGCATCGAACTCGGCTTTCTGCCGGGCCAGACGACTCTCTCCTGGCTCAATCAGAATCTTGCAAAGTTAGACCCGTTCAAAAAACCTCCTGAGGTTCCCATCAAGGATGATTTCCAGGCCATTAGGAACACTACCGTCTACGCGCAGAGCGAACTCCTGACGCTCGCCGAAGAACCGATTGATCCGTTGAAAGAGGCCATCTGTGATGATCTCATCGTGCTCGACTCTCTCTATGAGGGATTAGAGGTGGGCCGCTGGCTCATCATCAGCGGCGAGCGCACGGATATTCCCAACGTGCCGGGCGTCCAGGCGACGGAACTCGTCATGCTCGCGGGCGTCGAGCAGAGTTTCGACCCAGACCTGCCCGGCGACAAAAATCATACCGCGATAAGACTCTCGACCAACCTCGCCTACTATTATAAACGCGATGCCGTGACCATCTACGGCAACGTCGTGCGGGCCACGCACGGCGAGACGCGCACGGAAGTCATCGGCAGCGGCAACAGCAGCCAGGTCCTGCAACAGTTCACCCTCAAGGGAGCGCCGTTGACCTACCTCGCCTCGCCGTCTCCGAGGGGAGAGGCGGACACGCTCCAGGTCCGCGTCAACGACGTGCTCTGGCACGAAGCGGAAGACATTTACAACCTGCAACCGCGCGACCACTCCTTCATCACGCAGACGGATGATGAAGACAAGACGACCGTCATCTTCGGAGACGGCCAGCACGGCGCGCGACTGCCGACCGGCGTCGAGAATGTCAAAGCCGTCTACCGGATGGGCATCGGCCAGCCGGGTAATGCCGCCGCGTTGCAGATTAGCCAGCTGGCCTCGCGCCCGCTCGGCGTCAAGGGCGTCGTCAATCCGCAGCGCGCATCCGGCGGCGCGGACAGGGAAGACCGCGACCAGGCTCGCAAGAATGCGCCGATGGGCGTCATGTCTTTGGACAGGTTAATCTCTGTCCAGGATTACGAAGACTTTGCGCGCACCTTCGCGGGCATCGGCAAAGCCAGCGCCGCGCGTCTCTCCGATGGTCGTCGTCAGGTCGTCCACCTGACCATCGCCGGACTCGATGATATTCCGATAGACACGACCTCTGACCTTTATCTGAACCTGCGGCTCGCGCTGCTCAAGTACGGCGACCCGTCGCAGCCGCTGCAACTGGCGCTGCGTTATCTCAGGCTGCTGGTGATTCGCGCGGGGGTGCGCGTCCAACCCGATTACAAATGGGAGTTTGTCGAGCCTTTGATTCGCGCGGCGCTGCAAGACGCTTTCGGCTTTGACAGGCGCGAACTGGGGCAGGACATTTATCTCAGTGAAGTCATCAGCGCGATACAGAATGTCAAAGGCGTCGAGTATGTGTTGGTGGAAATACTCGACACGATTAAAGAGGATTCCACTGTCGAAGAATTGGCCGCGCTGGGTGAGAATCTGAAGCCGCCGCTGAATAATTACATCCCTGTCAATCTGGCGAAGATAGATAAGCTGGCGACGGACCCCGCGCGCCGCATCAAGCCGGCGGAGTTAGTCTTTCTCAACCCGGACGTGCCTGACACTCTCTACCTTCACGAGTTAAATCTATGAGCGAGCGAAACGACCGTTTGTTTGAACTGTTGCCCCCCGTCTACCGCCAGCGTGATGCGGAGGTGGGCCAACCCCTGCGCGCCCTGCTACAGGTCATCAGCGAGCAGGTCAACATCGTCGAAGACGACATCTCACAGCTTTACGACAACTGGTTTATAGAGACTTGCGAGGACTGGGTCGTGCCCTACATCGGCGACCTCGTAGGGTTCCGCGTGGTCCATGAAGCGGGCGACCCCGGCTCGCCCGACACTTCGGAGGGCTTGCAGCGCAACAACATTCTCATCCCGCGCCGCGAGGTGGCCCACACCATCCGCAATCGTCGTCGCAAGGGCACGCTCGCCCTTCTGGAGATGCTGGCGCGGGATGTCTCCGGCTGGCCCTCCAGGGCCGTGGAGTTTTATCAACTCCTCGGCGTCGCGCAGAATATTAATTACCTGCACATGGGCCGTGGACGGACGGTTGATGTGCGCGAGGGCGATGCCCTCGACCGTCTTGATGGACCATTCGACGAGTTGGCCCACACGGTGGATGTGAGGTCCATTAATTCACATCGCAAGGATGGCCGTTACAACATTCCGAGCGTCGGCCTCTTCGTCTGGCGTTTGAAGCCCTACTCCATCACCAGAGCGCCCGCCAACAGCCTCGACACGAGAGGCTTTCGCAGGGCCGGGAGACATCGCTTCACCTTCAGCGTCCTGAGCAACGATCAACAACTCTACACGCTGCCCACCACCGAACCGTCTCCGACACATGTCGCGGACGAGATGAACGTCCCCACTCAGATACGTCGTCGCGCCTTCGATGAACGCACCGAGGACTATTATGGACCGGGAAAAAGTCTGATGATCTGGCTCAACGATTTGCAGACCCCGGTTCCCGTACATCAGATCGTGAGCACGGACCTCACTAATTGGACCTATCGCCCGGCGGGCGATGATGTCGCGGTGGACCCCGTGCTCGGACGCATAGCCCTCTCCGACGAGCGCGATGTGACGGACCTCTGGGTCTCTTATTACTACGCCTTTAGCGCGGATGTCGGCGGCGGTGAATACGAACGCCCCCTGCGTCCCTCGCGCGGGCGCAAGGTCTATCGCGTGAGCAAGCAGAAGGTGAGCGCCGATGCGCCCTATGAGACTATCGGCGATGCGCTCAACGCGTGGTATCAGGTGACGGAACAGAATAAGCACCCGGACGCGATAATAGAGATAGAGGACAGCGAAGTTTACACGGAATATCTGGAAATCGCTTTGAAGACGGGCCAGCGTCTGGAGCTTCGCGCGGCGAACGGCACGCGCCCCGTCATACGCATGGAGAACATGCGCGTCAGCGGAGGCGAGGCTCTCCTGTTGATTGGGAAAAACGACCTCAGCGAGACGGGGCCAGCGCCACAGTTCATCATGGACGGGCTGCTCGTCACAGGGCGCGGGATGCAAATCAGCGGCAGGCTGGGCCGCGTCCTGATACGTCACTGCACGCTCGTTCCGGGCTGGTCTCTGGACTGCGACTGCGAGCCGGAAAACGAGATGGCTCCGAGCATCGAACTGTTTGACACGAGCGCGCGCCTCAACATCGAACACAGCATCGTCGGCACTATCTTAGTGGACCAGAACGAGGTCACGACGGACCCGCTCTCCATCAACATCAGCGACAGCATTCTGGATGCCACCAGACTGGAATTCGACGCGCTCGGCGTCAATAATCCCGGTCACGCGGTGGCCCACGCGGTCTTGACCATTCGACGCAGCACAGTCTTCGGACAGGTCAGCGTGCATGCGATTGACCTCGCGGAGAACTGCATCTTTGAGGGCCACGTCCTCGTCGCCAGACGCCAGCGTGGGTGCATGCGTTTCTGTTATGTGCCTGCAAATTCGCGCACGCCGCGCCGCTATCATTGCCAGCCGGATGGAGTCCTCGCCGGTCTCAAAGATGATGAGCAAAAGGCACAGGCTTTGATGCGCGTGCGCCCGCAATTCAACAGTGTGCGCTACGGCAATCCGCCCTATTGCCAACTCGCCGCCATCTGCGCGGACGAGATTACACGCGGCGCTGACGACGGTTCGGAGATGGGCGTTTTCCACGATCTGTTTCAGCCGCAACGCGAAGCCAACCTACGCACGCGCCTGGACGAATACACGCCCGCCGGGATGAACGCGGGTTACATTCTTGTCAATTGAAGGAGCCATTATGAAAGGTGACTACTCACGCGATACATTTGACCCGTTGAAGAATTTCACACGCGTTCTCACCCAACAGGGACGGGTCACGCTCGACTCCGACTTGAATGAGCAGGCGTCCATCCTCCTACACTATCTGCAAACTCTGGCGGCAGATTTAATCGGCCCACATGGCGGACCAGCGGCGAACGTCGGCTTTGAAATAGAGATTCTCGCTCCGAACAGCAACGAGATTGAAGACCTGCAAATCGGAGCCGGACGATACTACGTTGACGGGATTCTGTGTGAGAATATACCGCCGCCCGCGCCTCCCGTAGATGTTCCGGCCCCAAGCCGTCAGACCTCCTATGAGCATGCCTCTCATCAACGAACAGCCGCGCAGGGCCGCGCTTCATCTCTCAATCGCGGCATGATGGACGAGACGATGGTTCCGCTCGCTCAGGCCCCGGACTTCGTCACCTTCTTTACGCAGCCGGATTATCCTCTGGATGAAAATGTCTACGCTTTTCCCACCGATCCATTCCTCGTCTATTTGGATGTCTGGGAACGCCACATCACGGCGCTCGAAGACCCAGTCATACAGGAAGTGGCGCTCGGCGGGCCGGATACCTCTGCGCGCGCAAAAATCGTCTGGCAGGTCAGAGTCTTCACTATCCCGGATGACATTGATCCCGCAAACCTCGCCTGCGCGAATTTTGACCAGGATGCTCTTGATTGGTTAAGACGCCTGTTGGAACCCGGAGAGAGGGCCTTGCTCAAGGCCAGGACCGCAGAGCCGAAGGACATCAACGCGACGGACCCCTGCACACTTGCGCCCGACGCCAGGTATCGCGGAGAGGAGAACCAGCTTTACCGTGTGGAGATTCATAGAGGCGGCGAGGTCGGGGACACAAGTAATGGTCCGACTTTTAAATGGTCGCGCGACAACGGCTCGAACGTCTTTCCCATCCTCACGCTCGTCGGCGAGATAGTTACTCTCGGCAACACGGGTCGAGATGACCTCTCGTCGCTGGATGTCGGCGACTGGGTCGAGATCGTGGACGATGATGGTGCGTTGCTCGGCGAAGTCCAGTCTCTCTATCAGGTCGTCGCCATCCCGGACCCGCTTTCGATGCAGGTGACGCTCAGCCCCCCACCCCAGGGCGGCATCACCAACACGGACAAACATCCGTTGCTGCGCCGCTGGGACCAGCAGACCGAAATTGGCCCACAGACAGAAGCTTTACAAAGGGCGAGTGACGGCGCGGCGCTCGTCTTGGAAGGCAGCGCTAAGACGGCCTGGCGCGAACTTGAGGATGGGATTCAAATACAGTTTCAACCGGGCGCGACCTATCGCCAGGGAGACTACTGGTTGATTCCCGCGCGCACCGCCACGGGTGATGTCGAGTGGCCCAAGACGGACGGAGAGCCGGACGCCCTGCCGCCGCGCGGCGTGATGCATCACTACGCTCCGCTGGCCGTCGTATTTCTGGACCAGGGAGTTTTTAAGCTGAACGACCTGCGCCGGACCTGGGGCTACCTGGCCCAATGCTCCGACTGTCCGATCATCAAAGTTGGTGGCCAGGAGAGCGTGGAGGAACCCAATCCCATCTCCTTCACGGCGAAGCTGGAAAATTTACCTAAGGGCTTTAGCCCGACTTACAAATGGACGATCTCAGCCGGAACCATCGGCGGCGCTGATAACACGCCCTCCATCACGGTCAACACGACAGGACTCGGCGGCCAGACCGTCAAGGCCACAGTGCAGATTTCAGGACTCCCGGCAGATTGTGTTGACAAGGCTTCTCATTCCACACTGGTCAAGCCCGCCACTGTCAAGGAAGCGCCGTCAGTCAGCGTGACCGCTCCGCCGAGCGTCAAGGAAGGAGGGCCGCTCGCTTTTACGGCAACCCCGAAGAATTTTGAGAGCAGTGACCTGAAGTTCGAGTGGAGCTTGAAACCGTCCAACGTTCCAGTCAAAGGAGATGCGAACGGCTCCGTTTTGAACGTAGAAACGAAGGGGCTGGGCGGGCAGACCATCATCGCGACCGTCAACGTCACCGTCAACGCCGAGGCCCCTAAAGTAAACGAGGCGTCCGGGTCAGCGCAGACGGATGTTATAAGAAGCGCGACCGGAGGTTCGTTCGGCGAGACGGCCTCTGAGACTCCGACCGCCTCAAAGAAACGCTCCGGCGGTCGCCGCACCAGGAACGAAGACGAAACCTGAGATTGCAGATTCTTCGATTGCGGAATGTTCGATTGCGGATTGCGGATTGATGAATGCGGATTGAAAAGATGGGCTTTCTAATTCATCAATCCGCAATCCCAAATCCGCAATCCGCAATCGAACATTCCGCAATCGAAGAAATTTTTTGCCGTTGTGTTTCAGTTATGGTATAGTCTTGCAGTCGTAAAACAAAACTTATTTGCCGGTCTTTGGTTCTGTTAGAATCCATCACATCATGCACGATACTTTTCACCAGCAGCATTTCACACATCTTCTCAAGAAGTTTTCCGAGCGGCTCGAAGAACTACTTCTGGAAGTCAGACACTACGAGCCTCAGTTGCTGCCGGTCGAACTGCTCGACGAGATTGCGACGACCACGGGCGAATTGATGCTCGTCCTCAAAGACCATCTCTCAGGCCAGCGCAATTCGGAACTGTCTGACAAGGTCGCCTCTCATGCCAGGCATCTACGCGAGGACGTGCGCTCGCGCGAATTGCCCAACGATCAACTCGCCCTCGCCATCCGCAACCTCAGCGAAGAGGTCAGCCTCATCATACGTGAAGACAAGCGTGCCGCTTGAACGAGAATAGAGCGTGCGTTCCGTAATTTAACGTGAGTTTAACGTAAGGCAGAGTACACCCTTCAACCTTATCCACGTTAGTGGATACATGTGATAGCCGGGGGCAGCGCCCACGGTTCCTGGTCCAAGATAAATTCCGGCCCTGTAAGGGTCGCTCATGCAAGGTTGAGGTGCGACCCTTACAGGGTCGTTATGTGTGGTAGTGAGATTGCCGGGGGCGACGCTGAGGCTTGCCCCCGGCTCTCACAGGTTGCCCTTACAGGGCACAGACGGATTGTCAGTCAGCCTCTGACGTTGAACTCACGTTAATATAACGCTTACTCCTTCATCCAACTGCGCCTTGTTTCCTGCCTCGTTGCTCCTTCTTTTAGTCTGCAACTCTATACCCATTAACTCTTCGCACACTCCCTTCATTCTAGCCCGAATCGTGTCCGGTGATGCTTCTCATCAGCGCGTCGCTTTTGTCCTGATGCGTTGATTGCGCTTATAATCTTTCGCTTATGGTTTAATTCTGATTTGCAAGGGTGCTCAACCGATTCATGGCTTTTTGGAAACGCAAGAATAAAGAACGCTACATCACGCTCGGACTCAACGAGTCTGCCGCGCCGCCGCAGCCCACAGAGCAAGCCGCGCCGCCGCTCAAGCCGGAAACTCTTGAGCCGCCAGCCGCGACAACCACAGAGGCCAGGCCCGCGCAGGAGGTCATCCCGCAGACGCCCGCGCTCGAACCCGCCGTCACGGGACAGGGACCGACGCCCACGCCCGCCAGCGAAACGCACACCATCACGGAAAGCCCGCGCCCGGTCGCATCTGCGACGACAAAGGCGGAATCGGGCGCGGAGGCGCGCCCCGTCGCGGAGCCTGTCAAGCCCGTCGCGCAAAAACCCTTCGTGCCGTCGCGCTCGCCCTTCAACACTTCGGTGTTGGGACTCAATCGTTCGATGGAGGAGTTGCAGGCGGAGGAAGCCGCGCTCGAACAGGCTTTCGCCAATCGCTTTCGCCGCGCCGTCGAAGCGACGCGCGAATCTCTCTCCGATAAAATTGACTCTGTCTTTCAGGGTCGCAAACAGATTGACGCTTCGCTCCTTGACGAATTGGAGGAAGCGCTCATCAGCGCGGACATCGGCGTGCCGACGACGCTGCACATTCTGGAAACGGTGCGGCGCGGCATCGCGCGCCAACAGATTAACGACATCGCCGCTTTAAAGCAGTCAATCAAATCTGAACTCCTGACGATACTCCAGGCTTCAGAGCGTCACGGCGTCGCTTCAGAGGCGAGCGTGCCCGAAGGCATTGCTCCTTACGTGATGATGATCGTCGGCGTCAACGGCGTCGGCAAAACGACCACCATCGGCAAACTCGCCCAACGCATCAAGGCCGAAGGCAACGACGTTTTAATCTGCGCGGCTGATACCTTCCGCGCCGCAGCCTCCGACCAGTTAGCCATCTGGGCAGAGCGCACGGGCGTGCCTCTCATCCAGCAGAAGGAAGGCACGGACCCCGCCGCAGTCCTCTTCGATTCGCTCAAGGCGGCCAAGGCGCGCGCCTCCGATGTGCTCATCGTGGACACCGCCGGGCGGCTTCACAATAAGTCTAACCTGATGGCCGAACTGGAAAAGATGAAGCGCATCGCGGGGCGTGAGGTTGAAGGTGCGCCGCATGAAACCTTGCTCGTCGTGGACGCCGTGACGGGCCAGAATGGTTTAGAGCAGGCCCGGCAGTTTCTCAAAGTCGCGGGCGTCACGGGCATCGTCCTGACCAAACTCGACGGCACGGCCAAAGGAGGCATCGCCATCGCCATCGCCAAAGAACTCAATCTCCCGATTCGTTACGCGGGCATCGGCGAAAAAGTTGATGACCTCGTCGTTTTCGACCCGGAGGTGTACGTCAACAGCCTCTTTGAATAAGTCTGGAGTCTGGGAGTCATGAGTCAAAAGACAATTGCTACTTTCCGATTCTTGACTCCAGGCTCATGACTCTCAGACTATTTGAATTTCAGACGTTAACTAACAGCCTTTGACTCCAAACTCCAGACTTCAGACTTCAGACTCGGATGAGCATATGATGCGGCGCGCTCTGGAACTGTCCGCGCGCGGGGTGGGCCAGGTCAGTCCGAGTCCGCTCGTCGGTTGCGTGATTGTGACGGGTGCGGGAGAGACCATCGGCGAAGGTTATTATTTATACGAGGGCTTGAAGCATGCGGAAACTCTGGCTCTCGAACAGGCTGGTCCAATGGCGCGCGGCGCGACGGCCTATGTCTCGCTCGAACCGCACGCGCACTACGGGCGCACGCCGCCATGCACGGATGCTCTCATCAAGGCCGGAATCAAACGCGTCGTCGCTCCCATCGAAGACCCCAACCCGAAAGTTTCCGGCAAGGGCTTCGCCCACTTGCGTGCGGCGGGTATCGAAGTGTTGACAGGGCTGATGGCGAGCGAGGCCCTGCGGCTCAACGAGAAGTACATACATTTTATGCGGACCGGGCGTCCGTTCGTGCATCTCAAGCTGGCGACTTCGCTCGACGGGCGCATCGCCACACGGACCGGCGATGCGCGCTGGATTACTGGCGAAGCGGCCCGCGCGCGCGTCCATCTACTGCGTCATGAATACGACGCCATCCTCGTCGGCTCCGGCACAGCACGCGCGGACGACCCCCTGCTCACAGACCGCTCAGGATTGAAACGTCATCGCCCGCTCACGCGCATCATACTGGACCAGCAATTGAGCCTCTCGCCAGATTCGCAACTCGCGCGCACCGCCCATCAGTCTCCCGTGCTCGTCTATTCATCATCCGAGATTTCGTCTTCATCTTCAAATGCCCTCGCCGCGCTCAAATCCGTCGGCGTAGAGGTGGCACAGGTTGGCGGCGGCGGTCACAATCTTCAGGCTCTACTCGAAGACCTCGGCAAGCGTGAGATTCAGAGCCTGCTCGTCGAAGGCGGCGCGCGAGTCGCGGGCGCATTTCTTGACGCGGGGCGAATTAATAAAGTGAGCTTTTTCATCGCACCCATGATTATCGGCGGCGCTGACGCGCCAGCCTCCATCGCAGGCGCGGGCGCGCACAGCATTGCCGACGCCATCCGCCTCAGAGACATAGAACTCAACCAGCATGGCCCGGACCTGGAAATCACCGGATACATAAAGACAGTGACCAGTGACGAGTGACGAGTGACAAGCCAGAAAAAGCAGTGATGAGTGATGAGTCATGAGAGACATGCTTTTACTCATCACTCATCGCTCATTACTTTTCTCTCGTCTTTAACTGGTCACTGGTCACTGGTCACTGGTCACTGCCTTTATCACTGCTCTTATGCGTGCGAAGAAAAGCTTTGGACAGAATTTTCTGGTTGACGGGCGGGTGATTGATCGCGTCGTGGGCGCGTTGGACGCGCGCGCGGATGAAACGGTCATTGAAATTGGACCGGGGCGCGGGGCTTTGACTTCTCGTCTGATTGAGAAGGCGGGGCGCATGTTCGCGGTCGAGTTTGACCGTGAGCTTATTCCGCTCTTGCGGGAAAAATTCGGCGGCCATGACAATTTCAAACTAATCGAAGCGGATGCTCTGGCGGTTGATTTGTGTGAGATGATCGCGCCCGCAGGCCAGGCGCGCGTCATCGCCAATCTTCCTTATTATATCTCGACGGCGATTCTCCAAAGGCTCATCGAACAGCGACGTTGTCTCACGGACATGGTCCTCATGTTACAGCGCGAAGTGGTCGAGCGTATCACCGCCACACCCTCTTCAAGCGAGCGCGGGTTTCTCTCCGTACTGGTCCAGGCTTACTGCGAAGCGGAAGCGCTTTTTGATGTCGCGCCGACCGCGTTTCGTCCCGTGCCGAAAGTGTGGAGCACGGTCGTGCGTTTGCGCGTGCGGCGCAGTCTGCCCGTCGAAGTGATGGACGAGAAGTTGTTGTGGAGTTTAGTGAGCGCCGGGTTTGCACAGAGACGTAAGACTATTTTCAATAATCTGCGCCACGCGCCGGACCCTTTGCGAACGCGCATAGAGACGACGGGAGGCGCGAACCATCTGCTCGGAGCCTCCGGGATAGAGGCCCAGCGCCGCGCTGAAACGCTCACGCTTGAAGAATGGGCGAGGCTGTCGAACGCCCTCGCGGCGTCGTCTTTAGATTCTCAGAGGTGGTCTGAAAAGCCGTCTGTGCCCTGAAAGGGCAACCTGTGAGAGCCGGGGGCAGTGCCCCGCTCTCATATGTGTCCACGGTCGTGGATAAGGTTGAAGGATGTGCTCTGACTTTTCAGACAAAATCTCAATCCTGAGCGTGTTGGAGGCGGCGCGCGCCAGCAATATCAACTTGACGGCGCGACTCTCTCGCTCCGGGTGAAGAGAAAGCGCGTCGCTGTGTGTTATACTACTCGGCTAATTTCGCTCGGCGTAATTCTTAGATATTTAATGCGCCGGGTTTTCAAGGAGAGTGAGTAAAGAATAAAGTGGGTAATGTTTTAGAGATCATTCCACTCGGCGGCGTCGGCGAGTTCGGGATGAATTGTATGGCTGTGCGCTACGAGGATGAGATGATTATCCTCGACGCTGGCATGGGATTTCCTGAAGAGTCCGCTTATGGCGTGGATGTGTCTGTTCCCGACTTCGATTTTCTGGAGCCGTACAGGGACAACCTCACCGCCATCATCCTGACCCACGGACACGAAGATCACCTCGGTGCGCTTCCTTATATCCTGAAAAAATTTAACCTTCCCGTCTACGCTTCGCATTTCACGGTCGGTCTGGCCGAAAGCAAGCTGGAAGAACACGACCTCTTGAATGATGTCCTGATACATCGCGTCGAGCCGCGCCAGGTCATCGAGATTGGCCCGTTCAGCATAGAGTTCATACGCGTCTCGCATTCGCTGGTGGACTGTTTCTCGCTGGCGATACGGACGCCCGTCGGGACCATCATTCACACGGGCGATTACAAGGTGGACGAGACGCCCGTGATAGGCGAACCGATTGACCTCAGAACCTTCAGGCGTTATGGACAGGAGGGCGTGCTCGCGTTGCTCTCGGATTCGACCAACGCGACAGTGCCGGGCCGCACGCCATCCGAACGCGCCGTCATTCCCGCCTTCGAGGAGATTTTCGCGGAAGCCGGAGGACGCATCATCGTTGCCGCCTTCGCCTCTTCGATTCATCGCCTGCAAATCGTCTTGGATGTCGCGCAGCAGTACAACCGCAAAGTCTGCGTCCTTGGTCGTTCGATGCAGAAGAACGTGGACATCGCGGACAGGCTCGGTTATCTGGACATCCCCGACGGGCTGCTCGTCTCCGTGAGCGAGACCAAGCGCATGGACGACCACGAGATTGTCTTTCTCGTGACAGGCTCGCAGGGTGAACCGCGCGCCGCGCTTTCACAAATGGCGACGCAGGTCTACAAGGGCTTGACGATAGAGGAGGGGGACACGGTCGTGCTCTCCGCGCGCATCATCCCCGGCAACGAGCGCGTTATCTCGCGCATGATCGGCGCGATTTACAAACGCGGGGCGAACATTATCGAAGAGAAGCGACGACTGGTCCACGTCAGCGGCCACGCTTCGCAGGAAGACATCAAGATTATGACGGAGGCTGTGAGGCCCAAATTCGTCGTCCCGATTCACGGCGAATATCGCATGCTCTTTCGTCATAAAGAGTTCGTCAAAAATCATCTGGGCTATGCCGAGGAGAATATCATCCTGATTGAAAACGGCGACGTGCTCGAACTCGACGGCGAACGCGCCTCCGTCGTCAACAAGCACGAGATTGGCCGGACCTTCATAGACGAATCCGGCTTTGAAGAGATCGCGCGTGAGACCGTGCGCGAACGCAGGCAGCTTGCCAACGATGGCGTCGTAACGCTGGTCATGACGGTCAACGCACAGACGGGCGCGCTCGAAGTTCCGCCTGAGATAGTCGCACGCGGCGTTATCGGCATGGACGGCTCCAACGGACTCGTGCGCGAAGCCCAACGCATCGTCATGCAAGCGGTCGAGAATGGCCCACGCGCCGCGCGCGAGGATGCGAGCCTGCTCAAAGAGCACGTCCGCGTTGAACTCAAACGCTTCATACAGAAACAGACCGGCGCGCGCCCCGTCATTGCACCCGTCGTCGTTCAAATCTAAGAGAGTCCGAGAGTCTCGGAGTCATGAGTCATGAGTCGAAAACAGTCGTCTTGAACTTTACAGTTGCCTTTAATCTTAAACGTC
>DASYML010000215.1:0-12938 GCA_036009045.1 Pyrinomonadaceae bacterium
CGACGAGGCGGACAAGCTTTACTATCAGACGGCGCGCGAATGGACCGGCGGAGGCGTCACCGGCGCTGACATACCGGACATACATCAACTCGGCAATCCTGAAGTCAGCGGCCTTGATTTAATCACACTGCATCTCTACGCGCCCCCTCTCGGCGTGCTCAACACTTATCGCGTCGGCAGTTCCGAAGTCGGTCACTACACCCCGGACGAATTCATGGACGGAGCGGGAATCTGAGAGCAAGGATGAAGGCGGAAGGATGAAGGATGAAAGTTTGAAGGGAAAACCTGAACGCCGAAAATCCGAATCTATCAAACGCACCTGCTTTTTTTCATCCTTCATCATTCATCCTTCCTACTTGCTTTTCATCCTTCCTACTTTCGCCTTCATGCTTGCTTTCGGCTGTGCGGGGCGTGGGCCGTCTCCGGGCAGTGTGGGCCAGCCGGAACTCAACGTCGCGGCAGCCGCGAATCTCTCAGACGCTTTCACGGAATTGGGCCAGCAATTCACCAAAGAGACGGGCATCCGTGTGGTCTATAGTTTCGGCGCGACCGCAGACCTGTCGAAGCAGATTGAGAATGGCGCGCCCTTCGATCTCTTCGCGGCGGCGGATGTTTCGCATGTGGACGCGCTCAATCGAGCGGGCCTGCTGGTACCCGGCACAAAGGCCCTGTACGCGCGCGGGCGGCTCGTCTTATGGGTACCGCAGGACAGCCGCCTGACGCTCTCGCGCGTTGAGGATGTCACACGCCGGGATGTCGAACGCATCGCCGTCGCCAAGCCTGATGTCGCGCCCTACGGCCTCGCCGCTGTCGAAGCGCTGCGCGCCCTGAATATTTGGTCCAGCGTCGAGCCGAAAGTTATCTACGGCCAGAACGTCTCGCAGGTGAAGCAGTATGCCGCGACCGGCAACGCGGATGTGGCCTTTATCCCGCTCTCGCTGGTCCACAAGGATGAAGGACACGTCATAGAAGTAGACGCACATCTTCACCAACCGATAGATCAGGCCATCGCCATCGTCAAAACTTCCACCAGACAGCCAGCATCCCAACGCTTTCTCACATTCGTCCTCAGCCCCACAGGACAGACCCTCCTCCAACGCTACGGCTACGAGAAAGCAGGGACCACAAGCAGTGACAAGTGACAGGTGACGAGTGACAAGCAAGAAAAAGAAGTGATGAGTCATGAGTCATGAGAGATATGCTATTACTCATCACTCATCACTTGTCTTTAACTTGTCACTTGTTACTTGTCATCGTTCTTCAAACGTTTCAACTTTCAGGTCCTGGCCGTCAGTGCTGATAGTGATAGTGCCGCGCTGGCCCGTCGTGATGACTTGCGCTCCGCTTGCGCTCAGGCGTTCGACGATCTGCGGGTTCGGGTGTCCGAAGGGTGACGAGAGGCCGACGGAGATGATTGCGAGCGATGGATGAGTTGCTGTGATGAAGGCTGCGGTTGATGAAGTTTTGCTTCCGTGGTGGCCGACTTTCAAGACATCGCAGGCGAGTTCGTCGCGCGCATTCAGGATGGAAGCTTCGCCCTCTTTCTCCAGATCGCCCGTCAGGAGAAATACTCTCTGGCCGTAGCTCAGGCGCAGGACAATGGAATCGTTATTGCGCGACGGCGATTCCTGGTCCAGTGTGGGCACAGGCCAGAGCACTTCCGCATTGACATCTCCAAAGCGCAGGAGATGGCCTCTCCCGACGAGGCGCATGGGCACACCGTAACGCCCCATGCTTTCCGCAAACTTTATGTATTCGGAGTCGCGTGCGGGCGCGCGTGCGACGAAAGCTGCGCGCACTTTGAAGTTGCGCGCGATGTCATTAAGGCCGTCTATGTGGTCCGCATCGGCGTGCGTGGCGAGAATATAATCAACGCTCTCAAGCCCGCGCCACCAGAGATATTCCGAGACCACTGCCTCGCCTATGCTTCTCGCGTCGCGCTTGAAAGGCTCTGAAGCTTCATCTTCGACGGTCTCGCCCGACTCTGCCTGCTCATCCGATTCATCGTTTCTTTGTCGCCGGTCAAAATTCGGGCGACCGCCCGCGTCTATCAACAGCGTCGTGCCGTCCGGCATCGTGACCAACGCCGCGTCTCCCTGGCCCACGTCCAAAAAATCAACGCGCAGCCTTCCGTCCGGCCTGCCCGCGCTCAAAGGATGCGCGATTATCAGGACCAGTAATGTGACGAACGCGACGCCAGCGAGAGAGTTGAACAGACGCCGCGCGCGCTGTTGTTGCTCGCCCGCAGTAGTAGTGTTGATGAACCTTCGCAGAGGCTGCCAGCGCGCCAGCGCGAAGGCCAGCATCACAGTCGGCGCGTAGTAGAGAAGATAAAGACAGGCCATCCAACCCGTATACTCAGGCAGCCTGATTGAAGCCAGGTGCGCGCCCGCGAACGGGTCTACGCTGTGGACCATTAACCAGTTCAACCGCTCTGCCAGCCAGATGAGAGGCGCGGCCAGCGTCACACTCAACTGAGACAAGAAAAGCGCGGCGAGCGCCAGGAGCGACAGCGCGGCCATCAACACGCCGACCACTATATTCAAGAGAAAGGAGGCGAGCGAGAGACGATGGAAATAGAGTATGAGCAAAGGCAAGAGGCCCACCTGCACGCTCGCGGAAATAATCATCGCGCTCGCGGCATAACGCAACAGCCCCTGCAAGCGCAACCGCTCCAAACGTGCCGCCAAGGGATGTTTGAACAGATGATAGCTGTAAATCGAACGCGCTATCTCCCTCTTAAATTCCCTTTCGCGCCAGAACAATATTTCACCCGCCGCGCGAAACGCGCTCGCACATGCTGGCGGGTACGGCCTCTCGCGCGTGGGACGCCAGACGCCCACCTCGCGCAATCTCTCAAGCAGCGGCCACGCCATCGTGACGATCATCAGGACAGATAGAAAGGTAAGCTGGAAAGACGGGTCGAACAGATTACCGGGTCGCTGGACCAGTAATAGCAGCCCAGCGCCGCCAAGCGCGTTGAGGCTCCCGGCCCGGCGATGCAGCACGGGCGCGAGCGCCACGACCGTGAACATCAATGCCGCGCGCACGACGGATGCCTCCGCCCCGACCATCAACGCATAGGCCCACAGAAAGGTGACAGAGCATCCGAACTGCCACACGCGCCTTCGTGTCAGCAGGCGCACGATGAGCAGTATCAACCCGCCGATAAAACTGATGTGAAGGCCGCTGATGACGAGTACGTGAAACGTCCCGCCTTCTCTAAAGCGTTCGGCAGCCTCGCGCGAGAGGTGATAGCGATTACCGAGCAGGGCCGCGTCCAAAACGCCTGCCGTCTCCGCGTTGAATTTTTTTTCAATCAACGCCAGCAAGCGCTGACGCCACTCGTATAACCAGGCGAGCGGCACGAATACGCGCTCGTCTCCCAGCCGCTCGACCAGCAAAGGACTCTTGACCACGCCCTTCGCGTCATACCCGCGCCGCTCAAGATATTCCGTCAAAGAAGAGCCGCCCGGATTACGAAAGCTCTCCGTCCTGTCAAGCGCCGTCATCACGCGCAGCCGCGCGCCATAGCGCAATTCGAGCCTTTCATATTCGCCCCGCACGACCCCGTTGCGCACCGGAACGAACAGCCACACGACGCCCCCTGCCTCATACTCCCTCTCCTTGAACCTCAACCTCTCCACGCGCAACGTCAGATAAAAACTTTCAGGCGCAGGCTCCGGCGCAGCCATCATCACGCCCTCCACCTCAACCGGATCACCCGCCGCAATGACTCCCTCATCATAAAAACGCCCCACACGATTGCCGCCCGCGCCCCTCTGCTCCAACATCGCCAACGCCCCGCCCGCACACAGGAAAGCGAGCGAGACCACCACGGTCGCCACCGTCAAACATCTCCGAACCAGAAACAGCACCGCCAGCGACGAACAGAGCGCACCCCCTAACAGGTAAATCACCAACCCAACCCCACAGAAACGCGCCGCCAGGATGCCGCCCGCAAACGACGCAGCCAGCACCGCCAACGGATGCGCGACAAACGACCGTCCTGCATGAACAGCACGCATGATGCAAATTAATTGGAGAAGAAAATCTCAGACCTGAGACGGCAGGCGAGCAACTTACTCGAAGGAGACTTCAGTTTATAGACGAACAACACCGCACGGACAATCAAGTTTCAACCCGGACCTTATAGCGGTTTGCAATTGAGTGCGACTACGTGTCAGTACCGCCTGCTTAAGCCGGGCGGGTACTCGCACGGAGACGACCCGCCCGGCTTAAGCAGGCGGTACTGACAAGGACGCTTGCCGCAATGGTCCCATCCGATTGAGAACCGCTCTAGTATACTCGCATTAAATATATTCGCATTGACTTGTCTGACATTCACAACACTTTTTCTATAGTCTCATCGTCTTCACGAAAATCATAATAATACTGCGAGGTGAGTGACGGTCTCCACATGGTGCGTCTGGGGGAACATGTCGAAGGCGGTGATGGTGTCAAGGTGGTAGCCGCCGCTGAGCAGTTGTTTGAGGTCTCGTGCGAGGGTGGCGGGGTCGCAGGAGACATAGGCGATGCGTTGCGGGCGTGAGAGAAGGATACCGGCGATGGCTCCTTCTTCTGCGCCGGTGCGTGGTGGGTCCAGGAGTAGATAGTCAACGGGTGCGAGCGCGGGCCCGTGTTCTTTGAGCCAGGAAGAGACTGTCGCGGAGTGGACGCTCGCGTTGGTGAGTCCTGCGTCTGAGAGATTGCGGCGGGCGTAGGCGACGGCGTGGGCGCTGGCTTCGACGCCTGTGACGCGTGTGAAGCGTCGCGCGAGCGGGAGCGTGAAGAGTCCTGCGCCGCAGTAGAGGTCTACTGCCGTTGCGCCGTGCGCCATCTCGCCATGCGCGTCGGTGAGGGCCGCGTTGACGAGAGGCGCGAGCAGTTCATGGTTGATCTGGAAGAAGCCTGCGGCGTTGAAGCGATAATTCTCGCCCGCGATGCGGCGCGTGACTTCGCGTGTTTGCCCGCCGGTCAGCGGTGGGAGCAGCGACGCGCCTTCGTCGCCCGCGACGGACTGAAATTCCCGGACCTCTGCGGGCAGGCTTCCCTCTTTGAGCCGCGCACGCAGGTCCAATAAAGTCTCTTGCAGGGCGGGGACGAGCACTGGACATTCCAGGACATCGCAGACCTTATGCGAGCCGCGCTCGAAATATCCGAGGCTGTGGGTAATCGGATCGTACTGCCACTGCGCGCGCGAGCGATAGCGCCAGTTGAGGGGCGAAGGGGTGATAGGAATGTCCCCTGGGGGTTCGATGCGTGCGATGCGGCGCAGGCAGTCGCGTATGATTTCCACTTTTGCTGCGAGTTGCGCTTCGTAGCTCAACTGTTGAAAGTCGCAGCCGCCGCAGCGTCCGAAGTAAGGGCAGGGCGGCAAGACGCGGACGGGCGAGGGCGTGAGTATCTCCACAATCTTAGCGAAAGAGACATTGCCGCGCGCCTGTTCGAGACGCACGCGCAGGTGGTCGCCGGGCGCGGCCAGCCCCACGAGAATGGTCCGCCCTTCGGCGTGTGCGAGTCCCGCGCCGCCGGGGAGTATGCGTTCGATGTGGACCTCTAAAATCTCGCCCGCCCCGGACGGCTTTCGTGCTGCACGATGCGCGTCTCGCTTGCCCTTTGTCTTTCTCATTATTGGTCCAGGCTAGAGATAGAAGAGACTGAGGCGCGGCACGCCGTGTTGCTCGCGCAGGCGTTTGAGCAGGAGGTTTTCCAGTGTCTGCTCATATGTAGCCTTCTCCATCCGCGCGCGATATGGCTGCAACTGTGCTTCGGCGGCGGCGAGCGCCGTCTTCAACTCATCAACCGCGACGCTCGCGCGCAAAGATTCGTCCAGCATCTTTTCCAGACTGTTGAGAGACTCCTCAAGCTTTTCCGCGTCGGGTCTGGCGGCCCGCGCGAAATCTTTTTCCAGGTCCTGTAAACGCGCGGTGACGCGTGCCAGCGTATCACCCAATCCGTTTTCGATAGCATGCCTCTCATGATCGCGCAGACGGACGAGCGTCTCGCGTGCGCGCGTGAGATGTTCCCGGATGGTCGCGCGCGGGAAAGGGAGATGCGCGTCCTGGTCCAATATATCTTCGGACTCTAAGGGCCGCTCGCCCGCTGCGCCAGTTGGTCCCGCGCCAAGTTGCGAATCCTGCCACTCGGCGAACTGCGCTTCGACCTCTTCCTGACAATAGAAGAGCGTCTTGACGCTGCGCCTGCGCGGTTTCGTTTCGTGCGAATCAAAGGCGCGCTCGATGCCGCGCAGCGCCACGTACAGCGGCACACCCATCTCCTTCCAGCTTTCTATCAAGGCCCAATCCATCGGGCTGAGAAGCAAATGCTTCCCTCTCCGACGAATAAAAACGTCCTCGATTTCCGTGAAGTAGTTAAAGTAATTCATACAACAGTGACGAGTGACGAGGGACAAGCTAAAGATAAGTAACGAGACATGAGTGATGAGTAACAATTGTCGAGTTTGAAAGGCTTGCTCTTGCTCGTCACTTGTCACTCGTCACTTGTCACTGTCTTCTGTCTTTCGTAAATCAATCTCAATCCTTCGAGCGTGAGCGTGTCGTCCACTGTGTCTATCAGTTCTGAGCCGGTGGCGATGAGGGATGCGAGTCCGCCCGTGGCGATGACGCGCACAACGCCGCCGAGTTCTTCGCGCATCCGCCGCAGGATGCCATCCACGAGGCCGACGTAACCGTAATAGAGGCCGGATTGCATCGCGCCGACCGTTGACGAACCGATGACGTTGCCGGGACGCTTAATCTCTACGGGCGGGAGGCGCGCGGCGCGCTCAAAGAGTGCCGCCGAAGAGATGGCGATGCCGGGCGTAATCGCGCCGCCCAGGTACTGTCCCTGTGCGTTGATGGCGTTGAAGGTAGTCGCCGTGCCGAAGTCAACGACGATGCACGGCGCGCCGTACTTATGCACGGCGGCGACAGCGTCCACGATGCGATCCGCGCCGACATCGCCCGGCGGATTATAAAGAATGGACAGCCCCGTGTTCGTCGTGTGGTCTATGAAGAGCGGCGCGAGATGAAAATAGACTTCCGACATGCGCTTGAGCGTAAAGTTCAAAGGCGGCACGACCGAAGCGATGGCGACCGCCGTGATCGCCTTAAAATCTATCCCCGCCAGCGCGAACAGATTGCGCGCATAGACGCCATACTCGTCCACCGTGCGCGCCTTGCTCGTCGTCAGCCGCCAGTGCTTGACGAGTTCCGCTCCATCGTACACGCCCAGTGACGTATTCGTATTTCCAGCATCAATCACAAGAAGCATAATAAACGGAACGATTGATTCATTGACTCATCGGCTCATTGATTCATTGGCCCACTTCTTCATTGAATCAATGAGCCGATGAGCCGATGAGTCAATGAATCAATCTCTCTTCTTCATCCTTCTTAATCTCATCCGCTCTCATCGCGGTCACGTCGCCTGCGCGCACTGTTTTGATTTCTCCCGCGTCTGTTTCTACACGCAAAGCGCCATCGCATTCAAGCCCGCGCGTGATGCCTTCTATCATCTCATCACAAAGCGAGACGCGCACGCGTCGTCCTTCCGCGTAAGATGAAAAGGTGGTCCAATCTCGCAGGATGGCGTTCTTTCCTCCCTCTGCTTGAAGCATCTCGTAGCGACGATCAAGGGCGCGCAAGAGTGCCCCCAACAATTCTTCCGTGTCAGGCGCGTCTCGCGTTAAAGCTTCGATTGAAGCGGCGATGTTTTGCAACTCCGATGAGAAGCCCCTGTCTCTCAGGTTGAGACCGATGCCGACGATACAGGCGCGGCCCGTTTCCGTCTCGATTGTTTCCGCGAGGATGCCGCAAAGCTTGCGCTCCGCCGCGAAGATGTCGTTGGGCCATTTTATATCCACCTCAAGCGCGCACGCCTCCAGGACCGCGTCGCGGACGGCGAGCGCGGCCATCAGAGTGATGAGCGGCCACGCGCCGAGTTCGAGTCGCGGACGTAGAATAATGCTGAAGTAGAGTCCGGCATCCAACGGGGAGGCCCAGGCACGCTGCTGGCGTCCACGCCCAGCCGTCTGCTCGCGCGCGATGATGCACAAGCCTTCCCGCGCGCCGCGCATGGCCTGCCGCGCCGCCTCCGTGTTGGTCGAAGGCAGAGAGTCAAACCGAAGAATCTTCGTCTCCATAGGCATCTCCACGACAGTATCCCACTCAACTGAAATTTAATCTAAACCTTCAAAGGGTCTTCGGGCCAGGCATGTCGCGGGTAACGGCGGCTCAGTTCGCGCCGCACGCGCGCGTAGTCGCGTTCCCAAAAACCAGAGAGGTCCGACGTGACCTGCACCGGACGCCCGTTCGGCGCGAGCAGGTGCAACACGACAGGGACGCGCCCGCCAGCCACCTGCGGCCCTTCTCTCATGCCAAAGAAATCCTGCAATCTTGAAGCGAGCCACGGTGGTCGCCCGTTCTCGTAATTGACGCGGACCTGCCGCCCGCTCTTGAGCGTCACACGCTCCGGCGACATGCGTGCCAACAGACGCGACTGCTCCGCATTGAGCTTTCGCCTGAGCGCATCCAGCAAGCCGCCAGCCCGTATGGCTCCGCTCAATTCCGCAAAGCTGTTTTTGCCTTCGCATAATTGGACCAGCGCTTCGCGCACATCATCCATCTTGAGGACGGGAAAACGAGCATCCGTAAAGGTCCGCGCCGTGAAATCAACGCGCGACAGAAAGCGCTCTATCAACTCCGGCTCGACGAAAGCTTCCAACCCTCTCGCCAGCGCGGCATCGGCGAGCACTCCGGCAACATCCTCGCCCCGCGCCTCGATAGCTCTGCTCTCATCAAGCACGAGTTGGTCATAGAGCAGCCGCCTGTAGACTTCTACGCGCTCGCCACGCTCATTCCAGACCGCCTCGCTGCTCTCGCTGAGCCAGTCCGAAAAAAGGTCCAGTAACCAGTCCGGTTCAACCGCGCTGGCTAAGCGGACCAACGCGACGCCTCTCCCGGAACGACCCTTCCCCTGCTCCCTGCGCTCTTCCGCATCAACGGCCACGAGAAATTCCGCTTGGCGAACGACGCTCGACGGCGACAGGCTCGCGGTGCCTCCGCCAGCCAGCAGCAATTCCGCGCTCGCACCTTTTGCCTCGTTCGTAGAAAATGTGCGACGACGCGCGACGCGGTCTGGATAACCCGCGAGAATCGAGATCAGCAATTCCCTCTCCTGTCCGGCACATAGCTCTTCGCTGCTCCAGGCGTCCTGCGTCTTTCCTCCCTCAATCAAACGCCGAAGCTGACGCGAGACGCGCTCCACCGCGCGCACAGCGCCCTGGTCCAGATTCATCTCTCGCAAACGGGCGGGCGCTAAGTCTAAACTCTCTGCTTCCCTAAAGAGGTCCAATAATTCGAGCAGGTCTGAAGGACCGCTCACAGTCGCACCCTTCGCGCCCTTCTTTACAGGACCAGTTAAGAGATTGCCCGCGCGTATATCACGCTCGCTAATCAGGGCGGCGATGACGCACGCGGCCCCTGCGACGCCCCGTCCCTGCGCCTCCAAGACCATTCGCGCGAGCCTCGGATGAAGCGGCAAGCGCAACATACGTCGCCCCGTCAACGTCACATCGCCATGCTCATCAAGCGCGTTGAGCCTGCGCAATAAAGCTTCTGCGGCATCCAGCGCGGGCGCGGGCGGCGCTTCAAACCACTCGAAGCGATGCAGGTCTCTGATGCCCGCCGCATGTAGTGCGAGCGCGGCCTCCGCGAGATCAAGTCTTTGAAGTTCCGGCGTTTCATGTGCGGCGCGCGCGGCTAAGTCCTGCGCGGTGTAGAGACGCAGGCACACGCCCGGCTGAGTTCGCCCGGCGCGTCCGGCGCGTTGCATGGCCGCCGCCTGGCTGATGCGCGCGACGTTGAGCCTTGGCAGACCGGACCAGGGCGAATGGCCCGCGATGCGTGCGAGGCCCGAATCAATCACCGCCACCACGCCATCAATCGTCACTGAAGTTTCCGCGACGTTGGTTGAGAGGATGACTTTGCGCTTCTCTGCGGGACGCACCGCGCGGTCCTGCTCCGCCGCAGGCAATTCGCCGTGCAGCGGGAGAATCAGCAAATCCGCCTTTGATGAAAGATGTGCACAGGCTTCCTGCGCGCGACGGATTTCAGCCGCGCCCGGAAGAAAGACCAGCACATCGCCGTGCAGGCCGTCTGCCAGCAGAACGCGCAAAGCGGCTTCGACCTGCATCGCCAGCGGGCGTTCATCTTCCCTCGGCAGATGCTTTATCGAGACATCGAAGCGACGACCCTCGGAACGCAGGACCGTGCACTGGTCCAGGAATTGAGCGATGGGGGCGGCATCCAACGTCGCGGACATCGCGACGATGCGCAGAGACGGACGCGACTCTCTCTGTAATCTTCGCAGGAGCGCGAGCGTGAGGTCTGCCTGCAAGTGTCGCTCGTGGAATTCATCCAACACGACGACGCTCACTTTTGAGAGTTGCGGGTCGGAGAGCAAGCGGCGGGTCAGCACGCCCTCCGTGACAAAGCGCAGGCGCGTGCGCGGTCCTGAGACATCATCAAAGCGCACCTGATAACCGACGGTCTCGCCCAGACGCTCTCCCCTCTCTTCGGCCACCCGGCGCGCAGCCAGCCGCGCGGCAAGGCGTCTCGGCTCAAGGATACAGATTTCACCGTCGCCCGCTAATCCCTGGTCCAATAATGCGGGCGGCACGCGCGTGGTCTTACCCGCTCCGGGCGGGGCTTCGAGGACCAGGTTGGGCGAGCGACGCAGAGATTCCGTAATCTCCGGCAGGATTGAATCAACAGGCAAAGACTGCATGGGCGCAGGTCCAAAAATATCGTCAGGGACTCAAGAAATTTACCTGGAAAGAGTAACACCGCCCTGCATGGTCAAGCTAGCGCTTGATTCTTTAGAGGCTGGATGAATAGCCGCCTGTGCCCTGAAAGGGCAACCTGTGAGAGCCGGGGGCAAGTTCGTAGAGCATCGCCCCCGGTTACTGGTCCAGAATAGCAGCCGACCCTGCAAGGGTCGCATCTCGACATTGAAGGTGCGACCCTTGCAGGGTCGGATTGTGTGGTGGCGCGAGTACCGGGGCGGTGCCCCGGCTATCATATTTATCCACTGACGTGGATAAGGTTGAAGGCTTTGCTCTGACTGTTCGGATACCCTCTAAGATGAAACCGGGATTAACCTTGAGTCTACCTGAACGACTATCACAGCACCGTCCGCCCCTTCTGTTGCGCGCCGGAGTGTTATAGAGTCTGCACGTCAACTGTGAGAGAGCGATCACTTTAAAAAATTTTCGGGAGGTCAAAAGTGTTCGGGAAACTGTGCGCCGTCTCTTTGTCGTGGATGCTGGTCTGTACCGTTTCGCTCACAGCCATCACATCAGATGTTGCCGCTCAGAAAGTTTCGATTGCTGGTCCAATATTATTAACCGGAGCGTTTGTCAATCCGGCGCAGTACGTCAACCCGTTCATCGGCACGGAGAGGGGTACGGCGCAGGAGTTCATAGGCGGCGGCGCGGGCGGCAATACTTTTCCCGGCGCGACCGTCCCTTTCGGAATGGTCCAGTGGAGTCCCGATACGGCCAGCAGTTTCTCGCAGGACGAGTCCGGCAGCTATGTTTACAGGGACAACGCGATTCGCGGATTCAGCCTCACGCATCTCAACGGGCCGGGCTGCCCGGTCTACGCCGACGTGCCCTTCATGCCGTTGACAGGTGAAGCGCGCGTTTCTCCCGCGTCCGACCCGGACGCTTACGTGGCTAAGTTCTCGCATGATTATGAAAGGGCCGCTCCGGGTCACTACGCGGTAGCTCTCGATTCGGGCATCACAGTGGACCTCACCGCGACCGCGCGCACGGGGTTCGCATCATTCACCTACCCGTCTTCAACCGACGCGAGTCTCCTGATAAATGTCGGGCGCAACGCGACGGGAGTCACGGATGCGTCTTTGGAGTTGACGGGCGACAGGCAAGTTAGCGGCTCTCTCATGAGCGGTCGCTTCTGCGGAACTCGCAACGAGTACAAGCTATATTTTTTCGCGGAGTTTGAGCGTCCCTTCAAAAGTTTCGGGGCCTGGCATGGGGCCGACATCAAGCGCGGCGAGCGCGTGGTGAAGGGCGCGAAGACCGGCGGCTATGTGACCTTTGACACGACGGCGAATCAATTGGTCCGGGTTAAAGTGGGCCTCTCTTACGTCAGCGTGAAGAATGCGGAGTTGAACTTGCGCGCAGAGAACAGGGGTTGGGATTTCGCAGCCGTGCGTGACGCGGCGAGTGCGCGCTGGAATCAGATGCTGGGACGGATAGAAGTCTCCGGCGGCACGCGGTCCGAAAGGCAGGTCTTCTACACGGCGCTCTATCACGCGCTGCTACACCCGAACGTCTTCAGCGACGCCAACGGCGAATACATGGGCTTTGATAATCAAGTGCATCTCGCACGCGGCTATACGCAATATGCGAACTATTCCGGTTGGGACATCTATCGCTGCGAAGTTCAATTACTGGCCCTTTTATTTCCCGTTGAGGCGAGCGACATGATGCAGTCGCTGGTGATGGATGCATCGCAGGGCGGCGGCTTGCCCAAATGGTCCGTCGCCAACGATGAGAGCGGGGTCATGGTCGGCGACCCGTCCGTGCCCATCATCGCCAGCGCGTATGCCTTCGGCGCAAAACATTTCGACACGCGGGCCGCGCTCAAGGCGATGCTCAAGGGCGCGACGGACCCGGACGCGCGCTCCAAGAGCTACGCGCAACGCGGCGCGCTGCGTGAGTATCTCAAGTACGGCTATATCACCATCGAAAATGAGGTCTGGGGTTCATCCGCGACGACGCTGGAATATACGACGGCGGATTTCTGCATCGCGCAGTTCGCTAAATCGCTCGGAGACAGGACCACTTATCAAACATTCATGCGCCGCGCGCAGTTCTGGAAAAACATGATAGACAGGGAGGCGGGACT
>DASYML010000216.1:0-14203 GCA_036009045.1 Pyrinomonadaceae bacterium
TCTACATCGGGAGCGGGATTCAGAATGGAGGCTTTGACCGGACCAACATCATCGGACCGGCAGCCGGTGAGATTATCCGCATTCACCCGGACGATAGCTGGGATTTGGTTGTCGGCACGGTGCAAAATACGCCGCAGGGGAGGAAGGTTCCGCTTTCGGGGATGGGACCTGGCTTCGATAATTTCTTCAGCGGTTATATCTGGCGCATGACGGTCCACGATGGCTGGCTCTATGTGGGCACCTTCGATTGGAGCGTCTTTCTCCCCTACGCCAACAGGCCGCGCATGCTGCCCTGGTTGAAGAAACATGTGCGCCAGTACGGTGTTGATAACATAGTCCAGTACGCGAGCGGCTTTGATCTCTGGCGAACGCGGGACGGCATCAACTGGAGCAACGTGACGCACAACGGATTCAATAACCCGTACAACTATGGAGCCAGGACGATGGTCTCCACGCCTTACGGACTCTTCATCGGGACGGCGAACCCTTTCGGGCCGGAAGTGGTCGCACGCCTGGCGACAGGTTGGATCTACGTGCCGAACCCGCAGGGCGGCGCTGAAATATGGCTGGGAAATAATAACGGCGGCTGACGAAGGCTTTGAGACTCGGAAGGAGGAACTGTATGCGTGTATTGTTGACAGGGGCCACTGGGTTGATCGGGTCGCGCGTGCTGGAGCGATTGCTGGCGCGCGGTGACGCTGTCAACGTGCTGGCATTGCCGGAGACATTGGAACTCTTGCCGGTTGATAATCACCTGAATGTGATCAAGGGCGATCTGGATAATACGGCAGCTTTGAAGCAGGCAACCGATGGTGTAGACATCGTCTATCACGTCGCGGGGTTGATTGCCGGAAGCAGCCCGCAACAGCTAGTCCGCGTCAACGTGCAGGGGACGGAAAATCTGCTCAATGCCTCTGTGGCGAGCGGCGTGGGCCGCTTCGTCTATACCAGTTCCGTCTCCGTTTACAGTCCCGCTCCTTATCCTTTCATGTGGCCCATCACGGAAGACTCGCCGCTCAAGGCTCATGGCAGCGAGGCTCTCAAAAATTACGGGCAGAGCAAGATTGACGCGGAAGGTTTGGTTCAACGCACGCAGCGCGAAGAGGGATTGGAATATGTCATCATCCGCCCGCCCACTGTCTACGGGAGCGGCGCACATTTCGTCCTGCGGATGATTGACAAGATTATGACCCGCCCCTTGATGGCGCTGCGCGGCAACGGGCAACTCGGCTACATGCAGTGGCTTCACGTTGACGATCTGGCGGATGCCATCGTCATGGCGGGCACGCGGCCTGGGGCTGCCAACCAAGTATTTAATGTGGCGGGCGGCGAAATCATCACGGCCCCGACCATCGCCGCCACCATTCTTGAGAAGGAACGCCCGGACCTCGGCATTGATGCCAGACGTTATCAAGTCTCGTCTCCGGGCAATTACGGCATGAGGTTCGACATCAGCAAGGCGCAGGAGAAACTGGGCTTCACGCCGCAGGTCAAGTTTCAACACGGTCTGCTTGAGATGTTGGCCGAAGCGGATGAAGCGGACGAACCGCATCAACCGCATGAACTGGATGAACCAGCTGAGGCTGAGCCGCAATCTCTGGTGCAACGGTGGGGCGCGGCGGCGGAGCGCGCGGCTCCCGCACGCCAGTGGAGACCTTCCGCGTTAGAAGGCGGACAGCGACGCGGACAAGGGCACGGACAAGGTCGCGCGCAAGGGCAAGGCTGGGAGGGAAATAATCTCACTCAGCAGTCGCCGCGTCATCATCCGAGGAGGAGGGGAAGAAGATAATGGTCGCTCCGCTCTTCATCCTCGCTCCGCATCGCTCTTTCACTTCCGTCGTCTGCACCATGATCGGACAGCATCCGCAGATGTACGGGCTGCCGGAGATGAATCTGTTTGTCGCGGAAAGCATGGAGGAATGGTGGGCCAACTATCGTCGAGGTAGACACTTCGAGGCGCACGGCCTCTTGCGCGCGGTGGCTCACATGTATTTTGGCAAACAGACGGAGGAGACCATAGAGTTGGCCCGGCGATGGCTCTGGCGAAGGCTTGAACTGGGCACAGGTGATGTCTTCAGAGAACTCACCGAAAGGGTCCATCCGCAAATCATGGTTGACAAGAGTCCCAATACAGTTAACCGTGCGGTGTATCTACAGCGATTGCGCAAGACCTTCCCCAAAGCGAAGTTCCTGCACCTGCTGCGCCATCCCAGAGGACATGGCGAATCCGTGACCTCACTCCTTCGCAATGTTTTCAAGAACTCTGAGGACCCGGACGCACAAATCTTTGCGAGGAGAGACCCGCAGAAGAGATGGCATGTCATTCACAGCAGAATCTGTGCCTTCCTCGCAACTGTGCCGGAGGGACAGCAGATGAGGCTTCGCGGTGAGGATTTACTGGCCGACCCTGACCGCTATCTGCGTCAGATCGCGGCGTGGTTGGAAGTGAGCACGGGTGAAGCGTCAATTGAAGAAATGAAGCATCCAGAAAGATCGCCTTTCGCCTGCTTTGGTCCGGCAAACGCTCGGCTGGGGAATGACCCGCAACTACTCAAGCAGCCCGTTTTGCGCCCAGACCGGGCACGACCTCAGAGCCTCGATGGTCCTTTGAGTTGGCGTCCTGACGGCAGCGAGTTTTCAACAGAGGTCAAGCATCTAGCCATCAGTTTCGGCTACGAGTAAAGGAGAGCCGCATGAGAGTCTTACTGACAGGGGGCACCGGATTGATTGGCGCACAGGTGCTGGAACGGCTCATCGCGCGCGGGGACCTCGTGCGGGTCTTGGTCCGGCCTCAAACGCTGGCCCAGCCGCACAAGGTCAGGCATCTGAAGGGGCGTGAGCAAGTGGAGATAGTCCAGGGCAGCCTGACTGACAAAAACATTCTGGACCAGGCGACCGGGGAAGTAGACGTGATCTATCATACGGCAGCGCTCTTGCCACGCCCCGGCACGCAGCCCGCAGACCTCATCCAGACAAACGTCGAGGGCACGAAGAATCTGCTGCGTGCTAGCGTCGCGAGCGGAAGACCCCGCGTCGTCTTTACAAGCTCAGTCATTGTCTACGATTCGGGACCCTGGCCTGTCACTGAGGATGCGCCTGTCAAGAATCGCGGCGTCTATGGGAAGAACAAGATTGATGCGGAAAACCTGCTCTTTCATCATCGAGAGGATGACGGGCTTGATTACGTCGTCCTGCGTCTCTCTCATGTCTATGGTCCGGGGGCCACTTATTTTGATCGTCTGTTGAATCAAATTTTGAGCAGTCCTTACAGGGTTCTTCTGGAGAAGAGGCGGAAGGTGGAACAGTGGGTTCATCTGACAGATGTGGCCGAGGCGATCATCCTGGCGGGCACACAGCCCGCAGTCGCCGGTCAGACGTTCAACATCGCGGGCAACCAGATCATCACTTATCGTGAGCTTGTGCCAATCGTCATGCCCGCCGCGAGCCGCCGTCATTGGTCCGGCTTTGAGTCAACTCAGCGGCACGCCGGACCTGCTTCGACTCTCAAGTATGATATTAGAAAAGCGCAGAGCTTGCTCGGATTTACTCCGAAGATGCCGTGGCAGGAGGGAATCAAGCAGATGCTGGAGATGCTTGATAAGTCGGACGGATTAGGTCCGCAGTTGGCCCCTGCGCGGAGGTGGTCCAGAAGGCTGGGTCGTTGATTATCAAGCCTGAAGAAACTGCTTCACCGGCTCTCATGTTGGCCGCACAGTCTACACTCCGCCCGCATAACTTTCATCTCTTGAAGGGAGAGATTTTCCAGGCTTGAGAAATCAATTCCTGAAAGGCCACGTTGCGATTATCGCCGGAGGGGGAAGGGGCATCGGCGCGGCGACGGCCCATGTGCTCGCGCAAGCGGGGGCGTCTGTGACGGTCGTCGCGCGGACCTCTGCGGAAGTCGAGAGCGTCGCGGCAGAGATAGCCAGTGCCGACGGCCAGGCCCTGGCCGTTCCCGCCGACATCTCAGATGAAGCGCAGGTCGAGGCGATGGTCCGCCGGACCATAGACGCTTTTGGCCGGATAGACTTTCTCATCAATTGCGCGGCGGTCACAGAGCCTCTGGGCCAACCTGCGTGGGAGATAACGCCCGCCGAGTGGCAAAAATCAATTGACATTAATTTGACGGGAGTCTTTTTACTCAGCCGCGCGGTCGTCGGGCAGATGTTGCGTCAGGGCGCGGGGCGCTTGCTGATAGTTTCATCCAACTTCAGTGAAGTGGTGCTCCCACGCGCCAGCGCCTATTGCGCCGCGAGGGCCGGTGTCAATCATTTTATACGCGTGCTGGCGGCTGAACTGGACGGTACGGGAGTGACGGCCAACATCGTCTACCCTGGCGTCGTCGAGACGCAGGGACTGCAAGCATTTCGCTCCGGCTTATCTGGTCCAAATTATACTTCCGATGGGACGATCCGCAGGAGGCGCACGCGCGACCCGTCCGAGCCTGCCAGCCTCCTGCTCTGGTTATGCAGCCCCGCCACTTCGCACATGACTGGGCAAGTCGTGGCGCTCGGTGACGAGGTCGTACAACGACGGCTGGAAAGATTCCTCAACCGGCAGACGGCATCTTGGCCCGGAACTTAAAATCCCTCTGAGATGATTTCTTTGGCAGACTATACAAATCGGCGCGCAACGGTTAGATTACGTGCTCAGAACAGGGAGGGAAATCTTTTGAGGAAATGAAGATGATGGCGACTACTGCTAAAACCAAACCCGACATTCGATTGATTACCAGGCTGGTCCCGCCGAGCGGAAATCTGGTCCAGGGCCAGTCCGAACTCGCCATAGACCCGGCGCTGGCGCTCGCTGCCGCAGAGACCATCGCTGCCAGCCAGAACCACTACAGCCCGGCTGAAGGCGCGGAGGCGCTGCGCCTCGCGGTGACGGAAAAGATTCTGACGTTCAATGGTCTCAAGGTGGACCCGCAGGCTGTGCCTCTGGAATTGCTCGTCACTCCGGGCGCGACGGGCGCGCTCGTCGCGGTCGCGCAGACATATTTGAGAGGCGCGACGGCGCTCGTCTTCGAGCCTTACTATCCATACCACAGGCGCATCGTCAACGAATTGGGAGGCGCCACCGAAATCTTTCCCTTGCAGGGCGACACGCTCGCGCTCGATGGTGAAGCCTTACGCGCACGTTGTCGCGTGCTCAAAGGTCGCCCGGACTTACCCTTGCGCGCCATCATCGTTTGCACTCCCGTCAATCCGACGGGCAAGGTCTTCACGCGCGCGGAACTCGAAACGATTGCCTCCATCTGCAAGGAATTGGACCTGCTCTGCATCTCTGATGAAGTCTACGAACATTACGTCGTCGGAGAGCAGCCGCATGTCTCTATCGCCTCGCTGGAAGGCATGTGGGAGCGCACCATCACCGTCAACTCTTTCTCCAAGTCATGGAACATCTCCGGCTGGCGGCTCGGATACGTCTACGGTCAGGGCAATCTCGTTGGCCCGCTCAACAACGCCAATAACGTCTTCTACGTCTGCTCTCCGACGCCGCTCCAACGCGCTCTTGCACGGGTCTTGATGGCCGATGCCGAATACTACTCAAGGCTTAAGCAACGCTTTCGCGCCAAGCGCGAGCGTGCGACGAGGGCTTTGCGAGAGGTCGGGTTTCAGATTTACGATTCCGGCTCGGCCTTCTACGTCTGGGCGCGCATCCCAGAAGGTTTCAAAGATGCCATGCAACTCAACGAGATGCTCATACGCAACGCGGGGGTCGGGGCCGTGCCCGGCAGCGCCTTCACAGACAGCAACATCTGGGACAATCACATGCGTCTCTGCATCGCACGCGAAGACGACATCCTCGACGGCGCGCTTGAGAAACTGCAAAACGCACTGGCCCAGGTGAAGTAAAAGCCAAGCTCAAGAAGGCACAAGGCGAGAGAGAGACTAGAGGCTAGAGACCGGGGGCTGGTGAAGGCGCAAAGGTTTTTACCAGCCTCCAGTCTCTAGCCTCTAGTCTCTCTCTACGTTTTTCATGTTTCATGTGTGAAAAGGTGTTCCATTCTTGCTGGAAGTGTGGTACATTGTTGCACCGTTGAGACAGAGAGGCCGTGGATGTCTCTCATAATGAGGAGTGATTCCAGTGCTCCCGAAGAATACTGGACCAGCCAAAGCCGATCCGGCTCATGAGGAATGAAGAGAGATGAATACTACACAAAGACCGAAAGTGAATCCGCTGAGCCGTCGTCCACGGCAGCAGCGCCTGGTGATGGCCGTGCGCGGCGGCGCGGGCGTCGGCAAAAGCCAGTTTGTCCGCAGCATGGCGGACGCGGGCCTGGGCCGCCTCTGCATCTTTGATGTCGAACGCAAGTCACGGCTCTTGAAGGGCAACGGCGCGCTCTTCGACGGGCTTGAGATAGAGCACCCGGACGAATTGCCGGAGTTTATCGAATGGGCCTTGAGCGGCGAGGGACGCGAGCAGAACTACGGCTGCTTCGCGCTGGATTCCTGGGCCTCTTATTTCTCCGCCAAGCACAGCGAGATGGTCGCGGCGGTGAGGGAGAAAACCGGCGACCACCTGGCCCAGCCGAGCGCCGAAGAGTTGGCCGCCGACCAGATGATTCTGCAAGGCGTCCTTCGCAAGCTCTGCATAGAGAGCGGCAAGAGCGTCGTCATCGTGGACCAGATTCCCGCCAAAGGGAAAGAGGCCAAGGAAGATAACGAAGTCGGGCGCGTGCTCCCCATGACGGCGAGCGGCCTCGAATACTTCGTGGACATCATGGTGGAAGTCTCCTTGCAGGAGCGCGAGGGCGAGATTACGCGCGTCTTTCAGGTCGTCAAGAGCAACAGCCCCGCCTTTGAGGTCGGCTTTGAGATGACGGGCGACATCACGTTCAGAAATTTCCTGGACCACATGAAGCGCGAGGCCGGTGATGATCTGCCGCTCGAAGCGCCCGCGCCTCAGACCGTGCCTGAGATGTTGGAAGAGAAGCCTTCGAGGCTGACAGTGGTCCCGCCTTCGATGACGATTCAGGAGTTGATAGAGAAGGCCGAAGGGTACGGCTTCAAAGTGGCGGACCTCGTGACGGGCGCGCGCGTCTATCACAACCAGTCCAACATCTACCGTCTCACACCTGAGCAGGTCGCGGACCTTGACCGCCGCATCACCGCGCGCGTCGAGCGTTTGAAGATGGCGCAGGGCGAGACCACAACGAACACGAAGCGCACGCAGGCGACGGAAGCGAGCGTCAAGACGCAGCCCGCGCGCACTCTCAAGCGTGCTTGATGAGAGCAGCGCTCATTTGATGAAGGCCGAAGGCTGCCGCGCCCGGTGTGGCGTAAAGTAGCTTTCGGCTCGTCTTTAATTCATAGCCGTCAGAAAGAGAGTAAAGAGAATGTCTTTCAACAAAGTTATCATCGTCGGCAACCTTGGCCGCGACCCTGAGATGAGATATACGCCGCAGGGCACGCCCGTCTGCACCTTCACCATCGCCACCAACGAGCGGCGCAAGGACAAGACGGGCGAACAGCAGGACATCACCACCTGGTTTAAGGTGACGGTCTGGGGCAAACAGGCGGAGACCGTTTCGCAGTATCTGACCAAGGGTCGGAGCGTCTACGTGGAGGGCCGTCTGCACGTCGAAGAGTGGACCGATAAAGAAGGCAAGCCGCGCCACACGCTCGAAGTCAACGCCTCGGACGTGCATTTCATAGACAGCGCGCAGAACGCAGGAGGCCGCGCCGAAGGCATCCCCGTCCGCCAGTTTGAATCAAACGGCAATCGCAACAGCCAGTCAGCCGCCGCCGGAGCCGCCACGCGCCTCCCCGCTGGCCGCGTCCCTCAGAGAGCCATCGAGATAGAGGACGAAGAGATTCCTTTCTAATATGTTTGTTATAGTCCTGGAGGGTGTCTGAAAAGTCAGAGCACACTCTTCAAGCTGATCCACGCCAGTGGATACATATGAGAGCCGGGGGCAGCGGCCCCGGTCCTCTCAACACCACACAACTCGACCCTGAAAGGGTCGCACTTCAACATTGCATGTGCGACCCTTTCAGGGTCGGTTATCTATCTTGGACCATTAACCGGGGGCGACGCTGAGGCTTGCCCCGGCTCTCATATTCAGCCCTTACAGGGCGCAAAAAGCCTTTCAGATCACCTCTAAAAAGAACCTCAACCTCTTACCAGCGATGATAAGCTGGATGGCCGGGCTTGACGGCTACGAACGTTCCGCGACAGGTCGCGCACGTCTTGCCCTTGGCGATGAGTTCGGCTTCGACGATGGCGCGGTCATCCTGTGATTGGACCACGCGCGCGACGAGCGTCACTTTGTCGTCGGTCGGAGTCGGGCGTAGCAGTTTGATGGCGTAGTCCGCCGTCACGGTGCAGGGCGGATGTTCCAGATGGTTGCGCTGCATGAGATGCCAGGCGGCGGTCCAGTTGGAATGACAATCGAGGAGCGTGCCGATGATGCCGCCGCTCAACATTCCCGGAAAGGATTCGTGATAAGCCAACGGCTGCCACTCGCACACAGCTTCCGTCTCGCGCGCGAAACTCCTGATACGCAAACCCTTCTCATTCGCCGGGCCGCATCCGAAGCAGGCGTTTCCCGGCGCATATTTTTCCTGTAAGCTTTGTTCAGTCATGATTATTTTGGTCCACCTGAGGGGCCAGTATACCCGCAGTCTTGCCTCGCGGGCCACAGAACATTCATACTCGCTGCCCTAATGCGAGAGCAGCGTTCACAGATGAATCATCCCGAAAAATTAAAACGTGAATTTTACACGCGCCGAGATACTCTCTTGGTCGCACGCGCGCTTCTGGGCAAGCGGCTCATCGTCCCTGCGCCGGATGGGGCGCGCATCTCCGGTCTCATCGTCGAGACGGAAGCCTACATGGGGCCGGAAGACAGGGCCGCTCATTCTTACAACAATCGCCGGACGCCGCGCACGTTGATGATGTACGGCACGGGCGGCCACGCTTACGTATATTTCATCTACGGCATGTATCACCAGTTCAACGTCGTGACGAACAGCGCGGAGATTCCTCATGCCGTGCTCGTGCGCGCCCTTGAGCCTGAAGAGGGATTGGAATGGATGCGCCAGCGCCGCCCGGTCAAGCAGGACAGGCACCTGACCAGTGGACCAGGAAAACTCTGCATGGCGCTCGGCCTTGATCGCAGCTTTAACGGCGAAGACCTGCTCGGCGAGCGCGTCTGGATAGAAGAGACGGGCCGCAAATTCCCCGCCGCGCAGATTAGCTCAGGCCCACGCGTCGGCATTGATTACGCCGGAGAGTATGTTGATAAACCGTGGCGCTTCTGGATTAAAGACAATCTTTATGTGAGCCGTGCTAAATAAACTTTAAAGGCTATAGTCGTTTGCGATTGGATGAGACCATGAGCGTGAAGAGTCTTATTTTACTTTGCGTCTTTGCGCCCTGGCGTGAGACTGTTGCTCGTTGGTGGCGCAAAGGTCATACGCAATTGCAAATCTCATTTCTCGTAAAACTTGACCTGCAAATCTTCTTCAAGTTGTAGCGAATCATAAGGCTTGAATCCGTCCAGAAAATCTTCCGGCATGAATGTGTCCGCATCTTCGACGGATAAGGGAATCTCCGTCACTATCCACCTGTCTATCAACGGCAGAAAGCCCTCGTAGACCTGCCTGCCTCCGATGATGAAGAGGTCGCAGCGCAAGTAATCTTTCAAAGAGAGTACGGAGGTGGTGTCTCTTAAGACGATGATGCCCGGCTGCTCTTCTCTCAAAGCCTGCCTGCTCAACACG
Source organism: Pyrinomonadaceae bacterium (assembly GCA_036009045.1). Taxonomy (GTDB): domain Bacteria; phylum Acidobacteriota; class Blastocatellia; order Pyrinomonadales; family Pyrinomonadaceae; genus DASYML01. The sequence goes on from DASYML010000216.1 coordinate 9,729, forward strand.
ACGTTGAGCCGCTCCTTCAAAGGCTTCTTCAAAGAGAGCCATGTGCGATGGCCCATGACGCAAGCGTTGTGCAGCGTCTGCTGCTTGAAAAATTTGAGGTCCGCAGAGTAATGCCAGGGAATCGAGCCGCCCTTTCCGATAGCGCCCCTCTTATCAACCGCCACGATGCCGATGATCGCCATTATCTTCCGGGAGTTTCCCTTCTCGTCCTTAGACAGCGACGGGCGCTGCGATTTTGCCGTGAGATTGATAGCCGACAAGCTCTAAATTTTCATAACTCATTTCCAGCAACCCCTGCAATCCGCGAAAGCGATTTTCCGCGTCGTGTATTTCAAGGCGCGGCAAGGGCAGAGGCTCCCTCTTGAGTAATTCCTGGACCTGTCCGAGATGATTTTGATAGATGTGATAATCGCCCAGCGTATAAACGAATTCGCCCGGCTCTAACCCGCAGACGTGGGCCAACATGTGCGTCAGCAGTGCGTATGAACTGATGTTGAAGGGCACGCCGAGGAAGGCATCCGCTGAACGCTGGTAAAGCTGGCAGTGCAGGATTCTCTCCTCCACGACCTTGAACTGGAAAAGCGTGTGGCACGGCGGCAGGTCCACCGTCTCACACTGGCGCGGGTCCCAGCCGCTGACGATGAGACGACGCGAGTTGGGATTGCTTTGAATATTTTCTATAAGGCGCGCGATCTGGTCCACGCCGTCGCGCTGCGGATAGTGACCGCCGAAGGAGCGCCACAGATAACCGTATATTGGACCAAGATCGCCGGGCGCGCGATTGAAGCGAGCCGTGTGAGATTCGTCCGCCCACTCGGCCCAGATGTCCACTCCTTTGGCGCGAAGGTTCGCTTCATTGGTATCACCGGAGAGAAACCATCTTAACTCTTCGACAATCCAGCGAAAGGGGACGCGCTTGGTGGTGACGATGGGAAAGCCAGCGCGCAGGTCGAACCGAGTTTGATAGCCGAAGTGAGAGATGGTCCCGACGCCCGTGCGGTCGCTGTGCTCTGTGCCGTGGACCAGGATTGATTTGAGAAGGTCTTGATATTGTCTCATAGCCGCTCTGCCTGTTTCTCTCAAGCCCCGTGCGCGATAGCCTGCACGCCCTCTATGAGCCGCGAGACCTCTTCTTCCGTCGTGTAGCAGGAGCACCCTGCGCGCACGAGTCCCTCTTCAGAGAGGCCCAGGCGCTCTATCACCGTCATCGCGTAAAAGTCTCCGTGCGAGGCGAAGACGCCGCGCGTTGCGAGTTTGCGCGCCACCAACGTTGAACTCACATCGCGGACGGTGAAGGACACGGTCGGCGTGCGCGGCATGGACGGAGGCGGGCCATAAAGTACGACTCCATCTATGGCGGCCAGCCCTTCCCATAATTGTTGGACCAGTCGCGCCCCGCACGCGTGCAGCCCGTCGAAGGTCGCGCGCAAGCCCTCCCTGCGATTATCAAGGCCAGCCAGCGAGGCCAGAAAATTAATTGCCGCCGCCGCGCCCATCATCCCTTCGTGATTCTGCGTGCCCGTCTCCGCGCGCTCCGGTGCCGTATCAGGCGCGGGCAGCAGCCTGGGAAAATCGAGCGATGAGAGCAGGTCTCGCTTGCCATAGAGCACGCCTATGTGCGGGCCGTAAAATTTGTATGCGGAGCAGCCGAGGAAATCGCAATCGAGCGCGCGCACGTCCGTCAGCACATGCGGCGCGTAGTGTACCGCGTCAACAAAGATGAGAGCGCCCGCATCGTGGGCCATCAACGCCGCGCGCCGCACATCCGTTATCGTTCCCAGCGCATTCGAGGCCGCGCCGACGGCGACGAGCCTTGTCTTCTCGTTGAGCTGGCGCGCGAAATCATCCCAGTCAAGCTGTCCCGTCTCCGGCAACATTTTGACGGAGCGCACGGTCAGCCCGCGTTCGAGAGCCAGCGCGTGCCAGGGCGCGACGTTGGCATGGTGGTCCAATTCCGTGACGATAATTTCATCGCCCGGCTGGAAACGGCGCGCGAGCGTTCTCGAAAGATGAAAGGCGAGCGTCGTCATGTTTGCGCCGAAGACTATCTCCGACGGCGTGGCGTTGAGAAAGTCCGCGAGCGTCTGCCGCGCCCTCTCAATTAACGCGTCCGTTTCGGCGCTGGTCGGATAGTCCCAGTGCGTATTAGCGTTGTGATGGTAGAGATAATTAGTCATCGCCTCGACCACGGGGCGTGGCACCTGCGTGCCGCCTGGCCCATCGAAGTAGGCGACGGGAAACCCGTTGTGAAGGCGTTCGAGAGCCGGAAAGTGCGCGCGGATTTCGCTGGTCGGCGCGGGCTTCATCATCGCTTGATGTGTCGCTTCGGTCATTTGATTTTTAACCAGTCTACGTTTGCCAGTCGCTGCTAGGCATCTCTTTGTAGCATCCCTTGAGCCCTCTCGACAATCTTCCTCTCACCGTCGAAGGCGAGCATCTTGACGGCCTTATCAATCTCAACCCAGCGCGCTTCATTGACCTCATGATCGTGGTCGGAGACATCGCCGGACTGGTAACTGAGCAAGTAGAAATGCACGAATTTATGAAAGCGGACTCTCTCGCCGCGCGTCGTCGAATAATACCAGTATTCTATAGTCTCAATCGGACCAATGATTTCGGTCAGGATGCCCGCCTCTTCGCGGACTTCGCGCAGGGCCGTCGCTTCAATCTCCTCGCCATCGTCAACCAGTCCCTTGGGCAACTGCCAGCGTCCCTGCTCGCCGACGGAGATGAGGACCACTTCGATGCTCTGAGACCCCTCTCGAAAGGCGACGCCTCCGGCGGAAATTTGCGTGAGCGTTTGAACTTGTCCCATTGAGTTATCGGATTAATAAAGAGGCTAGAGGCTAGAGGCCAGTCAAAACCAGGGCCAACTTCTAGCCCCTAGCCTCTGACCTCTGACCTCTATCGTTTCAGCTTTCAACATTTCTCGCCAGTCGCTTGAGTTCATTGTAGAGGGCACGTCGCTCTCTCAGTAATTGGATGAACAGGCGGCGTTGGCCGAGCAGGACCAGGACGGCTTTATACCAGCCCTTCATGTCCTGTATGACCTCAAAAAATCTCATCGCCACGTAGCCGCTCAGGATGACGAGCGGCAGCGTCATCGCCGCGATGCGCCATCCCCAGAAAATATCAGCCAGCACGGCCACGATGCTCCACGTCAAAGGCATGAGCACGATGGCCGCCAGAATCTTGACGGTGGAAACGATGTCGTCCACGCCGTGTTTCTTGTACCTGCCGGACAGCAGATCGCAGATTAGATACGCGGGATAATGAATCAGCGCGCCCGCTATCGCCAGCGGGGAAACGAGCGCGAGCAGGATGCTGTTGAGCACGAAGTGACGCAGCACGAAAAGTCTCGTGTGCGAGAAAACGGAGAGGCTCTCGGTCGTGATGCCCAGACCGGCGAGCGCTTCATCATACTTGTAGATACGCTCGCGCAGGCGGCTCACAATCTCCGGCGACTGCGCGCGATAAAACTGTCTTTCCTCCGCCAGCCGCCTCCGCAGGTCAAACTCTTCGGAGAGAGACTGCTTGATATTGATGCTCTCGTAGAGCGAGGAGAAGAGTTGCTCCGCCTTCTTAATCTCTTCCATCGCCGCGTCATCCTCGACGTTGAGCGTCACCTCGCGCAGGGCCGTCTCGATGCGCGCGGAGAGCAATTTCACCTGCTCGCGCGGCGGCTCGCCGTCCTGGTCCAATTTTACTGGCTGGACCTCTATAAAGTTTCCCAAACGCAGCAGAGCCTCGCTGCGAAACGAAGTCTTGGAAGTGTAATAAAGGCCCACCGGCACGATCTTCAATCCGAGTTCAGAAACCTTCTCTCCCGCGTTCTTCCCGACCGAGAGAGCGCCGAGCGCGATGCGCGCCGCGCCCGTCTTGACCGGCAGCAGAAACGTCGAATTGTGCGACACCCCTTCGGGGAACAACGCGATGCACCGGCCACGCTGCAAAAGGTCATGGCACGCCTCGAAGGTCTTCTTGTTCTGGGTCACATCCGCGCCCTTGTCTATGTGCCTGTAGACGGGCAGCGCGTCCACCGTCCGCATCAAACGCCCCAGCACGGGCAGGCTTAAGAGCGTGGATTTGGCGAGAAACGAGACGCGTCGCGGCAACGCGCAGAAGACGAGCGCCGGGTCAATCAAACCGTTCGGATGATTGAGAACGAAAATAACTGGACCAGCCATCGGGACCAGTTCATCGCCGCCCGTCTCTATCCGCCGGAAAAAAAGTCTCAGCGAGATGCTGATGATGGCATGTATCAATCGACGCGTGAAAGAGCCTTTCTGGCGAGACAACATGTCACTCAAATTGAGAACTCTGATTTCCGGCATGGGTAGTGGTTCAAATATGGGTGACATGTTAGAGTCAACCTATGGTTACTGTGACTTTACGATGTCAACACTGCCAAAGTACGAATCTGGTGCGTAATGGATTGGCCGCTGATGACCGACAGCGTTACTTGTGCCGCGATT
>DASYML010000217.1:0-8500 GCA_036009045.1 Pyrinomonadaceae bacterium
GGGATGTCAGCGACGGCAGCATTGATACCACCATCTCTTACAAGTATCTGCACTCTGACGATTCGGGGCGCTCCATCGCGGTCTTTTTTTACGATGGGCCAATCGCCAAAGCAATCGCTTTCGAGGGAGCGCTGGCTTCGAGTCTGGGTCTCGTAGACCGCTTCGCGCGTGCCGCGATGGGCGAGGCGCGACTCGTCAACGTGGCGACGGACGGCGAGACCTACGGCCATCATTTCAAGTTCGGTGATCGCTGCCTGGCTTACGCGCTGGAGGTAGAGGCTCAGTCGCAAGGGTTCTGGGTGACTAACTACGGCGAATTCCTGGACCACTACCCGCCGACGATGGAAGTCGAACTGGCCCTCGGCGTGAGCGGGGAGGGAACTTCCTGGAGTTGCGCTCACGGGCTGGGGCGCTGGACCAGAGACTGCGGCTGCCAGACGGGCGCGGAGGAAGGCTGGAATCAATCCTGGCGCGGGCCGCTCCGAAAGGCTCTGGACTTTCTGCGTGATGAAGCCGCGACGCAGTTCGCGGCGACCGCAGGCGATCTTTTTCTGGACCCGTGGGCCGCGCGGGATGATTACATAGAGTTGATGCTCGACCGTCATGCCTCGCAGGAGGCTTTTCTCGAACGCCACGCGGGCAGAAGGCTCGGACCTGCGGAGCGTGTGCGCGCGTTGACCTTTCTCGAAATGCAGCGTCACGCGATGGTCATGTACACGAGTTGCGGTTGGTTCTTCGCGGACCTCGCTGGCATAGAGACCGTGCAGGTCTTGAGATACGCGGGCCGCGTCATAGAGTTGATGGAGGAGTCGGGTCTGGAAAGCGGGCGCGATGAGTTTCTGGAAATTCTCTCCGAAGCCAGGAGTAACGTCCTTTCACTGGGCAACGGCGCGGACATCTTCAAGAGATTCGTGGAGGCGAGTAAAGTCTCGCCGCAGCGTGTCGCCGCACATCTCTCCATCTCAGGTTTAGTGGACCAGAATCAAGAGACGGGTGAGAGCGCCGGATTCACTTATCGCATGGGGGCTTTTCAAAAGCAGCAGCACGGGCGGCTCACGCTCTCCACCTGTCATCTCATTCTGGATTCGATTGCGACCGGCAAGCGCCACGAGTATGCCGTCGCCTCCATGTACTTCGGCGACGTGGATTTTTACTGCGTGCTGAGACCCTTTCCCGGCGCACCGGAATTCAAGACCGCGACCGAGCAACTGTGGATGCACTATCGCGCGGGAAGCGTGCCTTCCATCCTGCGTTATGCGGAGGAACTTTTCGGGCCGGATGAGTACGGCCTTGAACATCTTTTGCCGGACGGGCGGCAGAACATCTCCGGCAATCTCTTTCGCCGGATGGTGGACAGATTTTCGGAGCAGTACGAACTGCTCTACGAAGACAATCGGCGCAATATAGAGATGCTGCACGAGGCAGGCTTTCAGTTGCCGAAGGAGTTGCGTTCCGCAGCGGAGTTCACCCTCGGCAGGCGCTTTGAAAAGGAGTTGCGTAAGCAGCAGGAGAACTATCACCCTGCGGCCTACACGAAGGCGCTCGAACTGGCGGAGGAGGCGGCGCGTCATGGCTATCGCATCAAGCGGAGCACGATCTGGCGTCTGGTCGAAGATATGATCGCCAAGACCGTGCGCTACACGGTCGCCAATCCCTCTTCGGAGAATATTCAGTTGGCCCTCATGCTCATCCGCATGACCAAGAAACTGGGCTTCAACGCTAATCTGGACCAGGCACAGGAGGCCGTCTACGAGGCTTTGCGAGCGGGCTTGCCCGTCTCCGACGAGATGCATGTGCTCGCGCTCACGCTCGAACTCTCTTCCGGTTTGCTTCAGCAGAGACCGCTGCCCTCGCCGGACGAACTGTCAAATACGCGAGCAGAGGCGCTGCCGTTATGACCAGAAAAGGGGGCGCACAGGGAGGCTCGCGTCAGAGGACCAACAACTCAGTTAACGCAGGCCACGCCAGCGACGTTGAGATGAGTTATCCGACCGTCAACGCTTCCGAGTTGGAACGCTTGCTCGCGCTCCGGCATCAAAACCCGCACTCCATTCTCGGCGCGCATCCGACGGAGGCAGGAGTCATCGTGCGCGCTTTTTATCCTGATGCGTCCGAAGTGTTTCTCTTGATGAAGGGAGAGCCGCCGCGCCCGTTGGTCCAATCGCATGCGGCTGGCATCTTCGAGTTACTGGTCCAGGACCGTGCCAGAGTCTTTCCCTATCAATTAGAGGTCCATTATTCGGGCGGCAATGTCTTTAACCTGCAAGACCCGTACAGGTTTCTCCCGACCCTCGGAGAGATAGACGTATATCTCTTCGCGGAAGGCAGGCACGAGCAGATTTATGAAAAGCTCGGCTCGCATATCAGAAAGTTGAACGGCGTCAGCGGAGTCTCGTTCGCGGTCTGGGCACCAAGCGCGCAGGGCGTCAGCGTCGTCGGTGATTTCAACGGCTGGGACGGACGCCTTCATCAAATGCGTATGCTCGGCGCTTCCGGTATCTGGGAACTCTTCATTCCAGATTTGGGGCCGGGCACGCTCTACAAGTACGAGATACGCGCGCGCGGTCCCCTGCCGTTTCTCAAGGCGGACCCTTACGCCTTCTACATGGAAACGCCGCCCGCCACTTCGTCCGTCGTCTTCCAATCGAAGTATCGTTTCCGCGACAAGGGTTGGATGCAGCGGCGCGCGGGGCTGGAACAGGTGCAGAGACCGCTCTCTATTTACGAAGTCCATCTGGGTTCATGGCGTCGCGTGCTGGAAGAAGAGAACCGGCCTCTCACTTACAGGGAGATTGCGCCGCTGCTGGCGGACTACGCGCTTGAGATGGGCTTTACGCATATAGAGTTTATGCCGCTCAAGGAGCATCCATACGGCGGCTCTTGGGGTTATCAGGTCTCCGCGTATTACGCGCCGTCCGCGCGCTACGGGACGCCGGATGATTTCCGTTATCTGGTGGACCACCTGCACCGTCGCGGCCTCGGCGTGATTGTGGACTGGGTCCCCGCGCACTTTCCCAAAGACGCTTTCGCGCTCGCGCGCTTTGACGGCTCCGCGCTCTACGAGCACATGGACCCGCGCAAGGGCGAGCATCCAGACTGGGGCACTCTCATCTTCAACTACGGGCGCAACGAGGTCCGCAATTTTCTCATCGCCAACGCGCTTTTCTGGGCCAACGAATATCACATAGACGGGCTGCGCGTGGACGCTGTGGCTTCCATGCTGTATCTGGACTACAGCCGTAAAGAGGGCCAGTGGATTCCCAACCAGTACGGGGGCCGCGAGAATCTGGAAGCGATAGACTTGCTGCGAGAGATGAACGAGCGCATCCATGCGCTTCATCCGGGCGTCCTGATGATCGCGGAAGAATCAACGGCCTTTCCGCGCGTCAGTCATCCCCTCTCCGAGGGCGGACTCGGTTTCGATTTCAAGTGGAACATGGGGTGGATGCATGACACGCTGGAATATTTTCAGAAGGACCCGCTCCATCGCGGTCATCATCACCACAAGCTGACCTTCGGCCTCGTCTACGCGTGGAGCGAAAACTTCATCCTCCCTTTCTCACATGATGAAGTCGTGCATGGCAAGGGTTCTTTGATTAACAAGATGCCGGGCGACGAGTGGCGGAAATTCGCCAACCTGCGCGCTCTCTACGGCTACATGTGGGCGCATCCGGGAAAGAAGCTGCTCTTCATGGGAGGCGAGTTGGGCCAGTGGCGCGAGTGGAACGAGGACACTAGCCTCGACTGGCATTTATTGGACCAGCCTTTCCATAGCGGTCTACAGAGGCTGGTCCGCGATCTCAACCGGCTCTATAGTGATGACGCTCCACTGTGGGAGGCGGACTCGCGCCCCGAAGGTTTTCGTTGGATAGACGCCAACGATGCGCGCGGTAATACTCTAGCCTTTATACGCCTCCAGCCTTCGACCTCGCGCCGCATCATTTGCGTCTGCAATTTCTCTGCCCTGGTGCAAGAGGATTATCGTCTGGCGCTCCCGCTCGCGGGCGAGTACGGGCAGATTTTGAATACAGATGCCGCCGTCTACGGTGGTCAGGGCGCGGGCAGCGTTGGACCAGTAATGGCCGAAGACGTGCCCTGGTACGGACTCGAATATTCGGCCCGACTGACTCTCCCGCCGCTCGCGTGCCTCTGGTACGAAGCGCCGTTGGAAGAGCCAATTGATTTGATGATTAAAGAAGGAGAATAAAAGCAGGAGCCAGGAGCCAGGAGCCGGAAGAAAAACGATAGCATGCCTTTCATTCTAGCTCCTGGCTCCCGGCTCCTGCTCTACGAGCGATGTCTGAAGTGAAACGCATTGGGGTGTTGACGGGAGGTGGCGACGCGCCGGGTCTTAATCCGGCGGTCAAGGGTTTGGTGTATCGCGGCTCCGAGCATGGCATAGAAGTCGTCGGCCTGTACGACGGTTGGCGCAGCCTGCTCAATCCAGTGTTGGATGTGCTCCCGCTCGACCGCGCGAAGGTGCGGCGCTGGGACAGGGACGGCGGGACGAACTTAGGCTCTTCCAGGACCAATCCCTTCAAGACGGTCAACGAAGAGGGCGAGCGGATTGACAGGTCCGCCGAAGTTCTTGAGAACATCTTGAAGCTGGGCCTTGAAGCCATCGTCGCGTGTGGCGGCGAGGATACTCTCGGCGTCGCCGCGAAGTTGTCCGAGCAGGGCGCGCGCGTCGTCGGGATACCGAAGACGATTGATAAGGATCTGGCCGGGACGGATTACACGCTCGGCTTCGACACGGCGCTCAGAAATGTGACGGACGTGATAGAGCGTTCACGCACGCCCGCAGGCTCGCACGGCTGGGTGCAGGTCATCGAAGTGATGGGCAGGCACGCGGGGCATCTGGCCCTCTGGTCCGGCGTCGCGGGCCAGGCAGACCTTATCCTCATCCCCGAACATCCGTTTCTCTACGAGAAGGTTTTTCATCATCTCAGGGAGCGTCTGGGGGATACCGGGGGAAGCCGCCGCGACAACTTGCGTCCACGTTATTCCGTCATCGTGGTCGCCGAAGGAGCCTACGCGCAAGACGGAGAACTCATCACGGTTGACGACCGTCACGACGCCTTCGGTCACGCGCGGCTCGGCGGCATAGGTGAAGTGCTGGCGCGAAGAATCATGTCGGAGACTCCATACGACGCGAGGGCCGCGATGCTGGGCCACCCGCAACGCGGAGGCCCGCCATCGCCCGTAGACCGCATCATGGGCATGATGTTCGGCGCACGCGCGGCGGACGCGGTCGCCAGCGGCGACTTCGGCAAGATGGTCTCTGTGCGCGGCATCGCCCCCGCCTGCGACATCTCGCTCGTAGACATCACCTCCGTCCTGGGCCAACTCAACACGGTTGATGTCGAACGTTACTACGACACGGATCGTTATCACCTGAAGCAGATAGGGATGTGAAAAATAAAGGTCCAAAGTCCAAGGTCAAGAGCCGGAAGAGTTCTGTTCTTGACTTTGGACTTTGGACCTTTGACTCTGGACTCGTTATGAGTATGTCGAGCGAGATTGATTGGGAAAAATTGCGGGAGGATTTTCCTGTGGCGGGGCGCGTGGCTTATCTGGACAGCGCCGCCGCAGGGCCTCTGCCGCGTCGGGTGGCGGAGGCCGGGACGCATCTTTACCGTCTGATGATGGATGAAGGGGATGCTGGCTGGGACGAATGGCTTGAGCGGCGCGAGGCTGTCAGAAAACGTCTCGCGGAGTTTATCAACGCGGAGCCGGATGAGATAGCCTTCACGACCAACACTTCTTCAGGGATGAATCTTATTATTGATGCGCTCGAAGGTCGCGGCGAGGTTGTCTCCTGCGAGTTGGAGTTTCCCGTCTCGACCATTCCGTGGATGCATCGCCGCGTGCCGGTTCATTTCGTGAAAGCTCGCGGCGGCGAAGTGCTGGTTGAAGATTTGGCGCAGGCGATGAATGAGCGCACGGGGATTATCTCTCTCAGCCACGTTCAGTACTCAAACGGTTTTCGCGCTGACCTCTCGGAGATAGGACGCGGCAAGGGCGGACATGCTCTGGTCGTCAACGCGAGCCAGTCTGCGGGCGTGTTGAAGATAGATGTCAAGGCGATGAAGATTGATGCGCTGTGCGCGACGGGGCACAAGTGGATGCTGGCGGGTTACGGGTCCGGCTTCGTGTATCTGAGCCGCGAATTACTGGACCAGTCGCGTGCGCGCGCGATAAGTTGGTTGAGCGTGGAAGACCCTTACGCGATGAGCAACAGAGAGTTTCGCTTGCGCGACGATGCGGCCTCGCGCGCGGAGTTGGGCTGCCCGCACTTCGCTGGCATCTTCGCCCTCGGCGCGAGCGTTGAGTACCTGCTGGAAATTGGACCGGCCAGGATAGAAGCGCGCGCCCTCGCCTTGAACCGCGAATTGACGGACAGGCTGACGCGCGCGGGATGGACAATCCTCTCACCTTTGCGCGATGAGAGCATGCGTTCGGCGGAAACCCTGTTGGCCCTGGATGACCCTGCGAGAGTAGCAGGGCATCTCGCGCAGAGAGGCATCGCCGTCACGCAAAAGCCGCAGGGCATACGCATCGCCACGCACTTCTTCAACAATGAAGAGGAGCTAGAGCGCCTGCTCGCGGCGCTCGACGAAACAAGGCGGGCTGGCTTATAAATTTATAGCGAATTGCAATTGAGTACGACTCAGGTCAGTCCCACCTGCTTAAGCTGGGCGGGTGGCAACGACATACAGACCTGCCCGCTACCGCAGACGGTACTGACATGGACGCTGTGTCTTTGTGCTCTCATGCGCTTGCATATCGCTATAATTGGACCAACGAGAGAGAGAAGAACAGCGTGCCTCTTGTGAGCCGCTGTGCGAGGGAGAAAAAGATGCATAAGTGAATCCGCGCTCCACTGAGGGCGCAAGTCTTGCGACACACGACATACCAGACGGAACTCACAGCCTGAACCCTCCTCCTTTGCGGAGCGTCCGGGTGACGTTCCGCGCAAACTTTTAAGACGCTTGTAGAACTCTTCGTGCTCAAGAGCCGGACGCTCGTGCCGGTTCCTTTGCGCGTCCGCGAGCGTGTTTAAAACTCACAGAGAAGGGGAGACCATGAACAACATATTTCCGAAGAGAGTGCGCCGCGCATGCTGCTTGCTGCTCGGCATCTCTTTATTCACGATGACCGCTTTGAGCGTGCCACACGCACAGCCGCGCGAGCGCTCTTTCGCTTTCGAGTACGTCGCCACGGTGAAGGATATTCCCGCCGGTGCAAAAATTGTGGATGTCTGGATACCCGTCCCGCACGATGACCCTTACCAGAAGATTAAAGGGCTGAAAATTGATTCGCCGTCTCCATACAAGATTGACACAGCGCAGTTTGGAAATCGCGTCCTGCACATACGCTTGAAGAATCCCAAAGAGACGAGCCTGAGCGTCAGGATAAGTTTCGAGGTCGTGCGGATGGAGCACGTTCAGGACCACTTAAGACAGGTTGGCTATCACGCGCCGGAAGAAAAACCGGACCCGAACATGAAGCGCTGGCTTGAGCCTGACAGGCTCGTGCCGTTGGACGACAAGATTCGCGGGTGGGCCAACGAGGTAGTTACTGCTGCGGGTGCGAAGACGGATTTGGAGAAGGCGCGGGCCATCTATAATCACGTCGTCTCGACGGTCAAGTATGACAAGAGCGGGCAGGGCTGGGGGCGCGGCGACATCTACTACGCGTGCGATGCGCGTCGCGGCAACTGTACCGACTTTCACGCCATCTTCATCGGATACGCGCGCGCGGTCGGCATCCCCGCGCGTTTCGCCATCGGCTTTCCCCTCCCGAAAGATCGCGGCGCGGGCGCTATCAGCGGCTATCACTGCTGGGCGGAATTTTATGCGAAGGGCATCGGCTGGGTCCCCATAGATGCTTCCGAAGCGGCCAAGGACCCTTCAAGGCGAGAATACTTCTTCGGCGCGCATGACGAGAATCGCGTCGAATTCACGCGCGGGCGCGACCTCCAACTCGCACCCAAACAACAGGGCGACCCGCTCAACTATTTCATTTATCCCTACGCGGAAATTGACGGCCACAGCGTCAACACGATTGAAAAGAAGTTCACCTATCGTGACCTCTCAAACAATCAACCGAGCGGAGAATAAAAGGCAGGGGCTAGAGGCTAGAGGCTGGTGATGTACGGCGGTCTTACTAACTTCTAGTCTCTAACTCCTAGCCTCTAACCTCTAGCCTCTTTTCTTCCCCCTTTTACTTTTTTTCTCCGTGGCGTTGAAGTGCTGGCGGCAGAGGTTTATGAAAGTTTGGATGATGGGCGAATCGTAGCCGTCGCTGAGCCGGGCGAGGCCCATCTCCCAGTTGATTTGCGCGCCCTCAATCCACCACGCGACGAGGCTTCCCGCAGAGACCTCTTCGCGCACGGTTTTTGTCGGCACGATGCCGACGCCCATATCCATCTCGACCATGCGCTTGATGGCCGCCTGCCTGCTCAGTTCCATAGAGACGGTCGGGGTCAAGCCAGCCG
>DASYML010000218.1:0-26424 GCA_036009045.1 Pyrinomonadaceae bacterium
AAGCTCTCCAACATAAAATGCCGCGTCCGGGCTCAATGATTTGCGATGAGGTAAATTTACGGTGAATCCAACATTGTCCGGGAAAGCATAACCTGACTTCGTGCGCTGTTCATAACCATCCAGGCTCAGGTAAATTTTACCGCCCGCACGACCGGACAGACCGCCAGTTGGTGGCATTTCTATGATCTCTCCATTAACCAATTCAGCCTTGCCATTCTCAGGCACGCTATACAAATCTTCAATCGTCGCTTCAGTTTTGGTGCTCATCTATCTCACCTCTTTCGCCTTGCAACTCATTTTACGCTTCATCAAACTCAATTGACAGTGGGACGTGCAAGTGCCTCACGCCCGAATTGCCCGCCCCGCGCGAGCAGCCTTCAACATTATCAGAGAAGACAAGAATGAAAGGAAAGCTATCGCGGTGTCGGGTTGAATGAGTGGTGAGATGTCGTCTTGTCAAACCCTTGAGTTCTGAGCCTTCTTGCTTTTAAGCCTCACATAGACGACGGGTGGGAATCTCTCTTCGTCGCGTCTCTGCTCAATTATATTTGAATATTTATTTAGCATGACAGACAACCGTTCGTAGCCGTATGATCTGGGATCAAAAGCAGGGTCCAATCTACGTAAAGTGTTTCCAAAACTTCCAAGATTAACCCAGCCGTCATGTGTGACGGTCATCGTGAAAGCCTGCTTAAAAAGCTCCTTTAAGTTGCCGGATGGAATTTTTATTGAGGGGGGCTGCTGCTTGTTGAGATTGAGCGATTGGCTCAATAATGATGGATGGATTTGCTCCTAAATTCTCTGTGTAAACAAATACATCACAGGCTTTGACGAAAGAGTTGGGGGTTTTACGCTCTCCGATGCCGACTACAAAAAGACCATCTTCCCTTATTCTAGTTGCCAGTCGTGTGAAATCGCTATCGCTGGAAACAATACAAAAGCCATCAACCAACCGCCGATGAAGAATGTCTAAGGCATCAATTATCATGGTACTGTCCGTGGCATTTTTACCAATGGTATACCGGAATTGTTGAATCGGTTGCATGGCAAGATCATGGAGTGAGTTCTTCCATCCATTCATGTTCGGTGTCGTCCAATCGCCATAGATTCTTTTAATCGTGATTCGTCCGTACTTGGTTACCTCTAATAAAACATGCGCCAATAAAGACGGTTTCGCATTGTCTCCGTCAACGAGTACGGCAAACTTATCCTTTTCAATCTGCTCATTCATTATTATTCTCCTGACAAACCATCTCAGACATCTAAAGCCGCATTAATCCGCCCGTAAACATCTGATAGTCTGATTGTTGCTTAACTGTCGAGGTCGCTGCCGTACTCAGGCGGGTAATAGATGACTTCGACTGGTCCAGTAACGCCTTTGGTGTAGAAGGAGATGGAGCGGTCGCGGTGTTCTTTGAGGGGGCGGCCTTCGCGTGCGGCGGCCTCTTCGAGTGCCTCGCGTGTCTCGACGCGGAGACCCATGTGCGGCGGGTGCTTGGAGCCGGGCGCGAGGAGAGCGAGACCGAAGCCGCGCGGGTCGCGCAACATGGCCCAGTCGTCGTAGAGCGTTTCGAGGTGAAAGCCTAGCCGCTCGTACTCGCGCACGTCTCGCCGTATGTCTTCGGATTGGACCGCGATGTGGTCCACGACACCCGTGAATCTGGCCTCGCTCTCTTCTGCCATCTCGCCTCCTTAATTAGTTTGAGAGTCTGGAGTCGTGAGTCAAAAACAGTTGCCTTCAATAAACCTAAGACTTCAAATTGTTCTTTGACTCCAGACTCTCAGACTCTCAGACTCTTGACTCTATTCCCAGGGCTTGCCATAGCTCTCTTCGTAGACGATGCGGTTGAGGGGGAAGCGTCCGGTGTAGGGTTTGTCGGGTTCGGTGGCGTGGCCGATGGCGAGGAGGCAGACGACTTCGGCTTCTTCTGGGATGTCGAATTCGCGTTTGACGCCTGCGGCGTCGAAGCCTTCCATGGGGGCCGTGTCGTAGCCGTAAGCCTCGGCGACGAGCATCATCGTCGTGGCGGCGATCATCGTGTGACGATTGACCCAGACCGCCATCTCCTGCGCGTTCGTGAGAAAGCCGAGCGCGCCGTTCATGGACTGCTCCCATGTCTCTGGATTGCCCGCGCCGCGTTGCGCGCCCTCCTTAAAAACTTCCGGGGCGCGTTCTTTCCATTCCTCTTTCATGCCGATGAAGATGACGGTGACGGGCGCTTCCGAGACCTTCGGCTGGTTGAAGGCGACCGCTTGCAGCCGCTTCCGATTCTCCTCCTCGCGCACGACGATGAAACGCCAGGGTTGCAGGTTATAGCCGGATGGAGCCTGCGCGGTTAATTCCAGAATCGCTCTGAGCACATCATCAGGCATCTCCTCTCCGGTCTTGAAATGGATGGTCGCGCGACGTTCGAGTATCACCTGCGTGATGGGTTTCAAGGGCTGGCCGCTCTCAGGCTGTGTAGTCGGATAATCAACTGGCTTATCTTGCATATCTCCCCTTAGCTTTATTCGTTGGTGTTTGGAACAACTCAGATTGTAACGCGACCAGAGGCTAGAGGCTAGAGGCTGGAGGCTGGGGGCTAGTTAAAGAAGGGTTGTCTTACTAGCCTCCAGCCTCTTTCTTCCTTGACAGGCGGGACGCGGTCGCGCAAGTTTGTGTGAGCGAAACTTCTATAGCGATGTGCAAGAGCATGAGACCAGAACGGCACGCTGTCCATGTCAGTCCCGCCTGCTTCAGCTGGGCGGGTATGGCTGAGACAGGAACCCGCCCGGCCTAAGCAGGCGGTACTGACATGGACGCTCTCAATCGTAATCCGCTATAGATAACAGTAATGGGAGAGTGAGGCGCTTTGATGAGTAGAGAAACGCCGCGCATCGTGTCGCTGTTGCCTTCGGCGACGGAGATCGTGTGCGCGCTCGGTCTGGAAGAACAACTGGTCGGCATCACGCATGAGTGTGATTATCCCGCGTTCATCGCGGACAGGCCGCGACTGACCGCGAGCCGTATCTCGCATGAGACGATGACGAGCGCGGAGATAGACCACGCCGTGCGCTCGCAACTGGATGGGCACGGCTCTATCTATGACCTGGATGAAGTGAGCCTGCGCGCGCTTGAGCCTGACCTGATTCTGACGCAGGAACTCTGCGACGTGTGCGCGGTCAGTTACCGGACGGTCGAGCAGGCCGCGCGCCTGTTCGAGATGGACGTGCGAGTGGTCTCGCTTGAGCCGAACACGATGAGAGACATCCTCGCCAACATCAACACGGTCGGAGCATTGACGGGCCGCACGGAAGCGGCGGAAGAATTGGTCCAGAAACTCTCCGCGCGCATTGACCGCGTCGCCGCCGCGCTGGCAGATGTTCAGACGCGCCCGCGCACGTTGATGCTCGAATGGTTGGAGCCGCCTTTCGCGCCGGGCCACTGGGTTCCAGAACAGGTCGCCATCGCCGGGGGCGACCACGCCTTTGGTCGCGCGGGCCAGCCTTCGCTCGTCACGACCGCCGAAGAGATACGCGTTTATGGACCGGAAATCATCGTGTTGATTCCCTGCGGCTATTACAAGGAAGACATCCTGCGGCAGTTGCCGCAATCAAACTTGCCCGCCGGGTGGCAGGACCTGGACGCTGTCAGAAGCGGCGAGGTGTGGGCCGTTGATGCGACTTCATATTTCAGCAGACCGGGGCCGCGCATCGTTGACGGGATAGAAATCCTCGCGCGCATTCTTCACCCTGAAGTCTTCGGCGCGCCCACAGAGACGGAGGCCGTGCGTGTGCCTTTGGAGTTGATGAGTTAGAATTTCATGCTATGAGAGACCTGCGAAATCTTCTGGAAAATAACAGGGCCTGGGCCGCAGAGATTAAGGCGCAAGACCCTGAATTCTTTCCCACACTCGCCAAGCAACAGTCGCCGTCCTACCTGTGGATAGGTTGTTCGGATAGCCGCATGCCCGCGACGCATCTCGTCGGACTCAAGCCCGGAGAATTGTTCGTTCATCGCAACGTGGCGAACGTCGTGGTCCATACGGATTTCAACTGTCTCTCCGTCATACAGTTTGCGGTGGACGTGTTGAAGATAGAGCACATCATCGTCTGCGGCCATTACGGGTGCGGCGGCGTGCAGGCGGCGATGCAGAATCTGAAACTGGGCCTCATAGACAACTGGCTCAGACACGTCCAGGATGTCATGCTCAGTCACCAGACGTTGCTCTCCAAAATTGATGATGAGGGGCAACGTCTAGACAGGCTTTGCGAGTTGAATGTGATCGAGCAGGTGTTGAGCGTCGGTCGCACGACGGTGGTCCAGAACGCCTGGGAGCGAGGGCAGGAGTTGGCCGTGCATGGCTTGATTTACAGCCTCGATGACGGGCTGCTGCGCGACCTTCAAATACGCATCGCTAATCGTGATGATTTGTCTGCGGCCAACGAAGAGTCTGTCGCGGCCTCTTCCTGAATAAGAGCCTGTTTCAAAACCAGGGATTAGCCACAGAGGCACAGAGACACGGAGATAATGAAGAAAGCAAAACTAGCTGACTAACTTTTTTGTTTCCTCTGTGCCTCTGTGGCTAATCCCTGGTTTTGAAACGCTTCAAGCAGACGGGTTTATCTCATATGGGTCGAACGAAAAAAGGGGCGGAAGCAGGGGCGGGAGTTGTCGCTGATGAGGGAGTCTCTTCCGGCTTGCTGGAAGGCTTCGCGCGGACGGCGGAACAGATCGCGGCGACGATGAAGAAGTTAGAGAAGGCTGCGCTGCTCGGCGCGTACCTGCGCGAGTTGGATGATGCGGACCTCGCGCGCGCGGCGCGTTACTTCGCCGGGCATCAGTTCGCTATGAATGACGCGCGGACGACCAACGTCGGGTCCGGCGTCCTGCGCGATGCCTTGAGCGAGGCGACGGGGATTGAGGTGGAGAACCTGCGCCCGCGTTATGTGCGTCTGGGCGATGCTGGCGAAGTCGCCTTCGAGGCCGTGTCGGAAGCCGGGCGCGCACATCGTCAACCCGGACACACCCTCTCGGAAATTGAATCTCTGATAGAGCGCTTGAGCGAGATGAAGGGGACGAAGAATAAGAAAGCTTTGCTTGTAGAAGTGCTCGCGCGTGCGACGCCGCTCGAAGCGAAGTATCTGGTCAAACTGCTGGTCGGGGACCTGCGTATAGGTTTGAAAGAGGGGCTGGTCGAGGATGCACTCGCGCGCGCGTTCGAGCGTCCGCTCAGCCAGGTGGCCCAGGCGAACATGCTTTTGGGAGACATAGGGGAGACGGCTGTCAGGGCGCGTCGCGGCGATTTGCAGCATATCTCCATGCGCCTCTTTCACCCGCTCAAGTTCATGCTGGCGACGGCAGCCACGGACCTCTCCGACATCGCGCGCACGATGCCGTTGGAAGGCTTCTTCGTCGAAGACAAGTTCGACGGCATACGCGCGCAGGCACATACGGTGGGGGAACGCGTCGCGCTCTATTCGCGCACGATGGATGAAGTGACGCATCGCTTCCCGGAACTCGTCGAACCGCTTCGCAGTCTCAACCGCGAGACCATCCTCGACGGCGAGATTGTGCCCGCGCGCGATGATGCGATACTCCCTTTCGCGGAGTTGCAGAAACGTCTGGGGCGGAAGACGGTCGGAGAAGATTTGCTCGCGGCGATACCCGTCGTCTTTATAGTTTATGACCTGCTGTATGCGCGTGGGCGCGTGCTCATTGACGAACCTTTGGAAGAGCGCAGGCGCTTGATGTCGGAATTGATACCGCGCGCGGGAACCATCGTGCGCTTATCCGAAGCGAAGCGTATGAGCGAGGTGGCCGCGCTCGATGAAGAGTTCGCGGCGGCGCGTGCGCGCGGCAACGAAGGCTTGATGATTAAGGACCCGCGCTCTTTCTATAAGCCGGGCAGGCGCGGGCGCGAGTGGTTGAAACTCAAACGCGCCATCGCCACGCTCGATGTCGTCGTGACGGCGGTCGAAGTGGGCCACGGCAAGCGGCGCAACCTGCTCTCCGATTACACCTTCGCCGTGCGTCGTTCGGAAGAGTCCGACGAACTCTTGAACGTCGGCAAGGCTTATTCGGGTCTCACAGATGTCGAACTGGCGGAACTGACGGAGTGGTTTCGCGCGCACACCATACAGGAATTCGCGCACGGTCGTGTGCGCGTCGTCGAGCCGCAGATTATTCTTGAAGTGACCTTCGATAGAGTGCAGGAATCCAAACGGCACAAGAGCGGTTATGCCCTCAGATTCCCACGCATCCTCCGCTTGCGCGATGATAAAAACGTCGCCGAGATAGACACCCTCGAAACCGTGCGAAAGCTGGCGGGAGAATAGAGGTCAGAGTTTAGTTAAACATGAGTTCGACGTAAGCAGACGCTATCTCATAGCTCCGTCGGAGCGAGATGTTTATCGAAACAGTCTCATCAATAGTCATGCTGATTTTGACATGACTCATGTAGTCTTCGACCACATCACATAATTCTGAAATACATACTTCCACGGCACGAAGATGCTCACAAAGGGTGCCCAAAAGAAAATGTGGGCCATCTCTGCGGCGGGTGATCCCGCAAGTGCGTTTGCCCGCCACAGGGGGTATGCGACCACGATCACCCAGAGCGCCTTATAAAAGATCATGAAGATTACGATGGGCAGCCACTTGAGCGGCCTTATCAGCCCAAAGAGAGACAATGTCGGGTATGCCGCCCAGACGCAGAATGCCACGGCCTTGGTATGGTCCCAGGGACCCTGATGGTTGATGATCGTGGCCCACGTTTGCAAACCCACGCCAACGAACATGAGGAAATAGAGCACTCTCAGGAGGTAAATGTTTATCGGGCGCACGCCCTCGTATTTGACGTAGTTCGGCGTGAAGATATATTTGATGAATGACATACGGCGTGGGTTACGTGCGGAATGGGGAAGATGTTCCAAATTTTGCTCAGACGCTATTGATGAGACTGTTTCCAGTCTGTCATCAATAGCGTCTAGCTCCGACGGAAGTTGCTCTCTCTGACATCAAACCGACGTTAACCAGCCTCCAGCCCCCAGTCTCTAGCCTCCAGCCTCCGCCTTTTCCAGTTGCGCGGCGGTGTTGATGAAATCTTTGGGGTCAACGTGGGTGCCGTTAACGACCATGTCCATGTGTAGGTGCGGGGGCGGCTTCTGTCCCCCGGTGTTGCCGGAGAGGGCTATGATCTGGCCGCGCGTCACGATGTCGCCTGCGCGCACGCGTCTCTCCGAGAGATGTATGTACCTGGAGAAGATGCCGCCGCCGTGGTCCAGGCAGATGACCTGCCCAGGCGTCCACTGCTCTTCCGAGAGCGCCACGATGGCGTCGTTGATGGCGCGCACGGGCGTGCCTTTGGGGGCGCGATAATCCAGCCCGCCGTGACTATAACGCTTGGTCCGGTTGACCACTCTCCTGTAGCCGAAGTTGTCTTTGTCCGGTCCGTTGACGGGGCGTATGAAAGGGGCTTGCCAGCGGCGTGTTGTGCGGCGCTGGTAGATTTCCACCATCCTCTCGAAATCGCGTTGCATCCGCGCGGCGACTTCCGGCGGCGGCGAACTGAAATTCTCGTCGAGCGTCAACGCGGATTCCGGGTATACGCCGCGCTCTATGGCGTAAGGGAAGGACCACTCAAGGGCCGCATCGCGCGCGGAGGGCACGGAGAGATGCAGGTTGTATGTGCCCTCAATCGCATCCAGAGGCGCGGAAAGAATCGTGTGAAAGGTGTGCGCCTCGCGGCCCGCGTAAAAAAAGAGCGGCTGGGGTTCCGTCAATTGCGCGCCACTGGCGTCCGTGTCCGCAAGCTTGACGGGAAGGCTCCCCGTCGGGTGGTTTGCAGGGAAGGGAAAACGTATCGTGGCGACCAGTGTCTTGCCTTCTTTGAGCATGGCGCGATTGCCCGGTTGATGATTCGTCAGGCTCAACTGGCCCGCGCCCGCCCGCGTTTGCGCCTGTAGGTTAAAGCGTCGCACGCCCGCGCCTATCATGATGGGCCAACCGAGCAGCGCGCCCAGAAATTTGCGTCTGTTGAAGTTCATCTATCTTTCCCTTAACTGTTTGCGAGCGTGTCGAAAAATCCGAAACGGTTCCTTGCGCCTTGAGTGAAGATGAAAGAGGAGTTCACCACCGCAGACACAGAGAACACAGAGGACGCACAGAGAATAGCATTCAACTCTCTGTGCTGACTCTGTGCGCTCTGTGTCTGCGGTGGTGAACATATCTTGCCTGGCACTCTGGCATTGCAACTATCCATCATCATTTGTAATCCGACGCGTAGTCAAATATCATTCGTAAGTTTTGGATATTATGCTCTAGCCCACGCCGGAAAGTGAATCATCATGAATTATCACCAGGCTCTTATCGCCTTCCTGATAGGTCTCTTTATGTTGGCGGCGACGCCCGCGCAAACGCCGAGGCGCACGCCGCAGACGCCGCGCCGGACTCCCGCTGCCGGTGGCACGCAGGCCAGGCCCGGCCCCGCGACTCCCAGCGCGACCCCGTCCGCGACGCCCGCCGCTGCGACAGCCAAAAGGCTCTCCGCGCCACCGGCGGGAGCGCTGGCGATGGTCAACGGACAGGCGATTATGCCTGCGGATGTGGAGCCGGACGTGCGCGCCATCATCACCGGGAACCAAGACCCTTACATGCAAGCCTACTACGAAGACACTTTGAAGGAGACGGCGGCGGCGCGGGCGCGCGCGCTGGATGCGAGGACCCGTTCGCTGCTCATCGAAGCCGAAGCGAAGAGACGCAAGATAAGCGTCGCGGAACTGATAGAGAAGGAAGTGACGAGCCGCGTCCCCGCTCCATCGGAAGATGACATCAAGGCCGTCTATGACGCGAACCGCGCGCAACTCGGCGGCGCGGACCTGGAATCCGTGCGTCCTCAGATCATCAATTACATACGCGGCAAAGTTTCGGAACGTCTCTACTCCGAACTGGCGACGCGTATGCGTATGACCAACACGGTGACGCGCGGCGCTGATCCGAACGCGCAGAACCTCCCGCCGGGAGCGGTGCTCGTGACGGTTGGCGACAAGCAGTTCACAGCGGGGATGCTGGACGAGCGGCTCAAGCCTTACTTCTACAAGATGCGCCTCGCCGTCTACGACGCGCAGAAGACCGCCGTCAACAAAAGAATCAACGACATCCTGCTGATGGCCGAAGCGCAACGGCGCGGCGTGACCCAGGAACAGATTATTGACGAAGAGGTTAATAAAAAAATACATCATCCGACCGATGCGGATGTAGAGAAGTTTTATCAGGAGAATAAGGAACGCATCAACAGCGACCTCGCTTCTGTGCGCGCGGAGATAGTCAAGTATCTTGAGCAGCAGGAGGAAGAGAAGACCGCGCTCGCGCTCGCGCAAAAATTGCGCGCGGGCGCGGACGTTCGCCTGCTTATCAAAGAGCCTGAAGCGCCGGTCCAGGCCATCAGCCTTGACGACGACCCCTCGCGCGGCGATGCCAGGTCGCCAGTCACCATCGTAGAGTTTACGGATTTCCAGTGCCCCGCCTGCGGCGCGATGTATCCTGTGCTCGAAGAGACTCTTAAGTCTTACGGCGCGCGCGTGCATTTTGTCGTGCGCGATTTCCCTTTAGCAATGCATCCATTCGCGCGCAAGGCTGCCGAAGCGGCAGCGGCGGCCAACGCGCAGGGCAAGTTTTTCGAGTACATCAACCTGCTCTTCACGCATCAGAATGCGCTTGATGTGGACTCTTTGAAAAATTACGCGACGCAGTTGAATCTGGACCGCGCGCGTTTTGATGCGGCGCTGGACGCGGGGACCTACGCGGCTGAGGTGCAGCATGACGTTGAGGACGGCGAACTGTACGGGGTTGATTCCACCCCCGCCATCTTCATCAACGGCGTTCGCCTCCAGGACTTGACTGCGGAGGGAATCCGCGCCGCCATTAATAAAGCCTTCGCGCGTGCGGGCGCGGCCAGCAAGTAAAGGCCGTAGAGAATAGTGGTTCAATTTGGTCTTGAATGATGGGACAGCGTTATTCACCACCGCAGACACAGAGGACACAGAGTTTGCACAGAGAAGAAGATGCAAGCCTCTGTGAGTCTTCTGTGTCCTCTGTGTCTGCGGTGGTGAACGCTTCTTTCATAATCTCCCAAGGCACAAGGGCTTTACCTACGACCTCAACAGCTTCGAGAAGACGGGCGCGTTCGCTTATGAAGGCGAAGGCTGGGGGCTGACCCACGACGACCAATTCCTGATTATGAGCGATGGCACGAACCAGATTAGATTCCTGGACCCGTCCAACTTCAAGGCTGTCAGGACCATTAAAGTCTTTGACGCCGCGCGCCCGTTGATGGAACTTAACGAACTGGAATACATCAAGGGCGAAATCTACGCCAACATCTGGCAGACAAACCGTATCGCGCGCATCGCTCCCGCTTCGGGAGAAGTGCTGGCATGGGTTGACCTCGACGGCCTGCTCAAAATCGAAGATAACACCCGGCCCGTTGACGTGCTCAACGGCATCGCCTACGACGAAGCCAATGACCGCCTCTTCGTCACCGGCAAACTCTGGCCCAAACTCTTTGAGATTCAACTGAAAAAGAAAGGAAGTAGTGATAGCGGTTCTCAATCGGATGCGAGCATTGCGGCAAGCGTCCTTGTCAGTACTGCCTGCTTAAGCCGGGCGGGTCGTCTCCGTGCGAGTACCCGCCCGGCTTAAGCAGGCGGTACTGACCTGTAGTCGCACTCATTTGAAAACCGCTATAGTAGACAGGAGCGAGGAGCCAGTAGAAAAACAGAACATGCTTTTCTACTGGCTCCTGGCTACCGACTACTGGCTACTATTGAGTGATGATGCTCTCGGCACGTTTTGATGTGGCGCTTTCGTTTGCGGCGCGATTGCATGCGGGGCAGTTGCGAAAGGGGACGGAGATTCCTTATGTCGCGCACCTGTTGGCGGTCGCGGGGCTGGTCCTCGAATACGGCGGGAATGAGGATGAGGCCATCGCGGCGCTGCTTCATGATGCGATTGAGGACCAGGGCGGGGCCGCGACGAGGGAAGTCATCAGGCGTCTCTTCGGTGAAGAGGTCACGGAAATCGTCAACGGCTGTACGGATACGGAGGAGATGCCTAAGCCGCCCTGGCGAGAGCGTAAGGAGGCATACCTGGCCCACGTCCGCGAGGCCAACAGTTCGGTGCGGTTGGTCTCCGCCGCAGACAAACTGCACAACGCGCGTTCTGTGCTCGCGGACCTGCGCGTGATAGGCGACGAAGTCTGGTCCAGGTTCAAAGGTGGACGTGAGGGAACGCTCTGGTACTACCGCGCGCTGGTCCAGGCATACCGCGCCGGTGGCGGCAGTAGCCCGCTGGTCGAAGAACTGGACCGCGTCGTTTCAGAGATGGAGCGGCTGGCTGAAAAGGCGGAGGCTGGAGACTAGAGGCTAGAGTGTAGAGGCTGGAGGCTGGGAAAAGACAACCACTCTTTCCCAGCCTCCAGCCTCTAGCCCCTACTTCCTATTTTTTCGTGAAGGCGCGTTTCATCTGGCGTGCGCCTTGCGGTGAATTAATGGTCATGTCAATGACGAGCGATTTGCCGTCTGCGGAGAGGGTCCACTTGCGCGTGATCTGAATGGCAACGGGACCTTCCGGGCCTTCGTAGGTGGCTTCCTCTTTGACATCTATGCTGTTGCCGTCGGCGGACCATTGAGCCGTGCGCTTGCCTTTGCCCTCGATGCCCATAATCGGTTGCGGCTTGTACTCGGCTTCTTTGCCGCTCAGCATGTACACGTCGGACTGCTTGATGTCGCCGCCGTCTCTGACAATCGTCGTGTCAATAATGATTTTGTCATCAATCTGGACCACCGTCAGGGTTTGATCTTTGAGTTCGGGCGGCAGTCCTTCGCTGTGGCTCTTATCAAGTGCCCATGTGCCGCTGAAGTTTGCTTTCGCAGAGGCGGCGACGAGGCTCAGGGCCAGGACCAGAGCGGCGACGCTGCCCAGCACGATTGGCGTTTCATTCGGATTCTCCTTTGAATCATCGAGTCTAGAGTTAAGGTCATTTTTGTAAATGAGTGCAACTGAGGTCAGTATCGCCTGCTTAAGCTCGGCGGGTTCTTATCTCAGCCACGACCCGCCCAGCTTAAGCAGGCGGTACTGACACGGAGGCTGTGCCGTTGATGGTCGCATGCAATGGCAAACAGCTATAGAGAATAAAGACGAACTTTGAGGAGGTTAAAGCGAACCGTCTGTCTCTCAGTATCCACGGAGCTATTACGGCCCCGGTGAGTATAAAGTTTCCGCGCTCTTCAATACGCGCCCGCCGTTGTGAGGCCGACGCGTTCGAGCAGGTCCATAAATCTGGCGTCGGCGCGGAGGCTGTCGAGACGCGGGTCAACCTTGAGCCAGACGAGGGCTTCGGACCTGCTCTCGTAAGCTTGTTCCAGGCAACTGAAGGCGTGGTCCTGGTCTCCGAGCGCGGCGTAGAGGATGGTGAAATCATAGCTTGAGACATGCCTGCGCCCTGAAGCTTCCGTCAATTCGTCGAGCACCTTGCGCGCTTCGTCCAACTCTCCGGCGAGGGCGTAGGTGTAGCCGAGCGATGCGCGTATGACGGGCGTCTCATCTAGTTGGGCCAACTGTTTGTATTCCGCGATGGCCTGCGCTAGTAAGCCCTTCTGCTCGTAGGCCCAGGCGAGAAAAAACCTTCCCCAGATAAAGTTCGGGTCCATCTCAATCGCTTTCAGGAATTGCTCTATGGCCTCGTCGTATTGCCTGCCGAGAAAGAAAGAGAGTCCTAAATCCGCGTTGATTTCGAGCGAGAGCGGGTCCAATTCCTGGGCCTGTTTCAATTCGCGCGTGGACTCTTCGAGACGGCCCATCAAGGCTAAGTACCAACCATACCAGTGATGCGCGGAAGCATATCCCGGATTGAGTTCGATGGCCCGCTTATACTCCCTCTCCGCGCCCGTCCAATCCCAATCGTAGAAGGCCAAGACGAGCGCCAGAGAGGCGTGCG
Organism: Pyrinomonadaceae bacterium; assembly: GCA_036009045.1. Lineage (GTDB taxonomy): Bacteria > Acidobacteriota > Blastocatellia > Pyrinomonadales > Pyrinomonadaceae > DASYML01. The sequence continues at coordinate 12,978 of DASYML010000218.1, forward strand.
CCTCCGCGAGCGTGTCGTCAATCTGTAAAGCCTTCATCGCCGCCGCGCGCGCCTTCGGCATCGCTTCGCGAGGGGGCAGGTGCGCCGCCGAGAGACCGTAGTAAGCATCCGCCAGACCGGCGAAGGCGAGCGCGAACGCGGGGTCAACTTCGATGGCTTGATTAAAATATTCTATCCCGCGTTTCAAACCCGCGCTCGTCATCTTGCCCAGATAATAACGGCCCTTGAGATAGAGTTGATAAGCCTGCGTATTATCCGTGTGGCGTTTGGCGAGCAGCTTTTTCTCTTCGCCCGTCAGCTTGAGGCGCAGCTTGCCGGAGATGTCGCCGGAGATTTCTTCCTGTAGCTCGAAGATGTCCGAAGACTTACGCTTGTACTGCTCTCCCCACAAATGCGAGCCGTCGAGCGCGTCCACGAGTTCCGTCTTGATAATCAGATTGTCGTTGAGTTGGAGGACGCGGCCCATCATCACCGCGCGCACGCCGAGTTCGCGCCCGACCTCGCGCGAGTCAACTTCGCGCCCCTTATAACGGAAGACCGTGCTCCGCGCCATGACGCGAAGCTGCGGGAGTTGAGACAGACTGTTGATGATGCTTTCGGTGATGCCGTCCGAAAGATATTCCATGTTCGGATCGGCGCTCGCGTTCTGGAGCGGCAGGACCGCAAGCGAATCTATCGCCTTCGAGCGCGTGTATTCGCTCGGCTGATTCTGGACCAGAGAAGCTTGAGAGGTACCCACTTTGACGGGTCGCTCGCGGTTGCCCAGATCGTCCGTGTAAAGATTAAAGAGATGAACGGGCGTGCCGTGTTTGACGAGGACTTCTCCGAGGTCTTCCAGATGCTCCGCGCGTTCGCCGAACTCGCGCAGGATGTGGACCATCTCTTTGGAAAGCAGGATGTGCCCGGCGTCGCCGCAATCCATCACGCGTTGCGCGAAGTTGATGCCGGACCCCGCGACATCCCTCTCTCCGGCGATGTTGAAGATGCGATAGACGAGGCCGCTGTGAATGCCCAGACGCAGCTTGATTTCAGGATAGCTCTTGAGCGAGCGCGCGATTTCCAGAGCGCAACGCAGAGGGGCTTCCGGGTCTCCGAAGAAGACCAGCGCCATCCCGTCGCCCGTCGCGCGCGTAATTAACTGCCCGCTCGCAGAGGCGCGTTGAAACTCTCCCGTCTCGCGCACGACCTGCTTGAGTTGCTGCAAGATGAAGGGCTGTTGACTGGACCAATTTTTCGAGAACTCGACGAGGTCCATAAACAGGACGTGCGCGATTTCGGGCGCGCTCGCCTTGTCCGGGTCGAGCAGCATCGTCTCCGCCGCAGCGTGCTGGCGCGTCTCTTCGCCGGGAATGGGAGTGCGCTTGGCCTGGTTATCTCCGGGCGGCATGGTCGGGTTGAGCGTGGCTTGCGGCGGCCTCTCCTGCTTGTCCATCTCGCGCGTGCGGCGCATCTCGGTCTCGAATTCGAGGCGCTGCTTGAGACGGCGCAGGTCTTCCGACATCTCTTGTATAGACTGGTAACGCGCCTCTTTATCTTTCGCCAGCGCGCGCAGGATGATGCGCTGAATTTCCGCCGGAGCGCCGGGCATGAATTGCGCCAGCGGCGGCGGCTCTCTTTGCAGAATAGAGGCGAGCGTGTCGCTCGGAGTTGGACCACCAAAGGGAGCGCGGCCCGTCAACATTTCGTAGAGCACGACGCCGAGGCTGAAGATGTCCGTGCGCTGGTCCACCTTTTGCCCGCGCGCCTGTTCGGGCGACATGTATGTGACCGTGCCGACGATGGTGCCGGGGCTGGTCTCTGCCATCGTCACGTCGGTCGCGCTGACGGCCCCGCCGGGTCGTTCGGCCAGTTTGGCTAATCCGAAGTCGAGGACTTTCACATAGCCGTCGGCGCGCAGCATGATGTTCTCAGGCTTGATGTCACGATGGACGATGCCTTCGGCGTGTGCCGCCGCGAGCGCGCCCGCGACCTGCGCGCAGATGTCCAGAGACTCTTCGACCTGCAAGGCAGACTGTTCGAGTCTGCCTCTCAAGGTGACGCCGTTGATAAACTCGGTGGCGATAAAGTGCGTGTCGTTGGCTTCACCGATCTCGAAGATGGTGAGGATGTTCGGATGATTGAGGACGGAGATGGCGCGCGCCTCCTGCTCAAAGCGGCGCAGGCGGTCATCGTCCGAAGTGAACTGCGCGGGCAAAAGTTTGAGCGCGATGAGACGGTCCAGTTGCGTGTCCAGCGCGAGATAGACTTCGCCCATCCCGCCCACGCCGAGCGGCGAGCGAATCTCATAACGACCGTAACGTGTGCCCGCTGCGACGTTCATCTATCGAACTATTTTTGGACCAGTAACCGTCAGGGCGCGGTCTTCTTCTTCTTATCGAAGATGCTGCAAGCTTGATAAGCGCCCGTCGGGTCAACGGCCTCTCGGCCCTGCTCTATGTGTTGGATGATGCCCGCTTTGTCTATCACGAAGGTCGCGCGCGAGGAATAGCCGCTCTCATCGTTGAGCAAGCCGTAAGCTTTAACCACGCTGCGTTTCCAATCGCTCAGGAGCGGGAAGGTCACGGCGATGTCCTCCGCGAACCTTTTGTTGGCCGCGAAGCTGTCCATGCTGATTCCCAGAACCTGCGTTTCAGTGGCGTCGAATTTGGCTATATCAGACTGATAAGCCTTTAACTCCTTCGTTCAACCGCCGGTGAAGGCGAGCACGTAGAAGGCGAGCACGACGTTCTTCTTGCCCTTAAAATCACTGAGCTTGACGGGCTTGCCTTCCGTATCCGTGAGCGTGAAATCGGGCGCGGGTTGGCCCACCTTCAAATTCGTTTGGGGCGGCGCGGGCTGCTGTGCCGGAGAGGCCACCGCGAGCAGCGCGACGAGTATCATCAAGCTGAAAGCTTTCTTTATCATCCTTACCTCCAATCCAGTTTGCTGGTCCTTCGCGACTCTGACTCTATCACAATGATGAAAACTGTAGAAATAGTCGTTCACGTCTTGAGTGATAGCACATTGAAAGCTGGCAGTTTATAGTATGCTGTCAAAACGATATTCCAAATAAATGGACCGCAGTTCGATGCAAGAGGGACAGTCGAATGGGCATCTCTTTAAAACCTGAACATCTGAAGCGGTACAAAGACATCACCATGCTGTTTATGAAGTATGGTCGCTCGGACCTGGTCAAGCAGGCCGGGTTGGAGGATGCGCTCGGAGATGAGAGCAGCCTCGCCGCGAGCGATGCCGCGACCCCGCAGGCGGAAGAACTGGCGGACGATTTGGAGAAGATGGGTCCGACCTTCGTCAAGCTGGGCCAACTCCTCTCGACGCGCGCCGACCTCTTGCCAGCGCCTTATCTGGAATCGCTCGCGCGCCTGCAAGACAAGATAGAACCTTTCTCTTTCAAGGAGGTCGAGCGCATCGTGACGAGCGAACTCGGCGTGCGTATCTCCAAGGCGTTCGCGGAGTTTGAATCTACGCCGATGGCCGCGGCCTCTCTCGGACAGGTCCATCGCGCGCGCCTGCGGGATGGCCGCGAGGTGGTCGTCAAGATTCAGAGGCCGGGCGTGCGCGAACAGATCGCGCAGGATTTGGACGCGCTCGAAGACATCTCGAATTTTCTGGACACGCACACGGAGATGGGCAAGCGTTACGAGTTCGGAAACATGCTGCTGGACCTGCGTAAGAGCCTCTTGCGCGAACTCGATTACAGGCAGGAGGCTGGCAATCTCATCTCCTTCAGAGAGAACCTCAAAGAGTTTCAACTGCTCATCTTTCCCGCGCCGATTGAGGACTTCACGACTTCATACGTGCTGACGATGGAGTTCATACAGGGCAAGAAGATTACGGAGTTGAGTCCGCTGCGATTGATGGAGACGGACGGGCGCGCGCTCGCGGACCAACTCTTCTCCGCCTATCTCAAACAGATGCTCGTGGACGGCGTCTTTCACGCGGACCCGCATCCCGGCAACGTCTTTCTGACGGACGACAACCGCATCGCCCTCATAGACCTCGGCATGGTCGGACGCATCATGACAGGCTTTCAAGAGAACATGCTCAGACTCCTGCTCTCCATCAGCGAGGGACGCGGCGACGAGACGGCGGAAATCTCCATGCGGATGGGCGAGCCGAAAATCAACTTTGACGAGACGACCTTTCGACGCCGCATCTCGGACCTCGTCGCACAGCACAGGAGCGCCTCCCTCGACCGCATAGACGCGGGACAGGTCGTCCTTGAAATCACGCGTATCTCTGCCGACTGCTGGTTTCGACTGCCGCCCGAATTCACCATGATCGCCAAGACCCTCCTCAATCTGGACCAGGTCGTTTACACGCTTGAGCCTTCCTTCGACCCGAACGCCGTCATCCGCCGTCGCGCGACAGACATCATGCAACAGCGTCTCTTAAAAACGCTCGCGCCGGGCAACGTCTTCAGCAGCCTGATAGACCTCAAGGACTTCGTAGAGAAACTCCCCGCGCGCGTCAACAAGATTCTGGATGCCATCGGCAAAAATGAATTCAAGATTAAGGTTGACGCCATCGAAGAGAAGGTCCTGCTCGACGGCCTGCAAAAAATCGCCAACCGGATTACGATGGGACTGGTCCTGGCCGCCCTCATCATCGGCGCGTCCATGCTCATGCGCGTCGAGACGAGTTTCAAAATTCTGGGCTATCCCGGCCTCCCCATGATCTTTTTCCTGCTCGCCGCCGGAGGCGCGCTCGCCCTCCTCGCCAGCATCGTCGCCAACGATAGACAGGTCAAGAGGGACGGGCACAAATAGCCTCTTATCCATTCCCATACAGACGATAAACTGTTGACACTGCTATAGCTTTCCGCCCGCCCCGCCTTGCCGGATGAAACCCCTCCGACGCTCGCTCCAGGTCTCGCCAGTCATACTCTCATCTACCTTTAGATAGTTGATGAAGCGCGACTTAGGTGGCTGCCTCAAGAATTCCTCAAGTCCTGTGGTTTAAATTTGCTGTCAGTTCGGCGCGGGCCGTGTGGTTGTTCCGGGCTTCACAGCGGGACGGCGGGACTAATGCGAAAGGAAAGCCATGAGAAATCTTGAGAATAAACAGCGCGACTCCTCCACGCTGCCCCCAGGGGGCGCTGTGCGGAGCCTCCGAGCGGCGGATGCCTGTCCGGGGATTTTCAACGGCCAGGCGCTGCCCTCGTCCATCACAACCCCTGAGCGCTCGCCCCGGCGAGTCCTCACGCGCGTGTCAGACTTCGATCAAGACCGTGGGACTGAAACTATGCAACTGATCCTCAACAAAATCTCTCTCCCGGATGAAGCGCCGCGCGTCTCGCGCCCGCGCCTCTTAAACACCCTGCACGCTTCTTTGAGCGCCTGCACTTCGACGGTCATCAACGGGCGCGCGGGCACTGGCAAGACTACGCTGGCGGCGGACTTTGCGCGGCGTTGCGGACGGCGCATCGCCTGGTACAAAGTGGACGCCTCCGACGCGGACCTGCGGGTCTTCTTTCAATACTTGATCGAGAGCGTGCGGAGGCAGCGGCCCGGCTTCGGCCACGAGGCGCTCGTCCCGCTCGTCGAAACGGCGACCATCGAAGACATGCCGGTGCTGGCCGAAGCCTTCGTCTTTGAACTTTTGGAGAGCAAGGGGAACGGCGAGCCGCTGCTCATCGTGATAGACGATTTGCATCTGGTCTATGACGCGGAATGGGTCGTCCCGTTCTTCCGTCGCCTGCTGCCGTTGTTGCCCGCAGAGGCGCACATGTTGATAACGGGGCGCAGTATGCCGCCCGCGCCTTTGTGGCGCATGCGTTCCAAGCAGATGCTCTGCGTGATTGAAGAACCGACCCTCGCCTTCACACAGCAGGAAGCCGTCAAACTGTTTGAGAGCCTCGGTCTCGCGGAAGCCCACGCGACCGCCGCCCTCAAACATTCGCGCGGTCGCGCCGTCATCATAGACCGCTTCGCCGTCGTCTTGAGTTCATCAGGAAAAGCCGTCGCAGACGGCTTCATCGCCACCGAAAGAAGACTACGCAAACAACGCGTCAGCCAGTTGCACGGTTATTCATATTAAGAGAGAGGTGAGAGGTGAGAGGCTAGAGGCCAGTTAAAAACAGCTTTGCTTTTCCTAGCCTCTCACCTCCAGCCTCCAGCCTCTGCCTTTCCGTCCCTTCTTTAATCTGACTGTGTTAAGCTTAGAGCAACATCCCCTGGCACAAGCGAGGCCCAGTTCGTTGATGCAACCGCCCGGTCAGCAAAATTCACAGAGGCCCGGACTGACAGGCCCGTTAAAGGCGAAGCCTGCTCAACCGGCATTCTTTCTACGCACCAAACTCCTGCCGCCGAGGCCCGCCCCGGCGCTGCTTTCGCGCCCGCGCCTGACCGAACGTTTGATAGCCAACCTGGCCCACCCGGTGACGCTCGTCACCGCCAACGCTGGCTCCGGCAAAACCACGCTCGTCGCGGATTTCGTCCGCACTCACTCCAAGCAATTCGTCTGGTATCAACTGGACCACACGGACGCGGACCCTTCCGTCTTTCTCGGCTACGTGACGCACGGCATCAAACAGGCCGTCGCGGGCTTTGGCGAAGTGATGCTCTCCTATCTCGAACAGAGCGCGGACGAGTTGGCCCAATCGCCTGAGCGCGCCGTTGACGTGCTGCTCAACGAAGTCCTCGAACGAGTGGACCAGCAACTCATCCTCGTGCTCGACGATTATCATCACCTCGGCACGGACACGCGCGTGCATGCTGTGGTTGACCGCCTGCTCTCTTACCTGCCGGACGTGATGCACGTCATCATCATCTCGCGCGATGTGCCGCCGCTGGCGTTGGCGCGTCTGCGCTCGCAGGCTTCGCTCGCCATCATTGACCGCAACGAACTGCTCTTCACGGACGAAGAGACGCAGGAACTTTTTCGCAACGTCTTCGATCTGGAATTGACGCCGGAGCAGTTGACAGAATACCGCGAGCGCACGCACGGATGGATTACGGCCCTGCAACTGGTCCGGCAGGTCGCGCAGAGACAGGCGCTCGCGCTGGGCGCGGACAATGGCGCGGATGCTCCCAACCTCCTGGACATCCTGCGACAATCCGAACGCGAAATCTTCGATTACTTCGCGGAAGAAGTCTTCGCCGACGAGACGCCGGAGATACAACAACTGCTCCTCCGCATCTCCCTGCTCGACCGTCTTGAGATAGACGCTTGCAGCCGCCTGTATCCTGACACGAGATGCGGGTCGAACTTGCCCGCGCTCGTGCGCCGCAACGTTTTCATCACGGTGGCCTCGGACGGGCGCGGCGAAGAGTATCGCCTTCATCCTCTGTTCCAGAGTTTCCTGCGGCGTCGCTTGCGCTCCGAACTCGGTCGCGCCGGAATGGTCCAGGAACACGCGCGCTGCGCGGACTATTTTCTCGAACGCGGGGCCTGGGAACAGGCCATGAGCCATCTGCTCTCGGCGGAAGATTACGAGCGCGCGGCGGGCGTCATCGCGGACAAGGGACGCGCCTGGATTGCCAGCGGCGCGCTCACCTCGCTCGTCTCATTCGCGGAAGCGCTCCCCGAACAGATTATCGAAGCGCATCCACGCGTGCTCATCTATCGCGCGGAAGTGGCACGCCTGCGCGGCGAGTTCGACGCGGCGCACACGCTCTTTCGTCGCGCCGCCGCGCTCCTGCATGAACATCAGGACGGCGAAGGCGAGGCCGAAGCCTTGCACTCTCTGGCGACCATCGCACGGCGTCGCGGCGATTATGAGAAGGCTTTTAACTATCTGGACCGCGCCGTGGAGTTGAGCGACGAAGGCTCCGTCGTGCGTATCAAGTGCGGCAATACGCGCGGGCTGTGCCTTGTGGCGACAGGACAGTTGACGGCATCGGAACTGGAATTTCGCGCCGCGCTCCAATCGGCGGAAGAGCGCAACGACGAACATTACATACGCATCATCGCGCATAACCTGGGCCTGCCCGCGATGGTGCGCGGCGATTTCGGTGAAGCCCTGCGCTGGCTGCGCCGCATGATTCGCGAGCACACCAGCGGGCCGCCCATGCCGCAGGAAGCCTGGGCGCTCGCCAACATGGCCCGCTGCTATCTCTTTCGTGGCGAGATGGAAACTTGCGAACAGCATCTCGAACGCGCGCTCGAACGCTGCCAGCTTTTCAATCTCATACAGCATCGCGCCGAAGTCTTTCAGACCTACGGCGACCTCTACCGCGAGCGCGGGGAAGTGGCGCGGGCCAAAGAATATTATGAGCGTGCCGCGCGTGCTTATGATGACGCGGGGATAGACCTCTCGCTCTGCGAACTGCTGGAAGAGCAGGCCGTGCTCAATTTGCAGATAGGAGATTTGACGGGTGCGCGCGCACTCATCGAGCGGCTCATCGCCGCGCGTGCTCATGATGGAAATGAGATGGGCCAACACGCGGCGATGCTCACACGCGGGCGCATCCTGCTCGCACACGGCGACACGGACAGCGCGCGCGCGGACCTCGAACCCGCGCTCGCATATTTCCGCGCGCACGGGCTTTATTATTACGAAGTGCAGGGTTGCATGGCGCTCGCCGCTTGCGACCTCAACGCGGGGCGTGAAGGCGACATGCTGGAACACTTGCGGCGCGCGCTCGACCTCGCCGCGCGTTATGATTACGAGTACTGGTTGCAGCGCGAAGTGGCACGCAACCCGCGCCTCTTCGCCGTCCCCGAAGCCGCCGAACTCCTCCCGCCAGATGTCCGCGAGCATCTCGCCGAAGCCCATGCGAGTGAGACATCTTCCGTGTCGTCCGCGACGGCGCAGCCCGCGCTCGCTTATCCGGCGGCACAGGCGGGCATGGTGGCCGCGACCGCTCCCAAGGCTGTCGTTGACCTGACCATCAACATGCTCGGCCCCGTAGAGATTTATAGAGACCCTACCAAGCCCTTCGCCGCTGATGCCTGGACCACTAAACGCGCGCGAGACATTCTCTGCTTCATCGCTTCGCGCCGTCATCGCCGCGCCTCCAAGGACACCATCATAGATATTTTCTGGGGCGAATCGGACCTCGAAGTGGTCGAGAAAAACTTTCACCCCACGGTTTCGCACATTCGCAAGGCGCTCAACAGCAACCAGCCGCTCAAACAGAATTTCCTGCTCTACCGCGACGGCGATTACATGATTAATCCAGAGTTCTCCTACCGGATAGATACGGAGGAGTTCGACCGCTACGTTTTAGAGGGCGAGGCGGCGCGGCGTGCCAGAGAGTTTGACCGCTGCATCAACGCTTACGAACAGGCGATAGAAATTTATCGCGGCGAGTTTATGCAGGGCAGTTATGACGAGTGGGTGGAGGAACAGCGGTCCTATTACCGCGAGCAGTATTTGCGGATGCTGGAATCGCTCGCGGCGGTCGCGCAAAAGACGGAGGACTGGTCGCGTTCGCTCAAACTCGCGCAGCAAATCCTGCGCGATGACCCGTTCCGCGAAGACATCCACTGCCTGATGATGCGCGCCCACGCGGCGCTCGGCAATCGCGTCGCCGTCAAAGACCAGTATGAAACCCTGCGCCGCATCCTGCGTAAAGAACTCGGAGTCGAACCCGCGTCCGAGACACAGAAAACCTACAAGGAATTAATCGGGTGAAGCCGGAGGCGTACGGACATATCCGCCCCATACTATCGTGAAAACTTTGGAAAACAACCAAATTATAAGATGGCTGCAATAATTCAGGTCTACTACCTATGATAGTTTTATTTTTCGGGCCTTCGGCTCGCCCCTCGCAAGTGCCACCCGTCCCGACGCGGGTCGCGCCTGCCGCCAGGACGCCGCATGGGAAACGTAACCTCGTCGGGCGTCAACTTCCTGATTACATGATCGAAAAGATGGTCCAGAAATTATACCGGCTGACCGCGTTGACGCTCATCCTTCTGCTTGGCGTCGGTCCCGTCTTCGCCGGGATACAGGTCTCAGGCGCGGACGGCATCCAGGCCACGGGCGCGGACGGCATTCAATATCTCAACACGTCCGGCATTCAAGCGACGGGCGCGGACGGCTATCTCTCTTATGGCGTCAACGGCATTCAGGCGACGGGCGCGGACGGCATCAGCAACTCGGCCCCCAACGGCATCCAGGCCACGGGCGCGGACGGTTCCACCTACGTTGGCCCAAACGGGATTCAAGCGACGGGCGCGGATGGCATACAGGCGACGGGGGCCGATGGCATTCAGGCGCCGGGCGCGGACGGCATACAGATTTCCGGCGCGGACGGCACGAGCTATCATGTTGACTCTGTGCTCATCCGGCGGGCGACAGGCATTCAGGCGACGGGCGCGGATACCGTCAACGTGATTGGCGCGGATGGCATTCAAACGGCGGGCGCGGACGGCATCCAGGCGACGGGCGCGGACGGGATGACTTTGCTGCGCGCCAACGGTATCCAAATCTCCGGCGCGGATGGCATTCAGGCGACGGGCGCGGACGGTCAGACTTTCAGTATTTCACCTAACGGCATACAGATTTCGGGCGCTGACGAAATGATCATCAGCCTCCCGACAGGCATCCTGATTTCGAGCGCCAGTTCGATTGTCAGGACCGGCGCTGACACTCTCGCGGGGGCGGGGGTTGACCCCGCGCACCAACTCGGTTTGCAGAGCGTAGACCCGGAGCTTGCTCTCCTGCTTGATCGTTTGACAGACGATAGCAACGTCAACGCCGTTATCACCTTTCATCATCAAGTCACTTACGCGGACCTCTCGGACCTGCGGAGCCTGAACGTGTCGAACGGCACGCTCTACAAAGCCTTGCCGATGGTCGCCGTGACCGCCACCAAGCGACAGTTGTTGCAGGTTTCGCATCTGCCTTCGGTGCGTTCCATCTACGGCAATCGCACGCTGCAATCAACGATGGACACGCGCCTCGACATCAACGGTGTCAATCGCGCGGGGCTTGATACAGACCTCAGCAGCAAGAATGGCGGCACGCCATTAACGGGGCGCGGCGTGACGGTCGCGGTGCTCGACACCGGCCTCGACGGCACACATGCGGACCTCTCAGGCCGCGTCGTGCAGAACGTCAAACTCCTCGATACCCAGAGCCTCAGCCTCGGCTTCAATAATCCCTTGGCGACGGAGAATCTGCCGAACACGGACCAAGCCTACGGGCACGGCACGTTCGTCGCGGGTGTCATCGCGGGCAACGGCACGCGCTCCAATGGCAAGTACAGCGGCGTCGCGCCGAACGCGCGGCTGGTCGGATTGAGCGCGGGCGATTTGACGCTCTCCTTCGTCCTCTCAGGCTTCGACTACCTGCTCGCTAATAACGAGAAACTGAATGTCCGCGTCTTGAATTGCAGCTTCTCCGCCAACGCTCTCTATGACGTGAACGACCCCGTCAATATCGCCACGCGCATCCTGACGGAGCACGGCGTCAACGTCGTCTTCTCTGCGGGAAACACCGGGAGCGGGCTGCACACTTTGAATCCTTACGCGGTCGCGCCCTGGGTCATCAGCGTCGGCGCGACGGATAATCTGGGCCACCTCGCCAGCTTCTCTTCGCGTGGAGATTTCGGGAGCGCTTTATTTCATCCGACCTTAGTCGCGCCGGGCGTCGGCATCGTCAGCCTGCGCGCCAGCGGCGTCAACCTGACGGGCACGAACGGCCTCGCGGGCGGAGATGCGAGCCTCGCGTCCACAGAGTTGCCTTTCTATACGACGGCGAGCGGGACCAGTTTTTCCGCGCCGCAGGTCGCTGGCACAGTCGCCCTGATGCTCGAAGCGAACCCGAACTTGACGCCCGCGCAGGTGCGCGACATACTCTGCCGCACGGCCACGCCGCTGCCGAATTATTATCAACACGAAGCGGGCGCTGGGATGCTCAACGCCTACGCGGCGATGTTGGAGGCAGCTTTCCCGCAACGCCGCATAGGAGCCTGGCGCGCGACGATTGATCGCGGTCAGGTGCGCTTCGTGACGGACCCCGCGCAAACTTTCAGTGGCACTGTGAGGTCCGGCTACGAGTACCAGTCTCCGTCCCTGACGATTCCGCAGAACGCTGTGCTAGCCTCCTTCCAGGTCGCCTGGGGACCGCCGACGACCTCCAACGATATGACCCTCTCCATCTTTGACCCGCACGGCGTCAAGCAGGACGGCGGCAATACCGTCAACCAACCGGGATTGACTGGCAAGCGCGAGCGCGTGACCGTCAGAACGCCCGCCGCCGGGACATGGAGCGCGCACGTCACAAACTCTCTGGGGTCGCTCGCCCTGCTCAATCCGACGCAGCAGATTTACGGTGCGCTTGAGGTCACGCGGATAGAGTATGCGCCGCTCTCGGATGTGAGCGGTCTCAGCGCGCCGTCGCGTGCGGAGATTTACCAGAGCCTGCAAATGTTCACGATGTTTCCGTTCGGCGGACGCTATCATCCGAATTTCGGAGTCTCGCGCGCGCAACTGGCCGCCGCTCTGGTCATGAGCGGGCGCGTCCCGCAGTACATGCCGAGCCAGTCGCATTATCTGGACGTGACCGATACGACGACGATGAACTTCGTCGAAAGCGCGCAGGCCGCCGCTGGCGGAAGGCTCTTTACGGACGCCGCGCCGGGCGGGTTCTTCCATCCAGACGAACAGGTTGACCGCGCGACAGCCGCCGTCACGCTGGTGCGCGCGGCAGGCTTGCAGAATGAAGTCTTCACCAATGACGGGTCCGCGTTGACGAAGTTGACGGATGCCAGCGCGATTCCCGAAACCAAACGCGCCTATGTCGCCGTCGCGCTGAGCCACAATTTGCTGACCGTCGAAAATTTCACCTTCCGCCCGCAAAGCGTCCTCACAAGAGCGGAACTGGCGCACGCCCTCACGACCCTCGTGGGCAACTAAAATTAAGAGAGGCTGGAGGTTAGAGACTAGAGGCGAGTGAAGAACAAGCTGTCTTCACTCGCCTTTATTCCGTCTTCCCAGCCTCTATTCTCCAGCCTCCAGTCTCTCTTAATCTTCCCGCCTCAAGTTTTCCTCAAGGGGGGTCTGTTAGAGTTTTGAACATCGAGGGCGCGTTGGCAGCGCTGGCAGGCTCGGAGATGTTTCGGCAGCGAGGGCATTGATTTCGATTTCCACGGAGGTTGCTTTGTCGGGAGGCAGCATCTGTGGTTCTCTCGGTTCTGAGGGTGGCTTGATGGCAGATACGAGACACCCTCTGAGCCGAGAGATTAAAGACGGGTCGGACTTTTCAAGAGCCAGCGGGACGGGCCATCTTATCAGGTTTCAATCAAGAGGCTGCTTTGGGGGAAGCAGTATCTTGATTGCCGTGCCGGTGCGGTGAGACGAGTTTGGGGGAACTGGTCCCACCGCACCGGACAATTGCAGGGCCTGTATAAAAGGAGATTGACTCAGTCGCTCATCAACTCATTGCACGCAATGAGTTGATGAGCGATTTTGCTTTAAAGGAGGCATGGCTTCTGTTAGAGTATGGTCCCTCACACGTTACAGTTGGAAGGATGATAGGGTTGCAGCAGGAAAC
>DASYML010000219.1:0-3059 GCA_036009045.1 Pyrinomonadaceae bacterium
GATGATGCAGGCAGTCTTGGCGCGGGTACGGCGTCGCCGTATCGTTGCACTCTAGGAGCAGATGTTGGCGTTCATCATCGGAGAGCAGAGGCAGTGTGCTGAGACGCTGCGAGGGGTTTGCGACGATGCCTTTCAGCAATCTCACGTAGTGACGGGTCAGGCGTTGGATGGTGTGCGAGTCGAAGAGGTCCGTGTCGTAATCCAGCGTCGCGCTGAGGCCATCTTCGGACTCCTGAATGGCGAGAAGCAGGTCGAACTTGGCCGAAGACAAAGGCACTTGAACCATGCTCAAATTCAGTCCAGACAATTGCAGCGGTTGCATGGGAGCATTCTGCAAAGCAAACATCACCTGGAAGAGCGGCGAGTGATGCAGGCTGCGCTCCGGCTGTAATTCTTCGACCAGCTTTTCAAACGGCACATCCTGGTGCGCGTATGCACCCAGGCAGACCTCTCTCACCTGTTTCAATAGTTCTGTGAAACTGAGATTGCCTTGAAGCTTTACGCGCAACACCAGTGTGTTGACGAAAAAACCTATCAGAGATTCCGTCTCCACCCGATTGCGATTGGCGATGGGCGTTCCCACACACACGTCTTCCTGTCCGGCGTAGCGCGCCAGCAAAACCTGCCACGCTGCCAACAGCGTCATAAATAGCGTCGTGCCCTCTCGCAAACTCAATTCCTTGAGAGAACCGCTCAAGGCTTCCGACAGTACGAAGGATTCGGAAGAGCCGCGATGCGCCGTCATCTTTGAGCGTGGTCTGTCTGTGGGCAGGTCCAACATCGCCGGGACGTTAGCCAGTTGATGTTTCCAGTAGGACAATTCCCTTTCCAACACCTCACGGCTCAGCCATGCGTTTTGCCAGGAAGCAAAATCCGCATACTGGACGGCGAGTTCAGTCAAGGGTGATGAGCGTCCATCAACGAACGCAGGATAAAGCGTGCTGACCTCTCTGACCATTACGCCGATAGACCAGCCATCGCTGATGATGTGATGCATCGTGACGAGCAGGACATGCTCCGACTCGCCCAGTCGCAGCAGGCTGGTACGCAGCAATGGCCCCTTCGCCAGATCAAAAGAGTATTGCGCTTCCTCCTTCGCCATGTGCAGCACGCGCGCCTCTCGCTCATCTGCTTCCAATTCGCTGAGGTCGAAGACGGGCAACGGTAACTGTTGCGGAGGATGTATCACCTGCGCCGGACCGCCCTCTGCAAAAGCAAAAGTGGTGCGCAGGATTTCGTGCCGCCGGACCATTTCTGAGAGCGCATCCTGCAAGGCTGCGAAGTTTAGTTGGCCCGACAACCTGATGGCGGCGGAGATGTTGTAGAAAGTGCTGCCCGGCATTAACTGGTCCAGGAACCAGAGACGTTGTTGAGCGAACGAGAGCGGCAACAGGCCCTCGCGCGGAACTTGCCGGATGGGCGGCGCGGCCTCGAATGGCTGCCCTGCGCGCTGCGCTTCCTCAATTGCTGCGGCGAAGCCCGCGACGGTCGGGTGTTCAAAAAGCTCTCGCAGAGCAACATCCGCATGAAAGATTTCGCGGGCGCGCGAGACGAGTTGCGTAGCCAGCAGAGAATGACCGCCGAGGTCGAAGAAGTCAGCATCCGCTCCGACGCGCTTGACGTTTAAGACTTCAGACCAAAGCCCCGCCAGCACTTCTTCGATTGGCGTGCGCGGTGCAACGAAAGTTTTGAACGCGCCCGCTTGCGCCTGTTCCGGCGAAGACAACGCGCGGCGGTCAACTTTGCCGTTCCGGGTCAGCGGCATCTCGTCGAGGACGATGACAGCCGAGGGAACCATGTACTCCGGCAGCCTGTCCTTTAAGAAGGCGCGCAAATTTTCCGCCGTTAGCGAGTTCGACTGCTTGAGGACGACATAGGCCGCCAGTCGCTTCTCGCCCGGCCCATCCGCGCTCCTCGCAAGGACGATGGACTCCTTCACCGCTCCGTGACTGGCGAGCGCAGTTTCAATCTCGCCCGGCTCGATGCGAAAGCCGCGTATCTTCACTTGCTGGTCCAGTCGCCCCAGGAACTCTATCGTGTCATCCGCCTTGCGACGCACGCTGTCGCCCGTCCTGTAGAGCCGCGCGCCCAACGCGTTGCTGTAAGGATGCGGCGTAAATTTTTCCGCCGTCAGTTCCGGCCTGTTCAGGTAGCAGCGAGCGAGACCGTCGCCGCCGATGTATAACTCGCCCGCGACTCCGGTCGGGACCGGTTGCATTTGCTCGTCCAGCACATAGACCTGCGTGTTGGCGATGGGCCAACCGATGGGCACGCTCGTATCAAGGCCGGAGTTCCGGTCCATCACATGGCAACAGGTGAAGGTCGTGCCCTCCGTTGGCCCATAGCCGTTAATCAATCGCCTTCCATCGCTCAAGCGTTCCAGCATGCGCTTGACGTGCGCGACGCTTAAAGCATCGCCACCGGCCAGAAGGTGGCGCACACCGCGCAGGCTCTCCGGCTGCTCGTCCACCATCAAATGAAAGAGTCCGGCTGTCAACCAGAGCGTAGTGATTTCGTATCGCCCCAACGCATCGCCAAGCTCATCCAGCGAGGGCGTGCCCGGCGGCATCAGGACCAGTTTCGCTCCGTTGAGCAGGCTGCCCCAAATTTCAAACGTCGAAGCGTCGAAGGAGATGGGCGCGAATTGTAGAAAGGTCTCGCCGGGGCCAAAGTCGGCATAGCCAGTCTCTTTGACGAGACGCACGACATTGCGATGAACGACGCTCACGCCCTTCGGCGTTCCTGTCGAACCGCTCGTATACATCACATAGGCCAGATTATCCGCGCTCACATTGCTCTGCGGGTTAAGCTCGCTCTGCTGCGCGATGGATTCCCAATCCGTATCCAGGCAGATGACCTGCGACCAATGGCTCGGCAGAGAGTCAAGCAGATGTTCCTGCGTCAGCAGCACGCGCACACCTGCATCTTCAAGCATGAAACTCAGGCGTGCCATCGGATACTGAGGCTCTAACGGCAGATATGCCCCGCCAGCCTTCAGCACTCCCAGCAACCCCATCACCATCAACTCCGAACGCTCAAGGCACACCCCGACGCACACT